>JBKCZS010000176.1:0-29083 GCA_046337925.1 bacterium | reverse complement strand
GATCATCATGATCGTCCAGCCGTTGAGGCCGTAGGCGAACTGGGCGCCCTTCACATCGGGCAGCTTGATGTCCGCCTCGCCGGCGAACGCGGCTGTGGCGAGGAAGGCGGGCGCGAGCGCGGCAAGCGCAAGGGCCTTGCGTGCGAAGGCAGTCTGCATATTGGCTGTCTTCCTAGTGCGTGGAGACTTCGACTCCACTGGGACTCTGAACCGAAAGATCGAAAAAGCGAAGGAGCCCGAGCGGCACGAACCGACTCGAGATTCTTCAATGACGAACAAGCGTCCCGCAGGCTCTTCCTTCCGCGGGACCCCTCGCGGCCGTAAGGTCGGAGGGGCGCACAGGATAGCGACTCGACCCTCTTCCGTGGCCGCATGAAACTCCGAAGATTCTCCCCGCTTCTCAGCCAGTCGCTATATTTGGGCCTTCCCGCTGCGGGCGTAGCTCAGCGGTAGAGCGTCAGCCTTCCAAGCTGAATGTCGAGGGTTCGATCCCCTTCGCCCGCTTCGCAAGAGCCGGGCGACCCGCTTCGCGGGGCGCCCGGCTCTTTTGCTACGCGGTCGAACTGCACGGCGCTTCGCGCCGCGCAGTGTCCGCGCCTTCGGCGCGTCCAGGGTCTCCCTGTACCCCTTCGGGGTTTCGATCCCCTTCGCCCGCTTCATTTGAGCGCTCGCCGCTGCGGCGGCGAGCTCTGGCGCGTTCGATGCCGAATTGCACTCCACGCCGCTGCGGCGGCGAGCTCTGGCGCGTTCGATGCCGAATTGCACTCCACGCCGCTGCGGCGGCGAGCTCTGGCGAGTTCGATGCCGTGTTGCATTTTCGCCGCTTACGCGCCGTTCGCGGCCGTTCGCGGCCGCGACAGCAGCGACACGGCGACAAGAACCGCGAAGCCGAGCGGGACCGTCACGATCGCCGGCTGGCTGAACGGCACGATCGTGAGTTCCGCCGCCTCGACGGCCGAGTATCCGAACACCTTCTCGAGCGTGTCGGGCGACAGCAGGATCCACGCGAGCGATGACACGAGTCCGACGGACATCGCCGCGATGATTCCCTCGCGCGTGGTGCGGCGCCAGAAGAGCAGCATGACGAGCGACGGAAGATTCGCACTCGCCGCGACATTGAACGCCCAGCCGACGAGGAAGGTGACATTCATCTTCTCGCAGACGATGCCGAGCACGATCGAGCCCGCACCGAGCACGACCGCGGCGACCCTCGCGGCCTTCACCTGCTGCCCGTCGTCGAGTTCGATCCGCATGACATCGCGCAGGAGATCATGGGCGACGGCTCCCGCGCCCGCGAGGATGAGTCCGCTGACCGTCCCGAGCACCGTGGTGAAGGCGACCGCGCTGATCACCGCGAAGAGCCACTGGCCGAATGTCCGCGAGAGCAGCGGCGCCGCCATGTTCGAGTCCATCGGATCGAGCGCACCGCTCGTCATCGCGCCGATGCCGAGGTAGAGCGTCATCACATAGAACACGCCGATCGCGCCGATGCCAACGACGGTGCTCTTGCGGGCGGCGGCGGCGTCCTTCACCGTGTAGTAGCGGATGAGGATGTGCGGAAGGCTCGCCGTCCCGAGGAACAGCGCGAGCATCAGCGAGAGGAAGTCGAGTTTCGGCGCAAGGCCGTCGGCGCGCACGCCCTTGAAGGTCGGATTGGCGCCGGGAAGCAGGAGGTCGCTCCCCTTCCGCTCGACGGGCGTGAACTCGGTTCGTACCGCGCCTTCCGCCGTGCGCGACTCGGTCTTCTTCCAGGTCGTGATGGTCGATTGCGAGAATGTCTCGAGGTAGCCGAACGGCCCGAGAGGGCCGGTCTCCTTCGCGCCGCCGGGGAGCGCCGCGATGCTTCCGAACCCCACGCCGTGCTCCGCGCGGAGACGCGAGTCGAGCTGGTTGTCCGCGGCGAGTGGCGCGCCGTTGACGACGGTCCCGTTCGGTCCCCGTTCGATCCACTGGACGCTGTCCGCAGCGATCGGCGCTTGCGGCGTCTGAAAGCCGCGGCCGAGGATGAGGACGACGGTCACTCCGCACACGACGACGAGGAGCGAGCCCTTGACGAACTGCACCCAGGTCGTGCTGACCATTCCCGCGGTTGCGACGATCACCGTCACCACGACGCCGACCATCACGACGCCTGCCCAGTGCGGCAGCCCGAGCAGCGGCTTCACGAGCGCGCCGGCGCCGACCATCTGCGGCACCAGGTAGAAGAGCGAGATCACCAGGGTGGCGATCGCCGCCACGAGCTTGACGCCGCGGGACTGGAAGCGGGCGTTCAGGGCGTCTGCGAGCGTGTAGCGCCCCAGGCGCTTGATCGGTTCGGCGATGACGAACAACGCGACGATCCAGCCGGCGAGGTATCCGATCGAGTAGAGGAAGCCGTCGTAGCCGAAGAATGCGATCATCCCGCAGATGCCGAGGAAGCTTGCCGCGGAGAGATAGTCGCCCGCAAAGGCGATTCCGTTCACGAACCATCCGACCTGCCCGTGCGCCGCGAAGTATGCGCCTGCGCTCTTGGCCCGCCGCGCGAGGTGCACGCTGATCCCGAGCACCACACCTACGAACGCGAGGAAAACGGCGAAGGGAAGCAGCTCGGTCTCGTAGATCACTCGTCGCTCCCGCGCGCGAGGAACGCGTAGAGCACGGCAAGCGCGAAGGCGCCGACGATGAGCGCGAAGCCGTACACGACCGCGAGGTTCACCCCTGCGATCACGGGACGCGCCAGGCCGCCATCGGCCGCGCCTGCACTGAAGGTTCCGAAGGCCGCCGTGGCGACGAAGCCGGCGTATGCGGCGCAATAGACGGCAAACAGCATCAGCCCGATGGCGCGCGCGCGACGATTTAAGCCGTCCTGCATCGGAGTGTTGTCGCAGACATGGCGGCTTGCCGCAAGTGCGGGCGACGCGCGAGGCGCACCTGCCTGCGCGTCGCGCGCGCCGGCGGCTGCTGCCGCGAGCAGCCTCCGGTCAATGCCTCCTCGCGGTGACATGGAACACATGCCACCACTTCTCCCGCCCCCGGCCGATCTTGCCTTGACGGTTGACTTCCTCGATCTCGAGGATCTCGAACGGCTCCAGCATCCGCTCGAGATCCGCGCGGTCGTGGCAAGACATCGTTCCCGTCGCCGCCGACCGGATGAACTCGTCCTGCGGGCCGAAGAACTGCCCGCAGTACACGCCCCCCGTCCGCAGGCAGCGCGTGAGATGCGAGAAGCACTCGTCGAAGCGGCCCGGCAGCACGAACGGCAGCACGAATCCGGCATGCACGAGATCGAACCCTGCATCGTCGAGCGTCGGCGCGTACGCCTCGAGCGTGGCGCGCTCGAGCCGGACCTCCCCCGCGGACGGCTCGCTCGCGAGGAGCGCGGCGGCCCGCTGAAGCATCTCCGGATACGGGTCGAACGCCACGACATCGAATCCCTGCTGCGCGAGATACAGCGACTCGCGCCCGGGCCCGCATCCGACATCGAGGGCCCGTGGCCGCGCGTGGGCAGATCGGGGGCTGAACTGCGCCAGCGCGCGGACGAGGTGTTCCCGCGGGGGTGCGCCCTCGTTCCCGGCGAGGTACAGGGCACAGCGGTCCGGGGGGAACCCGGGCGGGTACGCGCCGTGGTCGGGGGGCGACGATTCGGTCACTTGGCCGCAGCGACCGCCGCCTGGATGGCGGCGAAGTCCACCTGGGTCTTCGGGACCTCGGCCTCCCACGCGTAGGCGATCTTGCCGTCGCTTCCGACGACATACGCCGCGCGCTTCGTGACGCCCTTCAGGCCCATCAGGTCGGCATGGAGGGCGTCGTAGCTTGCGGACACCGTCTTGTTGAAGTCGGACAGGATCGGGAACGGGATGTTCAGGTCCGCGCGGAACTTGTCGGTCACGAACGGGCTGTCGATCGAGACGCCGAACACCTTGCATCCAAGGGACTTCCATGCGTCCCAGTTGTCGCGGAAGTGGCACATCTCCTCGGTGCAGACCGAGCTGAACGCGAGGGGGAAGAACAGGATGACGACCTTCTCGCGGCCGAACGAAGCGCCGACATCGATCTCCTCGCCGGGCTTGGCGGGCAGCTTGATGGACGGCGCGGGGGTTCCGAGGGTGAGAGCCATGACGATCTCCTGAGTAGGGTGGGCTTGGACGAGAACAACCGGGCGACGGATCGACCGCTCGTGGTCAAGAATGTAGCGACTTCGGACCTCTGGGGGCGGATTCCGCCCGCCCGCCCCTACGACCACGATCTTTGAGAAATTCGCCTTCGGCGTGAATCGGCTTTGGACAATCGGCGGTCAGGTGTATGTTCAGACGGTGCAATCCCCCCGTCGTCGTGCGACGGGGGTTGTCTGGCGTTCGTCCAGACTGCACCGACCACGGCCCTCGAGCTCGGCGTCGTGTCGAAAGCCAAGAGAAGGAGTATTCAGAATGCGTTCAATGAAGTGGACCTTCATCTGTACGACGGCCGCCTCGGCCTTCGTCACGACCAGCGCCATGGCGCAGGTCTGCGGTGACCCCGCGGCAGGCGACTGCTGCGCGGCCAATGGCACCCCCGCCTGCTCGGATGCAGAATGCTGCAACCTGATCTGCGGTCAGGATCCGTTCTGCTGCAACACGCAGTGGGATCAGATCTGCGCGAATGCCGCGGCAACCCAGTGCACGGTGTGCAACGGCGGTGGCGGTGGCGGCGGCGGCGGCGGCTGCGACTCGTGCGCGACCCCGACCGTGGTGAGCCTCGGTGACAACGCGTTCGCCAACACGGCGACCGGTTGCACCTTTGCCACGACCGGCTGCGGCACGGGCAACTCGTTCAACACCAACTTCTACAGCTTCACCCCGACCGAGACCGGCTTCTACCGTCTCTCGACCTGCAACGCGGCCGACTTCGACACCGTCATCTCGGTGTCGACCTCGTGCGATGCGTTCAATGTGTTCGCGTGCAACGATGACGGCGCGGGCTGCACTGGCTTCACCAGCACCATCCCGAATGTCGAGCTTCAGGGCGGCGTGACCTACACGATCGGCATCGGCGGCTACGGCGCTGCGACCGCTTCGGGCGGCGGCACGCTGACGATCGCGCAACTCGGCGCCCCCGGCGCGGGATGCGACGAGGCGCAGGTCGCGGTCGAAGGCCTCAACAGCTTCGACACCTCGGCTGAGACCGAGATCGTCGACCTCGCCGGATTCTGCGATCCGGGCGCGTTCGGCGACGACGCTCTTTACAACGTCCAGTACTTCAAGTTCACCCCGACGACGAGCGGTCTCTACAGCGTGTCGACCTGCGCGCTCGCCGGCTTCGACACCCGTCTCGCCGTGATGGAAGGCTGCTCGCCGGCCGACGGCGTGCTCGCCTGCAACGACGACGGCACCGGCTGCCCGAACTTCTCGAGCCTCATCGAGGCCGTGGAGCTCGAGTCCGGCGTTGAGTATGTGATCCTCGTCGGCGGATACTCGGCCGTCGACTCCGGTCCCGGCCAGTTCGAGATCGCTCCGTTCGTCGGCTGCGACCTCGCAACCGCGACCCAGAACGAGGTCGAGCTCTGCGGCGAAGACCTCAACGGCGGCTGCAACAGCCCGATCTTCGCGAACGAGCCGATCAGCGTCGGCGCGACCGTCCTCGGCACCTTCTGGGCCGAAGGCAACACCCGCGACACCGACTGGTACCTCCTCGACCTCACCGAGGCCACCGAGGTGACCCTCTCGATCCGCTCGAACCTCGGCTGCTTCGCGGCCCTCGTCGGCACGGATTGCGGCGGCATCATCGGCGAGATCACCGCGGGTGAGTGCCCCGAGACGACGAGCGTCTGCCTCGCGCCGGGCCAGTACTACATCGTGGCGCTGACCGATGTCTTCACGGGCTACCCCTGCGGCGGTCCGCTCGGCAACGAGTACAGCCTCGAAGTGACCGGCATCCCGTGCGAGGCTGCCGCTCCTGAGAACGACAACTGCGCCGACGCTACGGTCGCGGTCGAGGGACCGAATCCCTTCGACAACACCTTCGCGTCGACCCAGGTCGCTGACCCGAGCTGCGGCTTCGGCGGCGCTCCGTTCACGAAGGATGTCTGGTTCAGCTTCACGGCGACCCAGGACGGCGACTACAACTTCGAGACCTGCACCGGTCCGGCTCCGTTCGACACCGGCATCGAGATCTGGGACAACTGCCCCGACCTCGGTGGCTCGGTCCAGGCGTGCAACGACGACGGCACCGGCTGCACGGCGTTCGCTTCCAGCCTCAACTACGGCATGACGACCGGTCAGACGGTTCTCGTCCGCGTTGGCGGTTGGCAGGGCGAGACCGGCGCGACCGATCTCGTCATCAGCTTCGTCGGCGATGCGCCGAGCTGCGGCGACCCGGGTACGGGCGACTGCTGCATCGCGAACGGCACGCCGTTCTGCGAGGACGCCGAGTGCTGCACGCTCATCTGCGCTGCAGACGCGTTCTGCTGCGATGTCCAGTGGGATCAGCTCTGCGCCGATGCCGCTGTCGCCCAGTGCGCCAGCTGCTCGGGCGGTGGTGGTGGCGGCTGCGACAGCTGCAGCACCCCGACCGTCGTGACGGTCGGAGCGAATGCCTTCACGAACACGGCGACTGGCTGCCAGGTCGATCTGACCGGCATCTGCGATCCGGGTCCGGCTGGCACCGACATCATCTACAACAGCAACTTCTACTCGTTCACCCCGGCAACGACCGGCGCCTACTCGGTCTCGACTTGCGGCACCGCAAACTTCGATACCAAGATCGCCGTCATGAACGGGTGTGATCCGACCGCCGGCGTCCTTGCTTGCAACGACGACGGCGCCGGATGCGCGGGCTTCACCAGCTTGATCGAGAGCGTTCAGCTGAACGCCGGCACGACCTACATCATCGCTCTCGGCGGCTACGCCGCGACGACGACGGTCGGCTCCGGCACGCTCACCATCGCCACCGCTGGTGGCGGCGGCGGCGGTCCGCCGAACGACGATTGCGCGAACGCGACGGCCGCCGTCCTCGGTGCCAACTCGTTCACCAACGTGGGCGCGACTGGCTCCATCACCGGCGGTTGCGTGACCGTCAACAAGGATGTCTGGTATAGCTTCACGGCTTCGGGCGACGCGTCGATCACCATCTCGTTCTGCGCGGCGGAGGGTGGTTCGTCCACGCACGACACGGCGATCAAGGTGTTCGACTCCTGCGGCGGCACGCTCATCGCGTGCAACGATGACTCTTGCGGACTGCAGTCGAAGGTGACCTTCACCCCGACCTGCGGAACGAGCTACAAGATCGCCATCGGCTCTTGGAGCACCACCGCGGTCGGCACGGGTACCTTCACGGTCTCGCAGACCGGTACCTGCTCGGCGCCGTGCCCGGGTGACCTCGACGGTGACGGCCAGGTTGGAGCGGCGGACCTCGCGTCCCTGCTCAACGCCTGGGGCACCGCTGGCGGCGACCTGAACGGCGACGGAACGACGGATTCCCAGGACCTCGCGGCCCTGCTGAACGCGTTCGGTCCGTGCCCGTAAGTCAAAGCACCCCGATCGGGCAACCGATCGTCTGAACAGCGCACCGCCCGGTCTTCGGACCGGGCGGTGTGTTTTTGGACCTGATGGGCCGCTGCGGAGAGCTCCACGCCGTCGGCCGAGGGCGTTTGGTCGGGGTTTCGAAGGAATCCATGGGCGAGGGCGACACGCCATCGCCGCATCGCGCGTAATTTCCACACATGACCGCGTGTCCTGCCTTCCGCGCTCTCCTTGGCGCCTGCCTCTCGGCGGGGCTGGCGCTCTGCGCCACGATTCCCTCGGCCGCTCAGATCTGTAGCAACGGCTCCTGCATCGAGGTGAGGACTTCGCCGGGCTGCGACAGCGTCAGCTGCTGCACGCTCGTCTGCAACATCGACCCGTCGTGCTGCGGCCTCGGCGGATGGGATGCCGGCTGCGTGCTCGTCGCCAACCAGAACTGCGTCGGCTACCCCGGGGCCGCAGCAAGCGGCTCCTGCTACACCCCGCACACGAATCCAAACTGCGACTCCGCGACCTGCTGTACGGCGGTGTGCGCGTTCGATCCGTTCTGCTGCAGCGTCTCGTGGGACTTCACCTGCACGCAGTTCGCGGGCTTCGCGTGCCCCGGAACCCCGGGGCAATGCGGTTCGCCGACCGCGGGCAGCTGCTTCGTCGCCCATGGGACGGGTGCGTGCGACGACGCAACCTGCTGCAACGCCGTGTGCGCGATCGACCCCTCGTGCTGCAGTTCGGCGTGGGATTCGCTCTGCGTCATCGCCGCCGACAAGGTCTGCCAGCCGGGCTGCCAGCCGATCGCCGATCCGAACGCAGAGCCGGAGGGCGAGGCGTGCAACGAGCGGCTGAACGACCCCTGCTATGTGGTGGCCGGCGGAACGCCGCAGACCATCACGGCCGGCATCCAGGTCTCGGGTTCGCTCGGGGCGTTCGTTCCTGGCACGACGCCGGCCGATGTCGACGCGTACACGGTCGTGATTCCAGACCCGGATGGCGACGGCGTGGCGAAGGTCACCCTCGCATTCTCCTCGAGCGCGAAGGGATGGGCCGCACTCGTGCCCGATCAGGCCTGCGCACCGATGACCGCGGCGCTGCTCGAGGTGTCGAGCGAGCTCTGCATCGACGGTGCGTCGTTCAGTTCGTGCGTTCCCGCGGGAACCTACCGCGTGGTGGTCGCCGGAGGCACCTTCCCGCAGTTCGGCGGCGGCGCCATCGAATGCTCGTTCGGAAACCTCTACACCCTCCGCGTGGATGTCGCGCAGTCCTGCGGAAATCCGTGCTCGCCGACCGCGGGCTCCTGCTTCGTCGCGCGTACGAACCGCGGCTGCTCCACCACGAGCTGCTGCACCGCCGTCTGCGCGGCCGACAACTTCTGCTGCGACGAGGCATGGGACGCCTCCTGCGTGCAGCTTGCCGGCAACCTTTGCCTCTCGGGCCCGCCCGCGAACGATCTCTGCGCGAACGCCACCGAACTGACCGGGCCGCAGGCAGTCTTCAACACCCTCCGTGCCGGAATCGAGCTCGGGCAGAGTGCGAAGGCCTGCGGCGGCGCCACTTTCACGCGCGATGTCTGGTTCCGCTGGACGAGCGACCGTGACGGCGCGGTCGAGATCTCGGCCTGCAACCCGTGGTTCGACACGCTGCTCGCCGTCTACAGCGGATCGTGCAGCGGGCTGACGGTCGTCGGATGCAACGACAACGCGCCGTTCTGCGGCGGTATCGGAAGCCGCGTCGCGTTCAACGCGACTTGCGGAACGACCTATCTCATCCGCGTCGGACCGCGCGTGGGCAGCGGAGGCGAGGCGACGCTTGCGATCTCGTCGAGCGCTCCCGCATGCTTCGGGTGCCCGGGCGACTTCGACGACGACGGTCAGCTTGGTGCTGCGGACCTTGCGTTCCTGCTCAATGCGTGGGCGACCGCCGCGGGCGACATCGACGGAAACGGCACGACCGACGCGCAGGACCTCGCCGTGCTCCTGAGCGGCTGGGGCCCCTGCTCCTGACCGCGCTGATCAGGTGCGGGCGGGCGCCTCGCACGGGGTCGCCACCGTCAGCTTGCGGCGCATGATCTTGCCCGTCGGGTTTCGCGGAAGTTCCTTGACCACGCGGATGTCGCGCGGCACCTTGAACCCCGCGATGTGCTCGCGGCAGAAGGCCTTGAGCGCGGACTCGTCGAACGAGGCGCCCTCCTTCAGCTCGACGAACGCCAGCGCGACTTCGCCGCGCATCCCGTCCTGCATGCCGATCACGGCCGAGTCCTTCACGCTCTCGTGGCGGTTCAGCACTTCCTCGATCTCGCGCGGGAAGACATTCTCGCCTCCGATGATGAGCATCTCCTTGATGCGGCCCGTGATCGAGAGGAATCCCTGCTCGTCGAGCCGGCCCATGTCGCCCGTCTTGAAGTAGCCATGCTCGTCGAACACCGCGGCTGTCTCGTCGGGCAGGTTGAGGTACCCCTTCATGATGTTCGGGCCCTTCATGCGGACCTCGCCATCCTGGTTCGGCCCGAGCACGGCGCCATCCGGGCCGACGATCCGCTGGTCGATTCCGCTCAGGGCGCGGCCGACGCACTTTCGCCGCTGTTCGGACGGGCGGCACCAGTTCGTGACGGGCGAGGTCTCGGTGAGGCCGTATCCCTCGTTGATCTCGATGCCGAACTTCTGATGGAATCCGTCGTAGACCGCATCGGGAAGCGGCTCGCCGCCCGACACCGTGAATCGGAGCGACCGCAGGTCTTCCGGTCCCGCGTCCTTCATCAGCCGCAGCGCGTTGTACATCGAGGGGATCGCGACCAGCGCGGTCGGGCGGTGCTGCTTCGCGAGGTCGACGATCTTGCGCGGAATGAAGCGCGCCGTGTAGACGGCCCGCGCGCCGGTGGCGAGCGGCAGCATCGTGAGCACTGTGAGGCCGAAGGAGTGGAACTGCGGCAGCACGCCGAGGATCATGTCGTCGCGGCTGAACTCGACCCACTCCTGGCATTGGCGCACATACGCGGCGATGTTGCCGCAGGTGAGCATGACGCCCTTCGGACGCCCGCTCGTACCCGAGGTGTAGAGCACGACGGCGAGATCGTCGCGCTGCAGCGGGTTCGTCATGCGGATCGGCGGGATCCCCGTGAACCGCATGCGGTCGGGCCGGATTTCGGCGAGGCCTGCGATGGGGCCGCCGATGAAGTCGAGCATCGGGCCGACGGTGATGACCGCGTCGAGGCCGGCGTCGCGCGCCACATACTCGAGGTCGCTGCGGGAAAGCAGGTAGTTCAGCGGGACGACCGTCCGGCCAAGCGTCCACGCCGCGATCGCCGCCGCGGGAAAGGCGCCCGAGGTCGGGAGCATGACGCCTATCCGCTGCGCGCGGCTCGTGCGGTCGATCTCGCGCGCGAGGTGCCAGGCGACCACCATGAGGTCGATGCCTCGCCAGGTGCGCTGGTCGTCGATCACCGCTCCGCGGAAAGGACGAAGGAGAAGATTGCGCCTGATCGCCGAGAGAAGTTCCATGCGGGCACTCCGGTCAGTTCGGGCGGACTGCGATCGCCGCAGCTCCCGGCCCCGCCGTAGAGTATCCCAATGCGCCCATCGCAGTTCGTCACCTCGCGCGTGTCAGTCCCGACGCATGCTGCCTTTGCAGGACTGCAGGCGTCGCTGCTGCTCGCTGCGGCCCTGCTTGTCGCCGGCTGCGCGACGACGGGCGGCGCGTCGATGACCGATGCGACCAACGCGTACAACGCCGCCGAGTACGGGCGCTCGCTCGGACTCGCGCGCGCCGCCGCGTCCGGCGCCGAGGGGCTCGCGCGCGACCAGGCTCGGTATCTCGAGGGACTCTCGCTTCTCAGGCTCGGTCGATTCGACGAGGCGATCGCCCCGCTGAACGACGCGTCCGACGCGTCGAACAGGGCGCTCGCAGCCGACGCGCGCATCTCGCTCGGCACGGCGCTCGTCCGTCGCGGCGACCTCGCGGGGGCAGCCGATGCGTACCGCCGTGCGGCTGCCATTCTCGAGGGCGAGGAGAAGCAGCGCGCGCTTGCGATCGAGGCGGACTGCCGCGCGCGTCTCACGGAGCGCAATGCCCCGCCGCGCCCCGCGGTTGCCGTCGCGGAGCCCTCGACGCCGCCCCCGCCGCCGCCTGCGCCTTCGCCCGCATCTGCGACGCCTGAGCCGAGTTCGCCGACGGCTCGCATGATCAACGGAGTCGAGATCGAGCCGGTGCGCTTCGCGATCCAGGCCGGCGCATTCAAGGACGCGACGAAGGCGCGTGAACTGGCCGAGCAGTTGGCGCCGCAGGTCGCGCTTCAGCGTCTCTCGCCGCCGCGGGTGATCGAGAAGGCGCGGCCCGACGGCACCAGCGTCCATGTCGTCCAGTTCGGTTCCTTCGCGAACCGCGCGGTCGCGGGCCAGGCCCTGCGCGCGTTTCCGAAGACCGTGTACACCGTCGAGCGTTGGGTCGAGTAGCCGGTCACTCGCGGTTGATCATGAACTGCGAGGCATGCGCGAAGTAGCCCTCGAGCTCGCGGCAGGCGGGCCCGTCGAGTCCATGTGCGGCCGCCGTGTCGCGCACGGCGCCAAGCGCGTTCTCGAGCCACGCGTCGCGCGCGGCCTGGTCGATCGGAAAGCGCATGTGCCGCGCGCGCAGCCGGGGATGCCCGTTGCGCAGCGAGTAATCGGTTGGCCCGCCGAAGAACTGCGTGAGGAATTCGCGCATGTCGCGGACCGACTCGCTCGTCGGACCGAGGTCCGCCGGGAACATCGCGCGGATGCGCCCGTCGGCGTCGATGCGGGCGTACAGAGAGGTCGCGAGCGTCGCGAACGGCGCCGATCCGATCCGTGCGTGGAGGGAGATCGGGGGCTGTCCGTTGGATCCGCCTGGTTCCTGGGCCATTCCGCGAGGGTACTTCCTCGGGCGCCGGCGGGGAAATTGTGAAATTGCGCGGCGCGGCGTAGGTTCCCCCTGTGGTCGATTCGTATATTCGGGCGCCGATGCAGCGAATCGCCCTTCTCTCCGTGATCTCGATGCTTGCCTGCCCGACTCTCTCGGCGGCTCTCTCGGCGGCGCCCCCGGACGGCCCGTCACTGTCGCGGCAGACGCCCGTCGGCTTGACCGCAGAGGCGGCCGTCGCCGAGGAAGAGACGCGATGGACGCTCGAACTTTCCGAGTTGTGCCGTCGCTACCGGTCGGAGGCGATGGACGCCGCCGTCGCGCGCCGCGAACGCGCTCGAGGCGCAGCGGATTCGAACTCCCAGGCCGCACGGGATCACGCCGCGAGGCGCGTCCTCGACAGCGAGCGCGACATCCGCAGGGAAGCGCTTCGCGAGCTGGGCCGGCGCGGCTTCACGGTCGACTCGCGCAACGGCGTCACGGCCGAGCGAACCGCGGCTCTCGAATTGATCGCCGCTCTGCGGCACCCTGCGGAACTCGCCGATGCGGTCGAGGTGCTGTCGGGCGAGGGTTTCCGCGAGGACCTGATCGCAGCGGAAAGCGATGTCCGCACGGCGCTCTTCCGAGCCCTTGCGTCGGAACCTTCGTTCGGCCAGCCGCGGCTTGTCCTGTTCGGCGTCGGACGGAACGAGGCGGTCGCAGCGGCGGCGCGCGACGCGCTTCCTGCACGACTCTCTCCGCCGGCGCTCAACGCGGTTCGCATCGCACTCGCAGGTCCTCGCGAGCAGACCATCAACCAGGCGGCCATGATCGCGGGCGCGCATCCCGCCGGATCGCTCATTCCGTCGCTGATCCAGGCGCAGTTCGAGGAAGCGGAGCCTCCGCAGCAGGGCGACGAGGCGTGGATCGCGATCGGCAAGTCGACGGCCTATGTCGCAGGGCTCGTGCCCGTCGTCGGCAACGGCAGTGGCGCGTTCCAGCCGATTCCCGGCGTCGTCTACGAGGGCAGCGTCCTCCGCATCATGGAATCCGCGGTCACGATCTACCGTACCGAAGTGCACCAGGCGCTCGCCGTCACGATCGAGCGTACGACGGGGCAACCGGCGCCGCCGTTTGGCTTCGACCGGGATCGGTGGATCGCCTGGTATCAGAACGAGTATCCGCAGCTCGCACAGGCCCATCAGCGCGAGCTGATGGAGCAGGATGCGTCGAAGGGCATCAAGACCAGTCCCGCGCGGGCGGACACCTGATTCTCGATCGTCAGCGGGTGATCTCGAGATAGGACGCGCGTCCCTCGTGCACGAGGACGCGCTTTCCGCCGTCGACGACCCTCTCGACCCGAACCTGGACGGGCGTGCCGACCGCGAAGTGCATCCGCATGCCCCGCATGGATGGGATCTTGTCGGTCACCACGCCGTCGATCTTGCCGGCCATGGTGCCGCGCGTCGTCACGACATAGAAGCCGAGTGGCGCGCCCTGCGAGCCGAACTCGCGGGGCTCCTCGAGGATCAGCATGTCGTGCATGATGATCGAGCCGCTCGGACGCTTGTCTTCCCACTTCCCGAACCGCGCTGCCTTCGCAACGAACTCGGTGCCTCCGTTGAGACCGTCGCAGCCGACGATGCAGAACCACATCGCGAGGATGGGTACGAGCGCAAGATGGCGAGACAACCGTCGCATGAATGCGGTATCGGCTCTGAGAATGCGGACCTTGAGCGGTCGCCGCCAGTTCGGCGTCACATCCGATACGACCCGCGCAGTCGGAGCCCGCGCGCCATTCGGTCACGCGAGGACTTCGCGGACGCCCTCGTCGAGCCGCTCGAGAAGGTCCGGTGTGGTGTGCAGATGGCACGACACGCGCACATGCCAGCGGCCCTTCCAGTCGATCACGGGGATCTCGATGCGATGCCGCTCGTACAGCGCGGCCTGAAGGGCCGCGGGCGACTCGAACTTCGACTCGCCCCCTTCTGGAATTCGGACGGCGGCCATCGAGGCAAGCATCGAACCGTCGAGCGGACTCAGCGGCTCGACCTGCCATCGGTCGCAGAGTTCCCTCTGCGACCATGCCGCCATCTCGTGATTGCGGCGGCGGAGAGCGGACCAGCCGACTCGCGCGAAGTAGTCGAGCGCGCATGGCGTCGCGAGCCACGCCGTGACATCGCGCGTCCCCTGCCAGTCGAACTCCGGCGCGAAGCCCCGTCCATAGTCGTGGCTCGTGGCGAGCGGATGCACCGAGGCCTCGAGCCCGTCGCGGACGGTGATGAACGCGCTGCCCTTTGGCGCGCAGCACCACTTGTGCAGGTTCGCGGCGTAGGCATCGGCTCCGATGGCGTCGACATCGAGATCGATCGAACCCGGGGCATGTGCGCCATCGACGATCGTGAAGACGCCCTGCTCGCGCGCGATGCAGACGATCTCCGCGACGGGAACGACCAGCGCCGTCGGGCTTGTGATGTGATCGATCAACAGCAGCTTCGTGCGCGGGCCGATCGCGCTTCGCACCGCGCCGACCCACGCGTCGGGAGTGCGCACCGGAAGCGGGACCTCGACCTCCCTGAGCACGACGCCGAACTCGTCGCCGAGGCGACGGACCGACTGACGCATCGCGCCGTACACATGGTCGACGACGATCACCTCGTCGCCGCGCTCCCATGACCGAGAGCGGAGCACCGCGTTGATCGCCTCGGTCGCGTTGACGACCATGCCGACGCGGTCTGCCGATGCGCCGACGAACTGCGCCACCCGCGAGGCCACTCCGCGCAGGAGCGGAGTCAACTTGCGGGCGAGCATCTCGATCGGGCGCGCCTCGATCTCGTCGCGCCAACGCGACTGTTCGCGGAGAACCTCGAAGGGACACGAGCCGAAGCTGCCGTGGTTGAGGAATGTGTAGGAACGGTCCAGCGGGAAGTCCGACGGCCCGCACGCAAGGGCGCCGACTGGCGGGGTGTGGAGCCACGCGGCTCTGCCCGAGACGGGCGTTCGGGTCGACTGGTTGGACGAGTCCATCCTCTCAAGGTACTGCAGAGGCGGCACTTAGGGCCATCTTTGTCCATTCTCGCTGAACCCACGGTCAAACCCCTTGCGGACGGTTTCCGTTTGGGCGAACATACACCAAACAAAATCTGGAGCCTCGGTCGCCCGACTGCCGAAGCAAGGAACATGCCCGAACAGACCCCCAACGCCGACCTCCGCATCGCCCCGACGGGCGCGATTCTCGAAGCCGCCGCGGGCGCGACTGTTTCCGATTCTGTCCGCACGATTGGACCCCGAGGAGTCGTGGGTCCGACCGATGCGCCTACAAGCCGCGATGTCGAAGCTGCGACAGGCAGCCGAGACACCGCAGCGCACCCCGGTACGCCCGGGTGCTTTCATCGTCCTCTGCCGCGGGGGAAACGCGAGCTCTGGACCAGCTGCAGGCATGGCGCACGCGTCATGTCCACGACACGAGAAGGAGATTGGTCCATGGTTGCATCGAACTTGCTCGCGGATTCGGCCCTGCCCCTCGACACCACCTCGCACCGCGGGAACGCCGCCGAGTGGCCGCTGGTCATCCTCGGCCCCGGTGGCGACTACGCCCGCCGCTATGTCGCGGTCGGAACCGCGATCCGGCGCGAGGGCGCGGTTGCGACCCGCGAACTTGAGGTTGCGCCCGGCATCGCCGACGCATCGCGCCCGGCCCCTCGCAGCGGCGTTCGCGCCCTGCTCAAGACGCTCGCAGAGCGCTTCGAGGCGATCGCCGTCGAAGTCTTCTCTGTCCGCACCGACGATCACGCGGCGACAGTCGCCGTCAAGCTCCCGCAGTCCGCAACCAAGGTGGCGCCCCGCGGCGCCTCGCCAATCGAAGTCACGGAGACCGCAGATGAATCTCACGCCGAAGCAACTCAAGGTGCTGCGCATCGTTCGCGATACCCGCAAGAGGATGGGCTACTCGCCCACGATGCAGGAGATCGCCGACGAGCTGCGCGTCAGCAAGGTCACGGTGTTCGAGCACGTCGAGGCGCTGATCGAGAAGGGCGCGTTGCAGCGCGATGCGAACAAGGCTCGCTCTTTAACGGTCTCGCCTGAGGTCTTCCTTCCGGAAGAGCCCGAAGAGGATCTACCCGTCCGCCAGCTGCATGGAGATGAGCCGGCCGCGGGAAGCCTCACCTTCCCGCTCGTCGGAAAGGTTGCAGCGGGCCATCCCATCGAGAAGTTCGAGCAGAGCGAGTCGATCGCGCTCGAGGAACTCTTCGGCCCGCGCAAGGGCCGCTCGGGGAACACCTTCGCGCTCCAGGTCGACGGCATGTCGATGCGCGACGAGGGAATCTTCGACGGCGACTTCGTCCTCGTCGACAAGCGCAGTACCGCCCGCAACGGCGAACGGGTCGTGGCGTTGCTCCCGAACGGCGAGACGACGCTCAAGACCTTCTACAAGGAGAAGGACGGGCGCATCCGGCTCCAGCCTGCGAACCCCGACTTCGCGCCGATCATCGTCGACGACTGCCGCATCCAGGGCGTCGTCATCGGCGTGCTGCGCCGGTACTGAGCCGCTCAGGCGCTGCGGAGCGATCGAACGAGCGAGAGCGCTGCCTCGGCGGCGCTTTCGCCCTTTTGGGCCGCTTCGCCCATCCTGCGGACGATGGCGCTTCCGATGATGGCGCCATCCGCGTGGCGGCCGACGGCCTCCACATGTGCTGCGGTCGAGATCCCGAATCCAACCGCGACGCGCGCGGGCGCGATCGAGCGGATCGCCGCAACACGGTCGGCCACTTCCGGCGCGTCCTGCCGCTCGCCGGTGATGCCCGCGCGGGCCAGGAGATAGACAAAGCCATTGGCGCGACGCACGATCTGCTCAAGCCGCGGCCGAGGGGTCGTCGGCGCGACGAGTTCGACGACGCCGAGCGAATCCACGAGGCCGCCGACCTCCGCGCGGACGGTTTCCCAGAACTCGGGCCCCGCATCGGGAACGATGACGCCCGAGACTCCGCTGTCGATGCATGCGCGGAGGAACGGCCCTGCGCCCATGCGTCCGACGATCGAGACAGACACCATCGCGAGGACCGGCACGACGGGGTTCGCGCGCTTCACCATCGCGAAGACGGCTTCCGGCGTGGTTCCCCCGAGGAGCGCCTGGTGCATCGATTCCGCGATGACGGGGCCGTCGGCGATCGGGTCGGAGAACGGAAAGCCAAGTTCGATCAGGTCGGCGCCTGCGTCCGGTAGATCGCGCAGCAGCCGCTCGGTGGTCGCGAGGTCGGGGAATCCAGCGGTGATGAACGGCATGAGCGCGCAGGCTCCGCGCGCCTTGGCAAGAGCGAAGGCGCGGGCGATGCGGTCGGCTCCGGTCGGGGCAACGGCGGTCATGCGGCAAGGATAGGTGAAAGCGCTACGGCTGCGGCGGTCGGAATCCGAGGGCGTGCAGCGCAGCACGCGTGCGCTCCGAGATGGCGCGTGCGCATCGCTCGGCATCGGCGGGATCAGCGGCAGCGACCTCGCCGCGGGCGGTCGCACGGTAGCGGTCCGCGAGCGCCCAGCTGGTCGTGCTGCCGTCTCCCGCATGGCGCGGGATGACATGAAGGTGGAGATGACGCACGGCCTCGTTGAAGGTGATGGCGTAGGTGCGCTCGCATCCCGTCTCGGCTCGCACCGCGCGCGCGACCTCGGCCGCGATCGTCCCGAGTTCCCCTTGCTCGACAGGGTTCAACTCGTCGAGCCCGCCGCGGTGCTCGCGCGCGGCGATCATCATCCATCCCGCGATCGGCACCGGGTCGGCGTGCCGAAGCAGGAGCCAGCGATCGCTCTCGAGGTACACCGTCTGCGATCGGGCGCAGAACGGGCACGCGCCCGCGGCACTCACGACTTGAACCCCTGTGGTCCGCCGTCCTTGAGGTACTTGTCGTGGATCGCCTTCTCGAGGTCGACGCCGCAGATGTTCGCGAGCGTCGAGAGCCATGCGATCACATCCGCGAACTCCTCCTCGAGGTTCGCCTGGTCGTTCTTTCCACGCTCGCGGTTCGCGATCGCATGCGCGAGTTCGCCGACTTCCTCGACGAACCAGAGGTAGGTCGCCGGCGCGCCGCGCGCGCTGTCCGTGGCGTAGTAGCGGTCGCGGATCAACTGCTGGAACTCTGCGATTGTCATGGGATCCCTCGAGACAGGACGGCGGCACGGGAACGAAAAAGGCCCCGACACGGCGGGGCCAGAAGCGTCCACGGCGGGATTCGAACCCACAACCTTTGCCTTCGGAGGGCAACGCTCTATCCAGTTGAGCTACGCGGACAGCGGCGTCAGTGTAGCACGGCCCTCCCGCGTTCCGCTTGGGGGAATTCCTTACACTCGGGCGATGTCGGAGAAAGTCCCCCACCCGCGCGGCGACGCGCCGCATGCCGGATCGGCCGAGCCGGTCCGCGCACTCCCGATGGCGGGACTGACCTTCGTCTGTTCGCTTGGAACCGGCGTCCTCTGGAACGCGATCTACTTCATCGCCGAGAGCGAGTACGGGTTCACGCAGGACGACACGCTGCTCCTCGCGTTCGTCAGCGGCATCTTCTACACCATCGTGGCAGTCAGCGCGGGATGGATCGTCCGCTCGCTCGAGCGGCACATGACGCCGCGCAGCGCGCTCGCGCTCGTGCTCATCGCGCAGGCGGTCATCGCGCCGCTCGTCCTCGTGTTCCCCGGCGTCGCGACGCTCTGGATCACGACGGTCGTGATGATGTCGCTCGGCGCGCTCCAGTGGCCGATCGTGCAGCACTACCTCGTCTCGGGCCGTCATGGCCACGCCATGAGGAACTCGATCGGCTGGTTCAACGCATCATGGATGGCGGCGACCGCGATCGGCCTTGCGGCGGTCGGTCCCCTCAAGGCGGCGAATCTCATGTCGTGGGCGATTCCGTCGCTCTTGCCCGTGAATCTGATCGCTCTGCTGTTCCTCGCGCGCTTCCCCTCCGTACCCGCCGTCCACGACGATCTCGAGACCGCGCGGCATGTGCCTCCGTCGTACACGCCGCTCCTCGCGGCATCGCGCGTCCTTCATCCGATGGGCTACCTCGTCATCGGTGCGCTCGCGCCGATCCTCCCGTATCTCTTCCAGAGCATCGGAACCGATCCGGCGCTGCAGGCCCCGCTTGGATCGATCTGGCATGTCGCGCGCTTCGCGGCGGTGATCGTCCTCTGGCGCGCCGCGTTCTGGCATGGTCGCGGCGCGACGCTCGTGGTGGCCGGGATCCTGCTCGCCGGCGGCTTCGCAACGGCGGTCGGCGCGGGCACCGAGGCCGTGCTCGCCATCGGCCTCGTCGGGATCGGCGTCGGCCAGGGCATCATCTACTACTGTGCGATCTACTACGGCCTCGCCGTCGGCGGCGCGAAGGTCGACGCAGGCGGGCTGCACGAGGCGCTCGTCGGAGCCGGCTACTTCCTCGGACCGCTGCTCGGGCTCGCCACATTCTCGCTCGGCTTCGGACCGCCCGTGTTCATCGGCGTGGTCCTCGGCGCGCTGACCGCGGGCTTCGTGGTGTCGCTGATCCGCGCGGGACGGCTCAAGAGCCAGCGCACGGCCTGAGGGACGACGCGGCCGACGACCAGCGTGTGGCCTTCGTGCTGGATCGTCTCGAGTTCGATCGATTCGCCGCGCATCCGCGCCGCCTCGATCGTCTGGCGGGTCGTCTCGAGCGGGAAGATCGGGTCGAGCTCCGCA
The DNA here is from genome assembly GCA_046337925.1 of bacterium. GTDB lineage: Bacteria > Planctomycetota > Phycisphaerae > Phycisphaerales > SM1A02 > QWPT01. The sequence goes on along the minus strand of JBKCZS010000176.1, from coordinate 9,067 downwards.
AGCAGCACGAGCCGAGGAGCGGGAATCCCGCTGCGGGGAAGATCCGCGAAGCCTGCGATGCACACCGCGCCCGTGATCGCATCGGCCTTGAGCACCGCCAGGCGGGACGCGGTCACGCCGCCAAGCGAATGCCCCATCAGCCCGATGCGGCGACGATCGATCGGGAGTTCCTTGCAGAGTTCCTCGATGAACGCCTCGAGCAGATTGGGGCTCACTCCGAACGCCACGGTCGGAGGGCAGACGGCGATGAACGCCTCGCCCGAAGCGCTGCGGAGAAGCGCACCGCCGCCGTAACCGTCGAAGAACATGTTCTCGTCGGCTCCCGCGCCGTGAAACGCGATCACGAGGGGGAACGGCCCCTTGCCCTCCGGTACGAACTGCCGGACGGGCAGTTCCGTGCCAAGCACTCGGTACATGCGCCAGGAATCGCCGGGCACGGCGAAGGGACGCGCGCCCGACTCCGCGCGGCGGAGCGCCGCGTCGACCTCATGCTTGATGCGCGGGAGATCCGCGATGAGCGCCGTCAGCTTGGTGCGATCGATCTCCTCGGAGAGCAGCGCGATACGGGCCCGCAGGCTCGACTCCTCGGCCTGGTTGATCGCACCCTTCGCGGCGGCCGCTGCGATGCGGGCGGCGAACGCCTCGCGGATCGCCTCGATGCCGCGGTCGAGCACGGCGACGCGCGCGACCTCGATCTCGCCGATCAGCTTGAACTTCGCGAAGAACACGATGTTGCCCTCGCGCTTCACCGGAGGCAGCTTGAACTCGACGATGTCCGCATACGGGACCTCGTGCCGCACTCCGTCGGCGACGGCGATCATCGAGACGGGCGGAAAGCCGAGCTGCATCCGCTCGAGTTCGAGGCTCTCGAGCGTGATGGCGAGCGGCTCGCCGACGACGGCGGTGCGCGGCTGCATCACATAGCGATGGCCGAAGAGGAACTGATACTCCTCCTGGCCGACCTCGTTGAAGCGGCGGAGCTCGCCGTGCAGGCGCGCGATCTCCGCGAGCGCGGCGTCGAACTGCCCGATGAAGAAGTCGCGCGTGAGGCCGTCGAAGCAGCGGTTCGCGCGCTCGCGGATCACCGGATCCTTCGGCAGCGAGTCGACGAGCCGCTCGAGACTCTGATAGCCGAACGCGAGGTCGCCCCGGTCCGGCGGAGGCCCTGGGAAGGGCGAGGCGGCTGCGACGCGCCCCACCGACGCCGAGAGAAGGACGGCGAGGTGGGCAATATGGACGAGGAGGACGCGAGCCAGCACAGCCATTGGTGGGAACCGAGTTCGAGGGACATCGCCTGGACGGGACAACACGCGACCGACACGACTCTATCGCCTCGACCGTCAGCTGCCTGCGCGGCTCTTGCTGATCGACGCGAGGGCGGCCAGGGCACGGTCGCGCGCCATGGCGTGGTCGACCATCGGCAAGGGATACCCTCCGCCCGCAGTCGAATTCGCTCCAAGTCCGGGGAGGACCGCCGAATCGCGTGGTTCAACCGCCGACTTTGCCGGCACATCCTTCAGTTCGGGGACCCACCGCTTGATGTACGCGGCGTCGGCGTCGAACTTCTGGGCCTGCGAGGTCGGATTGAAGATGCGGAAGTACGGGGCCGCATCTGCGCCACAGCCGGCGGCCCACTGCCAGCCGAGCGAGTTGTTGGCCAGGTCGGCGTCGACGAGCGTATCCCAGAACCAGCGCGCCCCGTCCTGCCACGGCAGCAGGAGATGCTTCACGAGGAAGCTCGCGACGACCATGCGCACGCGGTTGTGCATCCAGCCCGTGTGCCAGAGCTGGCGCATGCCGGCGTCGACAAGCGGATAGCCGGTGCGTCCCTGCTGCCAGCGCTTCAGCGCCTCGGGATCGTTCCGCCACGGGAAGCGCGCGAACTCGGGACGAAGCGGCGCGAGATCGGTTCGCGGGAAGTGGTAGAGCACATGGGTCGCAAACTCGCGCCACAGCAACTCGGCGTGGAACTTGTCCGTGCTTTCGGGTGGCGACTTGGTCGACGCTGCGGCCGCATGCCAGATTCGGCGGATGCCGATCTCGCCGAACGCAAGGTGCGGCGAAAGCAGGCTCGAACCGTCGCTCGCCGGCTCGTCGCGGCCGACGGGGTAGCGCGCAAGGCTGCCCGCACTGAACGCGGAGAGCCTCGAGCGCGCCGTCTCCTCTCCCGGGGTCCACATCGCGCGGAACCCGGACGCCCAGTCGATCGTCGGCTCGAGTCCGAGCGCGTCGATGGCGACGCCCTTCGGTGCGCCATCGGCTGGAGGAAGCGCCGTCGGCGTGGCCCTCGGCTTCGAAGGCGCGGGCCGTGCCCGGCAGTTGCGAGAGAACGGCGTGTAGACCTGATACGGACGGCCTTCCTTGGTTGCGATCTCCTCGGGGTCGAACAGGTGGTTGCCGAGTTGGCCGCTCCACGCGATTCCGAGCTTGTCGAGCGCGGCCTCCACGCGGCGCTCCGCCGCAAGGCCGGCGGGATCGAAGCGCCGCGACCAGACGACTTCCGTCGCCCCAAGCCGCTTCGCGAGGTCGGAGAGCACCTTCGCAGCCTCGCCTTCCACGATGACGAGCCGCGAGCCAAGCGCCGACAACCTCGCTGCATGGGCCTTCAGGCTCCGCGCGAGCCACCACCGCTGCGCGCCGCCGAGGGGCCATGCACCTTCGTCGGCATCGCCGGCAACAAAGACGGGAATGAGCGCATCCGCTCCCGATGCGGCCCGCGCGAGCGCAGGGTTGTCGTCGAGCCGCAGGTCGCGGCGCACCCACCAGATCTTGCAGGTTGCCATCAGTCGATTCCGTCAGTGTGAAGTCGGCCCAGCTCGAGACGCAGCGCGTCCTCGAGCGAGGCGTGGGCAAAGCGATATCCCTGCCCTTCGAGCGCCTTCGGGCGCACGAGCGCGCCCTCGAGCAGCGCGCGCTGTCCCAGCTCGCCGAAGATGAGCCGCACGATCGGCGCAGGCAACGGAGCAAAGCTCGGCCGCCGCAGCACGCGTCCGAGCACGCCTGCGAAGCCGCGCTGCGGGAGCGCTCCCGGCGCGACGATGTTCACCGCACCGTGAAGCTCGGGGTTCCGCGCGCAGAAGAGCGTCGCCCCGAGGACATCGTCGAGCGACACCCAGCTGAAGCCCTGCGCTCCCGATCCGATCGGCCCGCCCGCACCGAAGAGGAAGGGTGTCAGCATCTTGGCAAGCGCTCCGCCTGCAGCGGTGAGCACGACGCCGAAGCGCATCTGGACGGTCCGCACGCCTGCGTCTCGCGCAGCGTCGGTCGCGCCCTCCCATGCCTCGACCACATCGGCGAGGAAGCCCTCGCCACGCGACGCCTGCTCGTCGACCCACTCCTCGCGATGGCCGTAGAACCCGACGGCGCTCGCAGAAAGAAACGCCTCGGGCTTGCGCGCCGCGCGCGCGATGGCTCGCGCGAACGCTTCCGTGCCATGCACGCGGCTGTCCCTGATCGCGCGCTTCCGCTCGGGCGACCAACGCTTGTCGGCGATGCCTTCGCCCGCGAGATGGACCACGACATCGAGGTCCTCGAGCGACTTTGGATCGACGCCGCGCTCGGCGTCCGAAGGATTCCATGCGCGCTCGTTCGCGGCGCGCGGCGTCCCACGCACGAAGCGCACCACATCATGGCCGCCCGTCGTGAGAAACGCGCAGAGCTGCCGGCCGACCGTCCCGCCCGCTCCCGACACGCCGACGCGCAGCCGCCGCTCGCCGAAGCGCGCGGCGATCTCCTCGTGGCGCCGGAGATCCTCGCGGGTCCGCGCATGGCGGAAGGCGAACTGGCGCGCGAGCTCGCGCTGCAGCGGCCGTTGCACGAGGAATCCGAGCGGACCAAGCGGCGGATCGAAGCGGATCGAGTCCTCGAGCATCGACCGCCCATCGGGTTCCGGAAGGAAGCGATGCACATGACGCCATGAACCGAACGGACCACGCTCCTGCGTGTCGACGAACTGTCGCGGCGGGTCGACCTCTCCATGAAGCGCGATGAGCTTGATGCGGACCGGACCCTTGCGGATCTCGATCTCGGCGCGGGCGCCGTCGACGAGCGGCGCCGCCTCGCGGATCACGCGGATCGACTCCCATGGCGGGATGAGGCGATGGATCGCGCCCGACCTGAAGTGCCAGGCGCCGAGCACCTCGGCCGGCTGGTCCATGCGCGACGCCCGGTGGAATGTGGACTTTCCGCTCATGGTCGCGCGCCCTTCTGCTTGGTCTTCGCGGGGTCGATCAACTTGGGAATGCCGAGCGGCTGGCCTCGGATCAGGACATCGCGGACGGCGACGAAGCCGGCGTGATCGGACGCGCGGGCCTGATCGGATCGATTGCGTGAACTCGCCAGCGGAAGCTTCATGCGGAGATTGTCGCGCAAGACAGGCTCGTTGCGGGCGAGGAAAGCCCAGTAGAGCCCGCCGATCGGGCAATCCTTCCCGGGCGTGAACCGGCACTGCGCGCAGGAATCGCTCATCTTCTCGAGATAGGCGCTGCCGCTGACATACGGCTTCGTCGTCATGCCCGTGTCGCCGTAGGTTCCCATGGCGAGGACATTCGGCTCGACAACCCAGTCCCACGCGTCGATGTAGGCGATCCAGAACCAGTCGCAGAGTTCGCGGGGCGACACGCCGAGGAGCGTGGCGATGTTCGCAAGCACCATCAGGCGCGTGATGTGGTGGCTCCATCCCTCGGCCCAGACATCGCCGACGACATGGTCGAGGCACGCGAGACCGCTTTCGGTGCCCCACCACGCCGGCGGCAGGTCGAGATCGGCGCGCAACGCGTTCGGTCGCGCGCCGCCATCCACGCCAGCGGGCGCGGGCTGCACCGGAATCCAGCGCTTCCCCGCCCATCGCGCGTAGCCACCGTCGCCCGGCATCGGAAGCGGCCGCTCGTCGGCGCTGCGTCCGTGGCGGAACCCATCGGTGGCGCGATGCACCTGGTAGACGAACTCCCGCCAACCAAGCACCTGCCGGATGAAGCCCTCCTTGCTCTGCAGCGGGAGGTCGAGCGCTGCAACCTCGTCGACGACCGTCCTCGGCAGGAGCCGGTGGAGGTTCATGAGCGGCGAGAGCCGCGTGTGGAACACGCCGCGGCTGCGCCGGCTCATCGCATCCTCGTACGGGCCGAAGTTCGGTAGACATGCGCGCTTGGCCCAGGTCCACATGCGGTCGATCTCGACGCGCGACGCCGGGATGGCGTCGACATCGAGTTCACCCGGATGCGTCTTGAACCGCGTCTCGATCTCGCGGACGACCTCCTCGCGAAGCAGCGACCCCGCGAACTCGGGCGGCGTCGGGGCGGACGGTGTTCCGTCCCAACGCTTTCGGTTCTCGGCGTCGAAGCTGTACTTGCCGCCGACGGGCTTTCCGTCGGCCGTCATCAGGATGCCGGTGCGCTGGCGGACCCCTTGGTAGAAGCGGTCCATCCGCCACCCCTCCGTTGTGCGTCCGCGTTCAAGGTCGGTGGCGGTCGTGAGGAATCCATCGTGGGGCACGAACCGCAGCCGCTTGTCTGCGACGAGCCCCGCGAGTTCGACCCGCACCTCGCGCTCCGCCGGTTCCATCGCCACGAGGCTCCCGAGGTCGGCGTCCCCAAGCAGGGTCGAGATGGGGGCGTCTCCACGCAGCACCCGGACGGCAAACCCCGCGTCCGCGGCCTCGAGCGCGAAGGTCCGTTGGGAAAGCAGGATCCAGGCGAGCCTCTGGCGGTGATAGGGCCGCCGGGTCAGCCACTCGCCGCTCTCGACGAGCACGATCTCGGCTTCCCTCGGCTTGACCCCCTTCAGCGCCCCGAGTTCGAGGCTGAGCTGGTCTGGAAGCACCAGGATCCGCCGCCGCGCGCCGCCCGTGCGGGCAGAGATGCCCCGTCGCGCGAGGCGCGATGCGAGCTCCTCGTCGAATACTGGGATCGGGAATGTCGCCGGGGAGCGGCCTGGAGCGGGCACGGCGCGAGTTTCGCGGTCCCCCCTCCTGCGGATGCGTGCCGAGGTTGAGTTTGGCGGAACCCCCTGTCTGGCCGAAAGTAGAATCAGCCCCTCCGCTTGAACGACTCCGGCGGGCGCGCCCAGGCTCAGCGGGTGCGGGACTTGAGGATCGCCATGACGAACACCGCTTCCAGCACCGCTCCGTCCCGAACCCCCACCGAGCTTGCCGGGCTGTTCCTGCTCCACGGAGCCACCTCCGCCTGGATCGGATACGGGGCGCTGATGAAGGCGATCGAGATGAACCCGCAGCTTCTCCCGTCGCCGGTGCTGAAGGTGCTCACCGAGGTCGCCAAGGCGATGCCGGGCGACTCGATGGCGTTCCTCGAGTGGTCGCTGCGCGCGATCATCGGCGCCGAGGTCTTCCTCGCGATCGCGATCCTGCTCTCGGCACGCTACGCACGATTCCTCGCCATCGCGACCCTCGGGCTCTTCTGCGCGATCCTCGTCTATGCGATGGTCACGACCGGCCTGAAGGACGGCTGGAAGGAAGCGCTCACCGGAAGCTGCGGCTGCTTCGGCGAGAAGGGCTTGCCGGCGTCGGTGATGTTCGGCGTCGACGCGCTGCTGCTCGCCTCCGCGATCTTCCTCGCCCCGCGCGGCCGCGCGGGCGGACCCGCGGCGCTCATCGGCGGCGCAGTCCTCGGCGTCGCGGTCGCCGTCTTCACGCCCACGCCTGAAGTGGTGGTCGAGTCGACGACGCCGGCTGCATCGACGGATTCGGTGCCCACTCCCACTCCTTCGCCCACTCCCTCGCCGAGCCCAACGCCCTCGCCGAGCCCAACGCCCACGACGACGCCAGGCGAGCAAACTCCGCCGCCCGCCGCCGCCAGCAACGGCATCACGGGCCCCTGGCCCGACGCGCCCAAGAAGTACGACCCGATCTACTTCCCGAAGTTCAAGGAGTGGGTCGGCAAGCCGTTCCGCGCCCAGAAGATCGCGCTCGCGATCGTCCGCCCGGTGCCGGCGGACCTCGAGAAGGGCGACTGGATCGTCACTTTCTCCCGTCCCGACTGCGACAACTGCCAGTCGTTCTACCGCGCGCACTTCGCCGCCCCGCGCAAGGAGCGCGTGCTGAAGGTCTCGATCAAGGACACCACCGGCAAGTCGCTGCCGATGCCGTGCGTCGGCTGCGAGGAGCGCGAGGTGTACCGCGCCAAGCCGGGCGAACGCTCCCCCGAGTACCTCCTCCAGACGCCGATCGCGGTTCGTCTGAAGGACGGCATCGTGACCGCGGTCTGCACCGATGTCGACAACGCCGCGGAACTTGCGCCGGTCCTCGGCGAGACTCCTGCCGCAGCGACCGAGGTCCCCGTTCCCCAGGTCCAGCAGCCGGCGGTCAAGCCCGATCCAGCGACCGTGTGGCCCGGACTTCCCGCGAAGTTCGAGCGCAACTATCTCCCCGAGTTCGCCGAGTTCGTCGGCAAGCGCTTCAGCGAGATCCCCTTCGCACGGCTGATCGACGGCCCCGTCCCCGCGGACTTCCTCAAGGGTCGGTGGATCGTCATCTACTTCCGCGAGGACTGCGATCACTGCCACATGATGCTGTCGACCTACTTCACGGGCAAGCTGCCGGTGCGGACGATGACCCTGGCCATCCCGGACGCCGACCCGAACAACATCATGGACCATCCCTGCGACGAGTGCGTGAAGCTCTCGCTCGTGAAGGGGCCGACCTACATCGTGGGCACCCCGGTGGTGCTCGCGATCAACGACGGCGTGGTCGAGTGCGTGATCGAGAATGTCGACGACATGGAAGCGCTCGAGGCGTGCCTCAAGTTCCCGAAGTGACCGATGATGGAACTCCTGCGCTCCCCACGAACGGCATCGCTCGCACTCGCGGTCTTCCTCGTCGCGCTCGGCGTGGTCCAGCTGCGGCTTGGGCCCGAATCGACGCCTGATCCGGCGCGCGAACTCCTGGCATGGCTCTTCGGCTACGACGCGAAGGTCGCGGGGCGGCTGATCGTGGCGATCGAGTTCGCGGCGGCCGCGGCGGTGCTGGTGGCGGGCACGCGGTTCCTCGCGATCTGCGTCGCGGTGTGCACGGCGTTCTTCTCGCTCGCGTGCGTCTCGCGCGCGGTGTCGAGCGGAGGCTTGGCGTTTCCCGTCCTGTCGCTCGCGGCGTCGGTTGGCCTCGTGTGGCTTGCGCGCTGGTCGCAGCCCAAGCCGCCCGCCGAAGGGCGGCGCGGCCTCTCCTCGGCCTGGCCTGCACTCGGCGCGATCGCCGCTGCGACCTTTGCAGGCCACTGGTCGTCTGCCGCGTCGTTCTACTCACCGGACGCCGCCGCGCGCGCAGAGGCGGCGCCGAGCGCGAAGGCCTCGACGGCACCCACGATCGACCTCGAGATGCGCCCCTTCGAGGGGCGGCCGCTCTCCGAGAGCACGCTCGCGAAGTATGTCCCGCAGCTCGTCGAGCTGTGCGCGACGCGCGACGCGTACATCGTCGTCTACAGCCCCTACTGCGAGAGCTGCTTCACGCTCTTCACCGGAACCTTCGGCGTGCCGAGGCCCGAACTTGTCGTCGCGGTCGCCGTGCCGATGAGCGACGATGCGACCAGCGCGTCGACCGAAGCGCCGCGCCCGATCGAGTGCCTCGATTGCGTGGAACTCTCGCTTCCGAAGGGGCCGAACTGGCTCGTCGCGCCACCGATGGTGCTGAAGATCGAGAACGGCGTCGTGACCTGCGTCGCCGACCGGTTCGGCGGCGACTGCCTGCCCAAGTGATCAGTCGGCTCTCGTCGCACGCACCTCGCGCGCGTCGATCGTGAGTTCGACACCGCCTGAACACGCGAATCGCCTCGGTGCGCGGTCGCGCAGCGACGCCAGCGCGCGATCAAGGCTCCGGTGCGAGATCTCTCCTCCCGCCGCGACGGCGAGCGACCGCAGCGCGGCGGCCTGCAGCGCCTTCGGAATCCTGTCGAACTCCTCGCGCGCAATCACGGTCGCGTGAGGCGCGAGGTGGCTCGCGAGCAACTGGTCGCGGAACTCGAGCAGTTCCAGCGCCTCGTCGAGGAGCCTCGTCGATCCGCCCGCGATCCGGTCGACGAGGAGCGCGAGGCTCGGGTCCGCGCGCAACTCGCCGCGCTCGTGC
>JBKCZS010000175.1:0-5909 GCA_046337925.1 bacterium | reverse complement strand
CTCATGCGCGAGGTCGCCGCGTTCAGCGGGCTTTCGAACTTGGCCACCGCACCCTGGAGCCTGCGCGCCGACTCGGAAGCCTCGCTCTTGAGGCCCTGCGCTGCCGCGCGGGAGTCGTCGAGGTCGAGGTTGCCGGCGGATTCGGCGATCGCGTCGAGGTCGTTGGCGAGGCTGCCCGCGGCCAGCGCGAGCGCGCGCTTCTCTTCATGCGCAGCCTCGATGCTGGTTGCGCGCGAGAGGGCGAGCACGCCGCTCGTGCGGGAGATGCTCGCTGCGAGCGAACGCGCGGCGGCCTCCTGCGTCGGCGAGCCGGCGCTGAGGCCCTTCGCCTTGTCCGCCACCGCGCGCAGCGCGGCGAGGCTTTCGTCGGTCGGGCTCGAGGAGAGGAGGTCGACCTTGGTGCCGAGCAAGTTGCTGTACTCGGCGGCGATGGCGCCGAGTTCCTTCTCGAACTTCGCCTGACGCTCGATGCTGGGGTCCGAGCACCCGACCGGACCGGTCAGGAGCAGGGCGGTCGCCGTGCAGGCGGCGACGATGGACGAGAGCGAACGGGCGCGACGGATCGCAAGACGGGTCGAGGAGTACGCCATTGTGGATTCCTAAAAACTCCCTGCTGAAGGCAGAGCGGGGGAGTGTAACGGAAGCGGGCGCGGAGGGGGCCGCGCGGCGGGGCGCGGGCGTGGCCGGCAGCCGGTGGAATCTCAGCGGTCGGGGCCGCTCGGGGCCTGCCGTTCGGGGCGCTTGAGGCCCGGCGGGGTGTACTCGATGTTCGGGTACTCGCCGTGCTGGATCTTCATCGAGCGGACCCAGTCGACGAAGTCCTCCTGGAGTCCGCGGCGGCCGGGCGTGAACACCGGGGACCATCCGCGGACATCGGGGTGCGGCCTGCGGGCTTCGGTCTTCGGCAGCGCGTACTGGAAGAGCAGGCTGTCGGTGGGCTTCTCGAAGTCGACGAGGGGCACGCCGTCGAGCGTGGTGCGGGTGAGGATGAGGAGGTTCGTCATCCGGGTCTCCGCATCCTTGAAGTTCTTGTTGTGGAGGAACAGCCGCCCGCCGTCGGGGCCGCCGTGACAGCGGCTCGTCGCGCAGTTGTTGATGATCCACGCGTTGTGCACGCGCTGGCGGAAGAGGTTGAGCGACTCGGGCTCGCCGAGCACTTCGATCTCGCCGTAAAGGTCGCGCGCCTTCAGGGCGAACAGCGTCTTGACGATCTCGATCGGCTCCTTCGCGTAGAACGCGCGCCGGTCGGCGCTGTTCGCGGGGATCAGCTCGCTGTCGGTGTAGCGCTCGAGCATGGTCGCGATCAGCGACTCGGGGATCTGGATCCGCGGCGGGTCGTCGAGGTCGATCTCGTACACGCGGATCAGGTTCACCTCGGCCCGCGAGAGAAGCGGCGACTTCGGCTCGTCCTTCTCGCGCTTGGTGCGGTCCTCGCCGCCGCCGCGCGAAGGAGCGCCGTCGCCCTCGCCGTCGCGGGGCTCGAGCAGCCGGAGCTGCGCGTTGACCTCGGTGAGGAGCTGCTTCGCCTCGTAGTGGTTCGTCACCTCGAGCAGGCTTTCGAGCTCGCGCTTCGACTCGCGGTACATCTTCTTCTGGTAGAGCCACAGCGCGAGCGTGTAGCGCGCGCCGAACTGGTCGGGCTCCACCGTCGTGCGGAAGCGCTCGTAGAGCTCCTCGTCGGTCGGATACGGCAGCACGGCATCGACCGCCTCGCGCGGGTACTTCGCGGCGATGCCCTCGATCTCGATGGACACGGCCTCGTAGCCGTCCTCGACGAGCTTGCCGATGAGCACGCGTCCGTCGTTGAAGACCACGCGCACGCGGCGGCCGGCTGGGCCGTCGAGCAGGTACTTGATGTCGAGCACGCGGTTCTTCGTGAAGCTGCGCACGCGGGCCTTCTCGTCGCGCAGGACGATCACCGCCTCGTCTTCGCTCTCGATCGTGCCTGCGGCGGTCGACACGCGGTCGACGACGATGTACGCGCGGGTGTACTTCTCAGGCGGGAGGTCGCTCGCGCTCGGCACGGTCGGCGCGGGCTTGGCCGCGGGAGCGTCGGGCTCGGCGCCCGGCGGGGTGGTCGGGGCGGGCGCAGGTGTGGCCGGAACCGGTGCGTCGGACGGCGGCGCGCTCGGCGCGGTTGCCGGCGGCTCGGCGGCTGGCGGGGTCGCCGCGGGCGGCGTCGACTGCAGGCAGATGAGGGCCACGAACGGCGCGAGGAACATGGTGCGCATGGTACGCGGGGGCGCTCGATTGCGATGCGGCGCCGCGTTGGTTCGCCGCGCAGACCCCTTCGGACCCCGATCGGTGGTAGTTTTCGGGCGCTCGGCGGCCGCAAGGCCTCGGGCGACGCGTGGTTCCGTGACGCCCGAAGAAAGCTCGAACGAAGGTGGAGGTCCCATGAAGCTCGGAGTGATGGCGGCGCTGTTCGCAGGTCGGAAGCTCGAGGATGTCGCGCAATACTGCGCCGAGATCCGTCTCGACGCGATCGAACTCCCGGTTGGCGCCTATCCCGGCAAGCCGTTCTTCGACCCGGCCGCGGTGCTCGCCTCGAAGAAGGAGCAGGACCGCATCAAGGGCATCCTGAAGGACAACGGCCTCGCGCTGTCGGGCCTCGCGGTCCACGGAAACCCCGTGCACCCCGACAAGCGCCACGCCGCGAAGGACCACACCGACTTCGTGAACGCGGTGAAGCTCGCGCCGGTGCTCGGCACCGATGTCGTCATCACCTTCTCCGGTTGCCCCGGCGGATCGAAGGCAGACAAGATGCCCAACTGGGTCACCTGCGCGTGGCCGCCGGACTACCTCGCGATCCTCGACTACCAGTGGAAGCAGGTGCTCGTGCCGTACTGGTCGGCGCAGGCGCGCCTCTGCGCGAAGCACGGCGTGAAGGTCGCGTGGGAAGCGCACCCTGGCTTCTGCGTCTACAACCCGGACACGCTGATCCGCCTGAGCGCCGCCGCGATGAAGGCGTCGGGCCTCAAGGGCAAGCCGATTCTCGGCGCGAACCTCGACCCGTCGCACTTCTTCTGGCAGGGCATCGACCCGATCGAGAGCGCGCGCGTCCTCGGCGAGGCGGGGCTCCTCTTCTACTGCCACGCGAAGGACACCGAACTGCATCTCCACCAGGGCCGCATCAACGGCTACAACGACGCGCGTCCGTACGGCGACCTCAACAACCGCTCGTGGAACTTCCGCACCTGCGGCTATGGCCACGGGCACGAGTTCTGGAAGCCGTTCATCTCGATGCTGCGACGCCAGGGCTACGACCATGTGCTCTCGATCGAGCACGAGGACGCGCTCATGTCGGTCGAGGAAGGCCTCGAGCGTGCGGCCGCGTTCCTGTCGGAAGCGATCATCGTCGAGCCGGCCACGAAGCCGTGGTGGTGCTGATCCGTGCGTCCTGAGGAATCCAAGGCGCTGTTCGACGGCTACGGCTCGGGTGGCGCGCCACGCCGGCGCGGCCCGCTCGTCGCCGGTGCTGCGATCGTGCTGCTTGCCGGCGCCGCGATCGGCGCGGGTGCGTATGCGTGGTTCGAGCGCGAGCGTGCGGCGGACGCGGAGCTTGCGCGCGGGCAGGCGGCCGCCGAGCGCGATGCCGCGGTCGCCGCGCAACGCGAGGCGGAGGGCGCGGCCGAGGAGTCGCGCAAGGCCGCCGTCGAGGCGCTCGAGACGGCCGAGCAGGTCGCAGCCACGGCGGCCGCCACGATCAAGGACGCCGAGAAGCGCGCGATCGATCTCGCCGCGTCTGGCGAACTCCTCGAGGGTGTCGTCAAGATCTGGGCCGGCGGCACGCCCGAACTCGCGCCGCCTGCGGTGCATGAACTGCTGCGCGGCGAGGTGCTTTCGCAGCTGAGCGAGCGACTGCCGCCCGAGCGCTACCTCGCGCTGACCGGCGCGGCGGTCCGTGCGATGGCGATCGATGTGCGTGCGCGCGACTCGTCGCGCGTGCGCGTCGACTTCGACTTCGTGAAGGGCTACCTCGCGGCGGCGCAGAAGGTCTACGCGCCGGACAGCGCCGAGATGGCGGGCGTCTTCCGCAATGTGGCGGCGATGTGCTTTGCCTACCAGGCGATTCCCGCGATCGACGAGCCGGCGCGCGCCGCGCTGCGCGAGAACGCGCGCACTTGCGCGGAACGCGCCGCTGCGATCGATGCGAAGGCCGGCGGACGCGCGCACGCCGAGTCGCTGGCCGTGCTCGGCCGCCTTGCGCGGCTCGACGGCGACGCGGCGGGGGCTGCGGAGCGGCTGACGAAGGCGCTCGCGGCGCTCGGCGCCGACGCGCCGGCGAGGGAAGCCGCCGCGATGTCCGTTGACCTCGCGCGCGCCGAACTCGACCTCGGCAAGCGCGACGACGCCCTCAAGCGCCTCGGCGACACCGCCGACCGCCTCGCGCGCGAAGTGCCGTTCGGCGACCCGCTCGAACTCGACGCGCGCGCGCTGCGGCTGTCGCTCCTGTCGGGCGACGAACGCGCCGCGATGGCCGAGCGCCTGGCGGTGGGACGCGTGCTTGTCCAGCTCGGCCGCGCGCCGGCCGGGTACGACGCGCTCGCCCAGGCGGCGCGCTTCTACGCGGCCGACGCCACGCGCTTCCGCGAGCGCCTCGAGGCGTCGGTCTGGCTCGCGCGCGCGCTCGACCAGCTCGGCTCGACCGCGGCCGCGCTTGCGATGCTCGACCAGCCGCAGCTTGCGGAGGACGCGCGCGTCTTCGGCCGCGACACCGTGCTCGCGAAGGAGTACGAGACGATGCGCGCGATGCTGCGCGCGCGGCTCAAGAAGTAAGCGCCCCCTAGCAGGAAAGCGAGCGGCCGCAGCCGCGACCGCTCAAGCCACGGGCACCCGTTGGCCTTCGTATCGCCAGATTGGCTGTCGTATCGCCAGACTGGCTGTCGTATCGCCAAAGCGAGCGGCCGCAGCCGCGACCGCTCAATCACGACCGCTCAGATTCCCGCGCGCGCGCCGCCGCGTTCGAGGAGCGACGCGATGTGCTCCTTGTCCGCGAGGTTCGACGAGCGCACCTTGGCCACGATGTCGCGGTTCGCGAGGTCGCTCTTCATGTAGCGGCGCGCGAGATCCGCGATCTCCGCGGCGGTGTAGCCCTCGAAGAAGTCGAGGCCCTCGCGGTATGCCATCGAGCTCGCGAGGCGGTTCGCGATGATCCAGGTCTGGTACGACTGCGGCAGGCTCTTCCACACGCGGTCGCCCGCGAAGTCGAAGAGGACCTTCGGGAGGTGGTCGCGGATCATCTGCTTGGCAAGCTCGCGGTCCTCGGCCGGCCAGTTCGGAACGCCCTGGGCGATCGCAGCGGCGCTCGTGTTGATGACCTTCGAGAGCTCGACCGAGATCTTCGGCAGCGACAGGTTCGGGTGCGACTTCGCGGCGCGCATGAGGAACTCGGCCTCGACGCGCGCAAGCTCGCGCAGCCGGTCGAGCACCTGCGACACATAGGTGTCCTTGATCGAGAGGAATTCCTCGTCGGTGAGCACCATGCACGCGCTGATCTCGTAGCTCGAGCAGATCACGCCGCACTTGTTCGCAGACGAATCCTTGATCACGGTCGCGCCGCCCTCGGCGATGTCCTTGTTCTAGAGCTGCTGCGCCGCGTGGCCCGGCTCCTCGGCGAGTACGCCGAGGTCGTGGGGGTGGGGGCCGCCGAGGGGTGCGGCGACGACCCCGAGGGCCTCGACCACGCCGAGCTCCTGCGTCTCTTCAACGAAGGGCTGCCGATCGCAAGCTTCGACAAGAAGAAGCTGTCCCCGAAGGGCCGCATCGTCTCGGTCGACGAGCCCGATGGCGCGCAGCTGCGCAACACGATGCACAACCGCCTCGTCACCGATGCGGTCGTGCCGGGCGGTGGCCGCCCTGCGACGATCCACGAAGGCAACTGGCAGGAGTTCCTCACCGCCGACGGC
>JBKCZS010000174.1:0-12513 GCA_046337925.1 bacterium | reverse complement strand
GTGCGGAGTCGGTCGGTGTCGGTTCGGGGGCGGTCTTCGATGAGTGCGCGAAACCACTACTGGAAGTAGTGGCACCCATTTTGGCTGTCGACTCGCGCGCAACCCGTCACTCGCTCAGGTAGTGCGCAGTCGGTCGGTGTCGGTTCGGAGGCGGTCTTCGATGAGTGCGCGAAACCACTACTGGAAGTAGTGGCACCCATTTTGGCTGTCGACTCGCGCGCAACCCGTCATTCGCTCAGGTTCAGCGCCTTCATCACCTCGGGCGTGATGTCGATCGACGCCGGGTACTTGAGGAAGGTGCGCGACTGGATCTGCGAGAGGGCCTCGCCCATGCGCTCGCTCTTGAACGGCTCGGCCGTCGGATAGAAGCGGAAGACGAGGTCGATCGACTCCTTCTCGGCGATCGTCTCGACCGCCGCGACGAGCTCGCGGTACGCCTGCTCGAACTGCTCCGCACCAAGCTTCTCCTCGCGGCGGCGGGCCGATTCCATCCACGCCTGGTACTCGCGCTGGAGCGCCATCACTTCCTGCTGCGCCTCGGGCGGCGGCGGCGCGTTCTCCGCCATCGGGTACTTGGACTTGATCGCCTCGAGCCGCTTCTGGAACTCGCCCTCCTCGGCGGTGGTCTTGTCGTTGACCTCCTTGCGCGCCTCGGAGTACGAGGCGCCGTCGAGGAGCTTCTTCATCACCGTGTCGATGTTCACGCTCGCCACGCTCCACACGCGGTTGGTCGCGCGGTCGCCCCACGCGATGCGGCCGTCCTTCGACGCGACGCGCAGCGGGTCCTTGCCTGACTCCGTGTTCAGGAGGAGCGCATCGGCCGGGCCGAGGTCGCTCGAGAAGATCGGATTGGCGACGGCCTCCTGCGAGGGCGCGCCGCGGAGCGCGACCACGAGGGCCACCGACGAGAGGACGAGCGAGGACGCGACGGCGAAACGGGAGATCGTGCTCATGCGGAAAGTGTAATCACTCGCCGCGGGACTCGCGGAGGCGCGCATCGACCTCGCGGAGGCGCGAATCGACCTCGCGGCCGAACCACGCCGCCACCCGCTGCTTCACCGCGTCGATCGACGGCGCGCGCGCCCCGAGTTCGGCCGAGAGGCTCGTCACCGGGCGCGTGAGTCCGCACGGGACGATCAGCCCGAAGTGCGAGAGATCGGGCGCGACATTCAGCGCGAATCCATGCAGCGTGACGAACCGAGAGAGCCGCACGCCGATCGCGGCGATCTTGCGCTCGGCGCGCCCATCAGCGCCGACCCAAACGCCCGTCGCCTCGGGATCGCGCATGCCGGCGAGTCCGTCCTCGGCGATCGTGTCGATCAGGCACTGCTCGAGCCACCGCACATACGGATGCACCTTGAGGCCGAGCCGCTGGATGTCGAGGATCGGGTACGCCACCAGCTGACCGGGCCCGTGGTAGGTCACATCGCCGCCGCGGTCGGTCTCGACCTTCTCGATCCCGTGCGCGGCAAGCACGGCGTCGCTCGCGAGGACATGCTCCGCGGCCCCCACCCGCTTCGTCACCGTGACGACCGGCGGATCGTGCTCGAGCAGAAACACCGTCATGCGCGCGTTCGCGGCGCCTGCCTCGCGGGCGGCCACGAGTTCCGCGTGCGTCTCGCGCTGGATCGCAAGCGCGTCGGCGTACGCGATGCGCCCGAGGTCGATGACGCGCAGCGAGGTTGTTTCGGCGATCGCACGCATGTGTTCGGGCGGTGGGCCGCAAGCGTACGCGCGCAGGGCAAGTCCGTACAATCGCGCCGTGCCGAAGATCCATCCGACCGCCGTCCTTCACGGAGAAATCGACCTCGCCGACGATGTGGAGATCGGCCCGTACTGCGTGCTGAACGGCCGCATCAGGCTCGGGCCGGGCTGCGGCCTCGTCGCGAATGTGCATCTCCAGGGCACGCTCGCGGTCGGCGCGGGCAACACCTTCTACCCCGGCTGCGCGATCGGCTTCGCGCCGCAGGACAAGGGCTTCCCCGTCCACAAGGAAGGCGCCGGCACCGTGATCGGCGACGGCAACATGTTCCGCGAGCATGTCACGATCCACCGCGCGACGCGCGACGACCGCCCGACGCGGATCGGCGACCGCAACTACTTCATGGCCTGCTCGCACGCGGGCCACGATGTCCAGGTCGGGAACGACTGCGTGATCGCCAACAACACGCTCTTCGCGGGCCACGCCGAGATCGGCGACCGCGTCGTCACCGGCGGCGGCGCGGGCGTCCACCAGTTCGTGCGCATCGGCCGAGGCGCGATGCTCGGCGGGCTGTGCGGCGCGTCGAAGGATGTCTGCCCCTTCTTCACGCTGAGCGCCACCAACTACATCGGCGGCTTCAACCGCATCGGCATGAAGCGCGGCGGATTCGCGTCGAGCGACATCGACCTCGTGCGCGAGATGTACGGCATCATCGTGCGCAGCCGCCTGCCCTTCTCGCATCGCGTCGCGCAGCTCGAGAAGCTCGCGGGCTCGCCGCTCGCCGACGAATTCCTCGCGTTCGTGAAGGGTTCGAAGCGCGGCATCTCGACGCGCCACGGCCGCGTCACCGCGGCCCGCTCGGCGGGAGCGGCGGACGGCGAATGAGCGCGGCCGAACCACCGCGCATGCCGCTCTTCGCGGCGCTTCCCCGCCGCGCGCGCTGCGGACACGCCACCCTCGAGTTCGCGGTGCTCGGCTCGAGCTCCTCGGGAAATGCCAGCGTCCTGCGCGTCACCACCCGCGAATCGCGCCGCCAGATCCTGCTCGACGCCGGGCTCTCGCCGCGCGCGACCTTCGGCGCGATGCGCGCGCTCGGATTCGCGCCCGAAGACACGGCCGAAGTGCTCTTCACCCACTTCGACCACGACCACGCGCGCGAAGGCTGGGCGCGCGTCGCGTCGACGACGGGCCTCCGCCTCCGCTGCGCCGCGTCGCACCGCCCCGCCGCACTCGCGCGCGGCTACCCGTCGGCGTGGGTCGAGACCTTCGATCCGCGCGCGGGCGGCTTCGACCTCGGCCCGATCCGCGTCGAACCCTGCGTGAACCCGCACGACGAAGCCGGCACCGTGTCGTTCCGCCTCGAGACCGACGCCGGCAGCCTCGGCTTCGCGACCGATGTCGGACGCGTGTCGGACGCGCTCGTCGATCTCCTGCGCGGCGTCGATCTCCTCGCGATCGAATCGAACTACGACCGCGCGATGCAGCTCGACAGCGCGCGGCCGAAGTTCCTCAAGGACCGCATCATGGGCGGCCGCGGCCACCTCTCGAACGAGGAGTGCGTCGAAGCCGTGCGCGCGATCGCGTTTCCCGACGAACCGGCGCAGGTCGTGCTCATCCACCTCTCGCGCGACTGCAACCACCCCGACGCTGTGCGCGGGCTGTGGAGCCGCGCGCTGCCGGCGCTCGCGCCGCGCGTCGCGTTCGCCCACCATGCGCAGCCGACGCCGGTCTTCCGCCTCAGAGGCGGCACGCTCGTGGACGCACGCGGAGGCGCCCAGCCGTGAACGACGCGCCGACCGCGGATGGGCCCGCCTCGAACGGCGAACTCGGCCCCCTCGCCTGGGCGGCGCTCGTCGCCCGTTGGGTCGAGGTCGCCCGCGCGAGCCGGGCGATCCCGCCCGAGTTCGCGCAGCTCCGCGACTCGATTCCCCACTTGATCGCGATCGAGGCGACCACCGCCGCGCTCGGCGAACTGGCAACGGTTCCCGAGATCGACCGGCCGCACGCCCGCGCCGTCGCCGAGGTCACCATCCGCCGCGCCGCCGCCGAACTCGACCGCCTGTGGCGCGGCGAAGAGTGGCCGCAGGAGATCACCGACGCGTGCGAGGCCGCCGAGCGCGCGCTGCAACGCGCGGTCTACGCAGGACTTGACGCGCTCGTCGTGACGGGCGACCGCGCGATCGAGGTACCCGAGCTCGACTTCGGCCTCGACCCCGACGACCCGTCCACGCTTCGCGGCACGCTCGCTGCGATGCCGCCTGGGTCGCTTGCGATGCCGGGCGAACCCATCTGCTGGTGGTCGGGGCGCGTCGCGCCGCAGATCACGGCGGCCGCGGGCGCCGACGCCGCACGCTCGATCGCGCTCATCTCGAACGCGGCGCCCATCCAGGTCTACCGCGGCCTCGACGAACGCGGGCGCTTCACCTCCGACACGCTCGCCGCCATCTCCGCGGATGTGCTGCCCGGGCTCCCGATGCTCGTCCCGATCATCCTCGACGGCACCCTGATCGGCCGATTCCTGCACGGTCGCGACGCATGGCTTTCGATGCAGCGCGCGGCGATGGACGGCCGCGACACGATTCCGGTCGGCTGAGATTGCCGCCGCGCAGCGCCCCACCGCGCGCGCCTCCTCCGCTACCCTCCGCACCCGATGTCCGATGCGTTGACCCATGAGTGCGGCCTCGCCTTTGTCCGCTTGCGGAAGCCCATCAGTTGGTTCCAGCAGCAGCGCGGCGACCCGCTCTGGGGCCTTCGCAAGCTCTACCTCCTGATGGAGAAGCAGCACAACCGCGGCCAGGACGGCGCGGGCATCGCCTGCGTGAAGTTCGACATGCCGCCGGGCGACGCGTTCCTCGAGCGCGAGCGCACCGCGAAACGCAATCCCATCGAGCGCCTGTTCGACGACGCGCTGTCGCCCGCCGCCGCGCTCGACGAGGGCGAGCTCAACGCGATGCCCGAGACCGAGCTCAAGCGGCACTTCCCGCTGCTCGGCGAAGTGCTCCTCGGACACCTCCGCTACGGCACGCACAGCGGCCGCTCGAGCTCGATGTGCCATCCGTACCTGCGCCGCTCGAACAGCGAGTCGCGGTCGATCGCGATGGCCGGCAACTTCAACCTCACGAACTCGAGCGAGCTCTTCGCGAAGCTCGTCGAGTACGGCCTGCACCCGGTCGGCGACAGCGACACGGGCGTCGTCCTCGAGAAGATCGGCTACTTCCTCGACCGCGAGCACAACCATCTCGAGGCGACGATGGGCGAAGGCTCGTTCATGAACCTCGAGGGCGCGACCCTCGCGGCCGAAGTGTCGCGCCAGATCGACCTCGCGCGCGTCCTGCGCAAGGCGACCGAGCAGTTCGACGGCGGATATGTGTTCGCGGGCCTCCTTGGAAACGGCGACAGCTTCGTCTGCCGCGACCCCGCAGGCATCCGGCCCGGCTACTTCCTCGTGCTCGACGAGGCGATCGCCGTCGCCAGCGAGCGCGCGGCGCTCTCGACCGTCTTCAACATCGACCCGCGCGAGATCGAGCCGATTCCCGCCGGACACGCGCTCATCATCAAGCGCGACGGCGGCTATGTGCTCGAGCGCTTCACCGAGCCGGCGTGCCTGCGCCAGTGCACCTTCGAGCGCATCTACTTCTCGCGCGGCAACGATCCGTCGATCTACCGCGAGCGCAAGCAGCTTGGCCGCAACCTCGTGCCGCGTCTCGTCGAGCTGCTCGACGGCGACCTCGAGCGCGCCGTGTTCGGCTTCATCCCGAACACCTCGGAAACCTCGTATCTCGGGCTTCTCGAGGCGCTCGGCGAGGAACGGCAGCGGATGGCGGGCGAGGCGATCTGGCGCATGGTCGAGTCGGGCACCGCCACGCGCGAGTCGATCCACAAGGCGCTCGTCGGCCGCATCCGCGGCGAGAAGATCGCGCACAAGGACCAGCGCCTGCGCACCTTCATCACGCACGACGCCGCGCGCAAGGACCTCGTCAACCACATCTACGACATCACGCGCGGCACCGTCTTCCCCGACGACACGCTCGTGGTCGTCGACGACTCGATCGTGCGCGGCACCACGCTGCGCGAGTCGATCATCACCATGCTCGCGCGCCTCAACCCGAAGCGCATCGTGGTGGCGAGCTCGAGCCCGCCGATCATGTACCCCGACTGCTACGGGATCGACATGAGCCAGCTCGGACGCTTCATCGCGTTCGAGGCCGCGGTGTCGCTCGCGCGCGACCACGGCAACGCGGCGGTGCTCGATGAGATCGAGGCGAAGTGCAAGGAACAGGCCGGCCTGCCGCCCGACCGCATGAAGAACCATGTCGGGCTCCTCTACGGGCTCTTCACGCTCGAACAGATCGAGGCCAAGGTCGCGGAACTCATCCGCTCGAAGTCGCTCTCGTGGGGCGGTCGCATCGACCTGCTCTACCAGTCGGTCGACGGCCTGCGCGCGGCGATGCCCGAGCACACAGGCGACTGGTACTTCACGGGCGAGTATCCGACGCCAGGAGGTTATCGGGTGCTCAACACGGCCTATCTGAACTGGCGCCGCGGGGCCGAGGGCAAGCGCGCGTACTGAGTCTGAGCGGCGGCTGCTTGCGGCAGCCGCCGGGGTTTGAGCGGCGGCTGCTTGCGGCAGCCGCCTTTGGCGATACGAGCGGCCTTTGGCGTCTCGAGCGTCGAAGGTCGCGCCCGCAGGTGCGACCGCCTCAATGCGACTTGACGCAAACGCCCGTTTCCGTTCTACTTGTCGTTCCCCCCTTGGTGGGCCGACGGCGCGTGGGCGCCCTCGGAAATGCTGTCAACCGCCCGTCAGCCGCGCTCGGATGCGCTTCCTCGGGCTCGTAGGAAACTGGAACACTCATGTCGCGCTATCTCGGTCCGAAGGTCAAGCTCTCGCGCAAGGTCGGCGTCCCCGTCGCGGACATCCCGAAGCACACCTCGAAGCGTCAGCTGACCACGCCCGGCATGCACGGCTTCCGTGGCCGTCGCCAGAAGGACTACGGCATCCGCAAGGATGAGAAGCAGAAGCTGCGCTTCCACTACAACGTGCTGGAGCGTCAGTTCCGCCGCTACCTCGAGGAAGCAGGCCGTCGTCCGGGCAACACCGGCGAAGTGCTCCTGAGCCTCCTCGAGCTCCGCCTCGACAATGTCATCCGCCGCGCCGGCTTCTCGCGCACCATCTGGGGCGCCCGCCAGCTCGTCGTCCACGGCCATGTCAAGGTCAACGGCGAGAAGGTCGACCGTCCGTCGTTCTCGCTCTCGATCGGCGATGTGGTCACCATCAAGGATGGCCTCCACAAGCTCTGCCGCGAGCAGATGGAGTCGATCCCGGGCCACCAGGTCCCCGGTTGGCTCGCCGTCAATCCCGCCGAGCTCTCGGCGAAGTGCGTGGCGAACCCGACCTCCGACCAGATCCCGTTCGATGTGAACCCCAATCTGATCGTCGAGTTCTATCGCTAAACCCGACCAGACTCTGGCCCGGCCGCCGGCCGAGACTCCTGATGATTCCAAGAGGCCGAGGCGCATGCTTCGGCCTCTTTGCTTGGGCGACGCGGTCAAAACACGACCCGACTCCCCCTTCCCTTCGGATACCCTGAGTAAGCCATGTTCAAGCTGCTTCGACAGTACAACCAGTGGATCCTCGCGGTGGGCGGCACGCTCCTGCTCGTCGCGTTCCTCATGCCTTCCGCGATCCAGAGCTGCGCCCAGCAGAGCGCCGTGAGCGGCGCGCCGTGGGCGACCTACGGCGACGGCAAGGAACTCACGGGCCACGACCTCGATCGCGCGCGTAAGGAACTCGCGATCGTCGACCTCCTCCGGCAGAACAGCTCGGGCACCGACCCGATCTCCGCGATCGGCGCACACGAAGATCCCGCCCACTGGTGGATGCTCTCGGAAGAGGCCGCGCGCGCGGGCCTCGTCGGCGGCCCCGGCGAGGGCGAGGCCGTGCTCTCCGCGGTCGCGGCGAACAACACCGCGCTCGGCACCCCCACCACCACCGACACCGTCATCCGCAACCTGATGGTCGCGAGCGGCTCGAACCGCGACTTCGTGCTCGAGACCACCGCCAAGTGGCGCGGCGCGGTCCGCCTCATCAGCCTGAACCAGTCGGTCGACCGCATCAGCGACAAGCGCCTCGAGCAGTTCGTCGCGCGCGGCGTGCTCGGCATGTCGGGCGACATCGTCGTCCTCGACGCCCGCACCAACGCGACCATCCCGACCGGGCTTCCCGCCGACGCGTCGCTCGACGCGAAGCTGGAGGAACAGCTCAAGAAGTTCGCAGACAAGCCGGCTCCCGCGCGCAAGGGCAAGGAGAGCTTCGGCTACCGGCTCCCCGACCGCGTGAAGCTCGAGTGGATGTCGATCCCGAAGTCGGCCGTCGAGTCGACGGTGCTCAACTCGCCCGAGCTGCAGTCGCTCGCACTGCGCAAGCGCTTCGCGCAGGATCCCGCCAAGTACGGCGCCGACCCCGCCACGAGCCCGTCGTTCAGCGCCTTCGAGTCGACCGTGCGCACGCGCACCGTCGAGGAACTCACGACCGCCAAGCTCGAGGAGATCGCGAAGTTCGCGAGCGACCAGCTCGGCCTCGCGCAGCGCTCGCTCAAGCGCCGCAACTCGTACTTCGAGCTTCCCGAGGACTGGTCGGCCCAGTTGCCCCCGTTCGGCGCGCTCGCGTCGTCGATCGCCGAGGAGTTCGGGATCGCGGCGCCCGAGGTCAAGACCAGCGGCGACGCTCCGATCACGATCGAGGCCGTGCAGCAGCTCGAGGGCCTCAGCCGCGCCGGCACGCAGCGCTTCGGCACCATGATGCGCGCCACGCAGCTGATCGCCGGCGCGAAGGAACTCTCGAACCCGAACATCGCGGCGCCGATCCAGACGCGCGTGGCGGGTCCGGCGCTCACCGATCCGGCCGGCGATGTGTATCTCTTCCGCATCACCGAGGCCATGCCCTCGGTGCCCGCGACCGATCTCGCGGCCGTGCGCGACACCGTGCTCGCCGATGTGATGTCGCTCGAGCGCTTCCAGTGGCTCCAGCAGAACGAGGCTGCGCTCGCGCAGCAGGCGAACGCGGAGGGCCTGCGCGCCCTCGCCGAGAAGTACGGCTCCAAGGTCGACTTCGCCACGCAGATTCGCCAGTACGAGCCGAACTTCATGTCGGCCGGCATGCGATTCCCGTCGTCGATCCCCGGTCTCGAGGGCGACTCGGATGTGATCGCGCAGCTCGTCGACAAGGCGAGCGTGCTTCCGCTCACGGTCGACCTCGCCACGATTCCCGCGGAGAACCGCACCTTCGTGGTCTCTTCGCCCGACAGCCTCTCGCTCGTCGTGATGCAGGTGTCGGAGCTCTTCCCGGTGAGCCGCGAGACGATGACCGGCCTGATCGCCGAGCCGGGCATCGCCCGCGCCGTGCGCGATCCCGCCGACGGCAACCTCGTCGCCGAGATGTTCACCTTCGACGCCCTCGCGTCGCGCCTGAACTTCAAGCGCGTCCGCACCGAGGGCGAGGAAGACCCCGATGCGAAGCCCGAGGGCGTCGCCGCCGGCGAGGCCACGAAGTCCGCTTCGTCCACCTGAGCACGCCGCACGCGAGCAGAAGACACATGACCACCGGAACGACCACCGAATCGCTGCAGCCGATCAAGTTCGAGGACTTCGCGAAGCTCGACCTCCGCGTCGCGACCGTGCTCTCCGCCGAGCCGCACCCGAACGCCGACAAGCTCCTCAAGATCCGCCTCGACGACGGCACGCCCGAAGGCCGCCAGGTCTGCGCGGGCATCAAGGCCTGGTACGACCCCGCGTCGCTCGTCGGCAAGCAGGTCGTGATCGTCGCGAACCTCGAGCCGCGCCAGCTGCGCGGCGAAGTCAGCCAAGGCATGATCCTCGCCGCGAGCGACCTGAAGCCGCTCGCCGAAGGCGCTGCGCCCTCGGGCGAAGCGAAGCCCGGCGCCGACGAACGCGATGTCGTGGTCCTCACGGTCGAGAAGCCCGTGAAGGCCGGCTCGCGCGTGTCGTGAAGTCCGAGCGCGAAGCGCGAGCGCTGAACCGTACAAGTCGACGGACCAAACGGGTGCCACTACTTCCAGTAGTGCGGAGTCAATCAGCCCACGAGGCCAAGTGCGGCACTGCTAGAAGCAGTGGCACCCGTTTGGGCTGTCGACCCGAACGCAACCCGCTCGGGCTGCGCCCTCGCTACAGCTCCTCGTCTTCCGCGCTCGGCTGCGGCGCGGGCGCGGGCGAATCTCCCGTGTCCACCCGCTCCTGCCGCGTGATCTCCGCGTCGTGGATGCGCCAGCCGCCTTCTTCGGCGGCCACGGTGAAGCGGCCGTCGTACTCGTTCGTGCGGTCGTGCGAGTGGCCCCAGTGGGTCACGCGGCCGTCGACCTGCCAGGTGGCCTCGACCTTGAACGCGCGCACGCGGCGGCCGTCGTCGAGCGCGATCTCGCCTTGCGAGACGAGGCCCGTGCGCACCGGCCGCACCGCGACCACGCGGCTCATCGCGCCGCCTTCCTCTTCCATCACCAGCGCGCGGCGCACGCCGAGGTAGGTCTCCTCGAGCAGGCCGCCCGACACGCTGCGCGCGAGCGCGTCGTAGATCGCGCTCTCCTGCTCGTAGTCGAACGCCCGGTAGAGGTTCGCCTGCAGCGCCTCGAAGGTCGCCGTGGCATCCGCGGCGGGCAGTTCGCGCGGCGCGCGCGTACCGAACGCGAGGAACGCGGGGCCCGACGGCCGCAAGACGATCACCACCACGGCGGCGAGCAGGCCCGACCCGAGCGCCGTGCGCGGCGGGCGCCGCGCGATCGCCGCCGCGACGAACCCGGCGATGAACACGACGATCGAAAGCGTCATCCACGCGGGGATGAGCGGCTGCGGCGCGGGCGGCACGGGCACGCGCTCGAGCCGCGCCTCGATCCCGCCCGTGGGCCGGCGCCAGGTGTATCCCGGCTCCGCGCGCGTGAAGGTGTGCTGGGAACGAAGCCCGTCCGCGGTCCACTCCACCGCGATCTCGAGCGGCGGCTTCGAGGGCAGCACCGAGAGGAGATCGGGCGGATACGCGGGCCACACCACCGAGATCGTGTCGGGCGCACTCTTGACCGGATAGTCGAGGAAGAACTCGACCTTGCGCAGCCCGCGCCAGCCGCTGATCGGAAAGAGCGGCAAGAGAACCTCGTCAGGGTCGTTCAGCCGCAGGTCGCGGAGGATCGGCGCGACGCGCACGCCGTCGATCTCGACCGGCATCTGCGCCGCGAAGTAGGCCTCGAGCCGCGGCCCGAGCACGGCGAGTTCGGACGGGTCGATCCGCTCGGTGTCCTCGCGAGGGACCTCGATCATCCAGTCGAGGAACACGAGGTTCATCGAGAGAGACGCGACGAAGGCCTCCTTGTCCAGTCGGAAGCGCAGGTCGACATGCGGACCGTCCTGCGGATGGAGCGCGGCGTTCGCGGAAATCGCCGTCCGTTCGCATGAATTGCTCGATCCGAGCGCGGGGAGCGTGGTACAAAGAAAGACCCCAAGCGCCGCCACGACGCACCCCGATGGAGCCACCGATGACCACCACCCGAGAGAACAGCGCCCCCGCCTTTCGCACGCTTCCGTCGATGCTGACCGGTCTGGCGCTGTCATGGTCCCTCATTGTCGCGACTCCCGCGGTCTTTGCACAGGAGGGCGCGAACACCGACGCCCCCGCGGAAACCACCGCCGAAACCACAACAACGACCGACGCCCCCGCTGGCGCCCCCGCGGCGAGCGTCGTCGAGAAGCCGAAGAAGATCCACGAGGTCATCGCAGCCTCCGACCCGTATGTCCAGGCCTTCAACGAGCACCTCACCATCCTCGCGAGCCCGTGGATGGAAGGCCGCCTGCCCGGAACGCGCGGCATGGAGCTCGCCAAGGACTACATGGAGGCGCAGTTCAAGAAGGCCGGCCTGCTGCCTGCCTTCCAGCCGTCGGACGGCGGACCCAAGACCTACCGCCAGCCCTTCCCGCTCGGTTCCGAGCGCGTGGTGACCGACGAGCGCCTCGCGATCGCCTGCGGCGGCACCGAGACCGATCTCGTCAAGGACAAGGACTTCCGCTTCACCTCGCTCGGCCGCGGCGGCAATGCGGAAGGCGAGATCGCCTTCGTCGGCTACGGCATCGAGGAAGGACCCGACGGATACACGAGCTTCGCCGAAGGCCACTCGCTCGAGGGCAAGATCGCGCTCGTTCTCCGCTTCGAACCGATGGACGACAAGGGCAACAGCCTCTGGTCGGGCGGCGAAGGCTGGTCCGGCCGCGCCGGCTTCCAGGGCAAGATCGCCGCGGTCGCGCGCCGCAACCCCGCCGCGATCATCGTGGTCAACACGCCGGGCGCCAACGACCCGCGCCTCAACAACCTCAGCACCGGTGGCGGCCGCCCGATGGCGAGCGTGCCCGTGTTCATGGTCAGCACCGAGGCGGGCGAGCAGATCGTCGCGGCCTGCGACGGCGAGAAGCGCTCGCTGATGGATCTCCGCAAGCTCGCCGACGCGAAGGAGGCCACCGGCCCGCGCAGCTTCGACCTCGGCGGCTCGAAGATCGTCGCATCGGCCACGGTCGAAGAGAAGTCCGTCCGCTGCGAGAACATCGTCGGCGTGCTGCCCGGCCGCGGCGCGCTCGCGAAGGAAGTCATCGTGATCGGTGGCCACCTCGACCACCTCGGCCAGGGCGACTTCGGTTCGCGCGAAGGCCCCGGCAAGCTCCACCCGGGCGCCGATGACAACGCCTCGGGCTCCGCCGGCATCATCCTGCTCGGCGACATGCTGAAGAAGCTCTACGACTCCTACGTCCGAGCGATCCGC
>JBKCZS010000173.1:0-25093 GCA_046337925.1 bacterium | reverse complement strand
CCCACCACAGCTCGCGCGAGACGCACCAGTCGCGGATGTCCTCGTGCCACATCTGGAAGTTCTTCGCGTCGCGCGCGGGGAAGAAGCGCAGCTCGCCGTCGCCGGCCATCGCAGGCCCGGCCGCGACCGCCGCCGGCAGCGCGCCCTCGACCTGGTCCTTCGCCATCGCGCGCAGCGCCGTGCCGCGCAGGCGGTCGTCGGTCACGCGCACATACCACTGGTCGCTGAGGTACGGCTCGACCGGCACATGCGAGCGGTACGAGTGGCCGACCGAGTGGCGGTACGGCTTCGCGTCCTCGAGGAGGCCGTTCGCCTTGAACCACGCGACGATCTTCTTGCGCGCCTCTTCGCGCGACAGGCCGACGAATGCACGCGCCTCGGCCGAGACATCCATCCAGCCGTGGCGGTCGCTGATCGAGCCGTCGGGCGCCATGACATTGATCGCGGCGAGCGCGTGGCGCTGCCCGATGTCCCAGTCGTTCGGGTCGTGCGCGGGCGTCACCTTGAGGAAGCCCGTCGCGAACTGCGCCTTCGGATCGGCGGGGTCGCCGCCCATCGACGCGGGCATCACGACATAGTCGTCCTCGACGACCGGGATCTCGCGGCCGACGATCGGGAGCCGCAGTTTCTTGCCGCGCAGCGCGGCAGCGCGCGGGTCCTTCGGGTTGATCGCGACGGCGGTGTCGCCGAGCATCGTCTCGGGGCGCGTGGTCGCGACCGTGACATGGCCCGAGCCATCCGCAAGCGGATAGCGCAGGTACCAGAAGTGCCCGTCGACCTCCTCCATCTCGACCTCGTCGTCGGCGAGCGCCGTCTGCGTGACGGGGTCCCAGTTCACGAGGCGCTTGCCGCGGTAGATGAGGCCGTCGCGGAAGAGCGTGCAGAACGCGTGGCGCACGGCCGTCGCGCAGGTCTCGTCCATCGTGAAGCGCGTGCGGTCGAAGTCGCACGAGCAGCCCATCGACTTGAGCTGCCCGAGGATCGTGGCCTCGTACTCGTCCTTCCACTCCTGCACCTTCTCGACGAACCCTTCGCGCGTGAAGTCGGTGCGCTTCTTCCCCTGGAGAAGGAGGCGCTTCTCGACGACCGTCTGCGTGGCGATGCCCGCGTGGTCGGTGCCGGGCATCCACAGCGTGTTCGCGCCCTTCATGCGGTGGTAGCGCGTGAGGAGGTCCTGCAGCGAGTTGTTGAAGGCGTGGCCGAGGTGGAGCGCGGCCGTGACATTCGGCGGCGGGATGAAGATCGTGTACGCCTCGCCGGGCGCCGAGGGCTCGGCATGGAAGCAGCGCGCGGCGTCCCAGCGCGCGCGCACGACGCCTTCGGCCTCCGACGGCACATAGGCCTTCGGAAGTTCGGTGGCGGTCGAGACGGTTCCTGACGGCGAGCCTGCGGACATAGGGCGAGGATTCTACTTCGCGTGGGCCTCGGAAAGGCGCGCGTTTCGCGGTGGTTTCTGCGATAGTTCCGCGCATGCGGCGCCTCGCGCTCCCGGTCCTCGCACTGTTCTCGCTGCTGGCAGCCTGCGGCGGCGACCCGCAGCCTCCGCGCGAGGCCGTGCCTCCGACGCTTTCCGCCCGCGAGCTCGAGGACGCGTCCGACGCGATCGAGAAGTTCATGCAGGCCGGCCGCACGCGCGAGGCGGAGCTGCTGGCCCGCAAGCTGCGCGACTCGGTCGCCGACGGCGACGCCGCGCGGGCGCGCGTGGCCGAACTCGCGTCGCGGGCGTTCTTCGCGCATGGGGAGCTTTCCAAGGGCGAAATCACGGCCGCCGCACGCACCGCGCTCGTGCGCGAGGCGAGCGACGAGGCCGCGCGGGCCGCGGCCGTCACGCCGCCCGACCCGGTGCGCCTGCGCTTCGCGGCGCTCCTCGCCGGACGCAGCGGCGACACGAAGGCCGCGTTCGACTTCTACGACCGCGCGCTCGCCATCGCTCCGGACGACCTGCAGACGCTGCTTCCCGCTGCGTCGCTTGCGCTCGGCGCGGAGAATCGCGAACGCGCTGCGCCGCTTGTGAAGCGCCACGCGGCGCTCGCGCCCGACGACGGATGGAGCGCCGCGCTCGAGGCGCAGCTTGCGATCCTCGAGGGCGACGCCCCCCGCGCGATCGAACGCGCCGGCGCCGCGATCGCGCGCGACCGCGAGGCGCTTGAGTTCCGGCTCATCCTCGCACGCGCGCTCACGGCCGACGGCCGCGCGGGCGACGCGGCGCGCGCGCTGTCGGCGCTGCCCGACGCGGACCGCGCCAAGCTGCCGATCGCGCAGGCGTATGCCGAGGCGCTGCGAGCCTCGGGCGAGCTTGCCGCCGCCGCGCGTGCATGGGGAGCGGCGGTCGAGGCCTCGCCCGACAGCGCCTTCGCGCGTGCCGAGTACGCGCTCGCGCTCGCACGCGCAGGCGACCGCACGCGCGCGGCCGCGATGCTCGAGGGGCTGCCGGCGCTCGAAGGCGGCGACGCCGAACGCGCCCGCGTCGACGAGGCGCTGCGCGGGATGGCGAACGACCGCTGACGAGCGCGTCAACGCAGTGCGCGGCCGCCGTCGATCCGGATCGTCACGCCCGTGAGATACGACGCGTCGAGCACCAGGAACCGCACGAGCTTCGCTGCTTCCTCGGGCGTGCCCGCGCGTGCGAGCGGCGTGCGCGCGAGGGTCGAGCGCTTGATCTCGTCGCTCACCGCACTGGGTGCGTCGTCGTCGGGCCACGCGATCACGCCGGGCGCGATGCAATGGACGCGCACCGCCGGCGCGAGCTCGACCGTGAGCTGCTCGGCGAGCGCGCGCACCGCGGCCTTCGCGACGATGTAGGGCGTGAACGAGACGCGCGGCTTGCCGAGCGCGTAGATGTCGCTGTAGAAGACGACCGCGCCGCCCGCGGGCAGGCGCGACTGCGCGAGCCCGCCGCGCAGCGCCTGCGTGAGCAGCGCCGGCGACACGACCTCGGCGCGGTACATCGATTCGAAGTCGACCGCCGTCATCGAACCCATCGCCGTCGGCGCGTAGGTCGACGCGTTGTGCACGATGCAATCGACGCCGCGCGGCGCGAGCGCGGCCGCCGCCCGCTCGACCGATGCGATCTCGCAGAGGTCGAGGTGCAGGATCTCCGGCGCGATGGCGAAGCCCGACTCGCGCGCGGCCGCCACGGCGCGGGCGGCCGTCTCGCGGCAGCCGGCCTCGTCGGTGCGGTAGGTCAGCGCGAGGTCGAGCCCCGCGCGCGCAAGCTCGATCGCCGTCGCCCGGCCTACGCGCTTCGACGCCCCTGTGACCAGCGCCCGACCGATCGGCGCGCGCGTTGTTGCTGGTGGTTGGGCCGTGCTCATGGGGGAACCCGCGCGGCCGGCTCGGCGCGTCGCGGACCGCGATGATACGGCGATCGGAGGAACTCGATGTTGCCGTAGAATCGCCCTCCTCGATGGCGCGTTCCGGCGACCAATCCCCTCACGCGAAGCCCAGGCGGCGACGGCTGCGGAACGCGGCGATCGCGCTCGTCCTCCTCCTCGGGATCGGCGCGTTCATCTTCACGCGGCCGTCGATGCTCGCACGCCTCATCCTGCCCGCGGCATCCCGCGCGATCGGCGGCGAGGTCACCGCCGCGCGGATCGCGCTCGACGGCCTCGACACGCTCGTGATCGACGACCTGCGCATCCGCGCGCGCGGCTGGTCGGGCGCCGCGGGCGAGATCGCCTACGCCGACTCGACGCGCGTCGAGTTCTCGCTCTGGTCGCTGCTCTTCGGCGACATCGAGGTCTTCTCGGTGTCGGTGAGCCGCCTCACGCTGCGGCTCGCCGAACGCGAGGACACGCCGGGCGCGCTCTCGCTCCTCTCGCTCGAGCCCGAGCCGAGCAAGGCCGCCACCGACAAGCGCCAGCGGCCCGCGCGCATCGGCATCGAGGAACTCCTCGTCGAGAACGGCCTCACCGCCGACGGCGTGTACGAGAAGCTCGGCGAACTCCGCTTCCGCGGCTCGCTCACGCCGATCGCGGACTCGCCCGCGGCGTTCGACTTCATGCTCGAAGGAAAGCCCGACGAGGAAGGCCGGCGCGCGATCGGAAAGATCAGCGGCTCGTTCGACGGCGACACGCGCGCGGTCGATCTCGCGATCGAAGGGCTCGAGATCGACGGCAAGCAGCTGGCGGTCGCGCCGCTCGCAGTGCGCGCATGGACCACGCGCCTCGGGCTCGAGGGCAGCATCCCGAGCGCGCGCTTCGCGTACTCGCCCGAAACCTCGCCCGTCGTCGAACTCGACATCAAGGGCGTGGCGATGGACCTTCCGGTCGACGCGCTGGGCGGCCCCGCGCTCGAGGACTCGTGGAGCGGCCTCGCGAACGGCGCGCTCGTGCCGGTCCGCGCGGTGCCGAGGCTGACGCTTCGCGAAGGCGCGCTGCGGTTCAGGAACGACACCGTCGCGCTCGTCGGGCTGAAGGGCGATCTCGGCGCAGCAGGCGCGGGAATCATCGACCTTCCCTTCGAGTGCGACCTCACGATCGACATCCCGCGCGAACAGCTGCCGCCCTTCGACTGGGACAAGCGCGAGGAGTGGATCGAGAGGGCCGCGCGCGCCGCGCCGTTCACCATGACCGCCGCGATCCGCGACTTCCGCTCGCCCGAGCCGAAGGAAGGCGAACCCGACATGCTGCAGCTGCCGCGCGCGGTGGCGAAGGTGATCGCCGACTTCCGCGTGACGGCGTGGACGCTCGACCTCGAGACGAAGGTCGAGCGCGGCGCGCCGACCGACAAGGGCGAGCCCGCGCCGCTGCGCACGAGCGGCACGCTGAAGATCGCGAAGGGCTCGGGCGCCTACGAGGAGTTCCCGTACCGGCTCGACGATCTCAGCGGCATGATCCGCTTCGAGAACGACGATGTGGTCGTCGAGCGCTTCGTGGGAACCGGCGCCGATGGCGCGACGGTGACCATCGAGGGCGAACTCGTCGGCATCGCCACGGGCGCAGAGATCGATCTCCGCATCCGCTGCGCCGACGCGCCGATCGACCAGCGGCTTCTCGACTCGTTCGAGGAAGGTCCGCGCGACGCGCTCGGGCTTCTCTTCAGCGACCGCGCCGCGGCGAACCTCGCGGAGGCCGGCCTGCTGCCCGACGCCGCCGCGCTCGTCGAGCAGCGCCAGGCGCTCGCTCGGCTCGGGCCGGACGCGGCGGCGAGCCCGGAGTCGGTGCGGCTCCAGCGAAGCCTCGATGCCGGCCCGTTCCGACTCGGCGGTCGCGCGGGCTTCGACCTGCGCGTCTACTCCCCCGCCGGATTCGGGCAACCGGTCATCGTGACGGGCGAGGTGAAGGTCCGCGACGCAGGGCTCGTCTTCGACCGATTCCCGTATCCGCTGCGCATCAAGACGGGCTCGATCACGATCCTCGACGAAGCGATCGTGATAGGCGGCGGCGGGCTGCGCGCGGTGACGCCGGCGGGCGGCACGCTCACCGTCGGCGGCAGCGTGCAGATTCCCCGCGACGGCAAGGGCGGACGCCTGCTGCACCCGCTCATCGAGATCGCCGACGACGACGATGCGATCAACCCCGCGCTCATCGCGGCGATTCCGTTTGCGGACGGCGAGTCGACGCCGGGCTGGCCTGGAAAGGACCTCGCCCCCGCCGGCGAACTGCTGCGTGCGCTTGGCCTCAGCGGACAACTCGACCTCACGGGCTTCGTCACCACGACGCCCGCCGGCGAGGAGTCGTTCCAGGTCAAGATCGACTTCGAGCGAGGGCGCGCGGAGCCCGATGCGGACGGACGCGCGTGGCTCGCGACACAGGGCCTGCCGTGGCCGCAGGGATTCGCGCTCGAGAACTGCTCGGCGAAGCTTGAGATCACGCCCGAGCGCGTGAGTTTCGAGCAATGCCGCGGCACGCGCGGCGAAGGCGCGGTCGAGGCGCGCGGATTCGCGGCCCTCAACGGGCCTGAGCGAAGGGTCGAGCTCAAGTTCGACGACCTGCCCGTCGAGTCGACCTTCGACGGCTACCTCGGCGACACGCCCGAGGAGTCGAAGTCGCGCGCCGCGCGCTTCCGTCCGCGGGGCATCCTCGACGGCGTGATCACGCGCACCGTCGATGCCAGCGAGGCCGTGACGCGCGGCAGCCTGGTGCCCGCATGGCTCGAGGCCACCATGGACGGAACGACCGTGCGTGCCGAGCACCTCGCCGGACGCCTCGAGGTCGACGGCGACACCGTGCGCGCCGACAGCCTCGAGATGCGCCTCGTGAGCGAAGGCCTCGACGACGGGCTGCTGCGCCTCTCTGGCAAGCTCTCCGCCGAGACCCTCGACGCGCGGTGGTCGGGCGGGCGCGTCGATTCGCCGGTCGTGCGCGAACTGCTTGCGAAGCGCGCCGGCGGCCTCGTCGCGACGCTCCGATCCCGCGACGCCCGCGGCAGCTTCGACGCCTCCTACTCCGCCCAAGGCGGCGAGAAGCTCGAGGTCACGCCGAAGTCGCTCAGCGTGGGGACCGCGCACGGACGGGTCGCGCTCTCCTTCGATCCCGAGAGCCGCATCACCGCCGCGCCGGACTCGGTCGACCTGAACCTGCGCAGCACGATCACGGAAGGCGCGCAGGGTTCGCTCGTCGTCGCCGGCGGGCTCGACCTCGGCGTCGACTCGCGGATCGAGGGCAAGCTGACCCTCGACGCGGCCGGCCTGACGCCGGCGCTGCGCGAGGTGCTGCCGCCGCCGCTCGACCTCTCGGCACGCGCGATCGACCTCACCTCGACCGGCCGGTTCCTGCTCGACCTCTCCGACATCAACCTGCGCTGGCCGTCGCGACGCGAGCCGTTCGAGCCCGATGTCTACAGCCTGCAGGGCGAGGCGCGCTTCGAAGGCGCGTCGTTCGACGCGGGCGCGCGCTTCACCGAGATGCAGGCGACGCTTCCGATCTCGTTCCGCTACGAGCCGCGCGGGCCGCAGCCGATCCTCTTCGATTCGACGCTCGCTTCGTCGGGCGGCCGGGCGCAGCAGCGCTGGTTCGGGCGCAGCAGCGCGAGCATCCGCTCGACCGCCACCGGCGACGGCCTGCGCATCGAGGCGGCGGGCGACATCGGCGGCGGCCGCTTCGACATCCGCAGCACGATCGACTTCGAGCGCGATCGCTACGCGCTGCTCGCGCGGCTCGCCGAAGTCGCGTTCGATCCGCTGCGCGATCCGTCGCTCGCACCCACGGTCCGCAGCGGCGGGAAGGTCACCGCGCGCCTCGATATGGAAGGTCCGATGGGCGGAAGCGACGCCGACATCGCCGCGCGCACGGGCTCGCTCGAACTCGCCCTCCGCGACGCAAGGCTCGCCTCGACGCCGATCGCGATGCGCGTGCTGCAGCTCACGCAGCTGATGCTGCCGCTCAACAGTTCGCTTCAGGAGACCGAGGCGCAGCTGGCGATCAAGGGCTCGACCGCCGAGATTCGCTCGGTGCGGATGTCGAGCGGCACGATCAACCTCTCGGGCTCGGGAACGATGGACATTCCCACGCTCGCCGTCGCCATGCGGCTCTCGGCCAAGGGAACCGTGCCCGTTCTCAGCGAGCTGATCGGCGGGGTCACCGGGGCCATCTTCGCGATCGATGTGCAGGGAACGCTCGGCGACCCCAAGGTCTCGATCGCGCCGCTGCCGGGCATCACCAGCGAGCCGACCGTCACCGTTCCGCTTCCGCCGGCCGAACCTGCCCCCGCAGGCGGCGCGGCGCCTACCCTCTCTCCCCCTGTGGACGGTGGAGCGGGTGCGAAAGTCGCGCCCGAGGCGCGGTCGGGACGATGATCCCTCTCCGCCGCCATCCCGCCATCCGACCGAACTTCCGAACCTCATGACCGACCAGAATCCACGCGACCGCCAGCGCCCGAATCTCGACCTCTCGCAGATCGAGGAGGCGGTGGACCGCTTCTTCGAAACCTCGGGCGTCTCGCCCTCCCCCGAAGCGCGCGAACTCGTCGCCGAGATCATGCTCTCGGGCCTCAAGCTCGTCTCGGACGGCGCCGACATGGGCCAGCTGAAGCTCGTGCGCAGCGCGCTCAAGGAGATGCGCCACGCCTACCGCATCTTCAATCCGTATCGCGGCACCCGCAAGATCTCGATCTTCGGCAGCGCCCGCACGCCGGAGACAGACCCCGACTACCAGCTCGCGCGGGTGTTCAGCCAGTTGATCGCGCAGGCGGGCATGATGGTCATCACGGGCGCGGGCGACGGCATCATGAAGGCCGGCCACGAAGGACCCGACATCGAGAAGTGCTTCGGCCTGCGCATCCGCCTGCCGTTCGAGGTGAGCGCGAACTCGGTCATCGACGGCGATCCGAAGCTCGTCAACTTCCGCTACTTCTTCACGCGCAAGCTCATGTTCATGGCGCACTCCGACGCCATCGCCGTGTTCCCGGGCGGATTCGGCACGCAGGACGAGCTCTTCGAGGCGCTGACGCTGATCCAGACCGGCAAGTCGCACCTGATCCCGATCGTGCTGCTCGAGCACGAGGGCGGCGACTACTGGAAGAGCTGGGAAGAAGGCTGCGTGCTGCCGCTCGCACGCCGCAGGCTGATCTCGCCCGAAGACCGCGCGCTCTACACGATCCACACCGATCCCGCGGCCGCGGTCGAGGAAGTCGCGAACTTCTACCGCCGCTTCCACTCGATGCGGTTCGTCGGCAAGGAACTCGTGATCCGCCTGCACACCGCGGTGGGCGACGCGGAGCTCGCGAGTCTCGAGCGCGAGTTCCGGAACGACCTCTGCGCGGAGGGCACCTTCCGCGCGGTGGGCGCGTTCGAGGAGGAAGAGGAGCACCGCGATCTTCCGCGGATCGCCTTCCGCTTCAACCGCCGCGCGTGGAGCCGCCTGCGCGCCATGCTCGACACGATCAACGGCGTGCCGCCGAGAGCGCACGCATGACCACGCCGCCGACCGCGCGCGGGCTTCGGTGCGCCCTCGCCATCGGCGCTGCCGTTGCGATCGCGTCGTCGCCCTCCTGCCAGCCCGTGAAGGGCGACGCGACGCGTGCCGCCACGCGCGACGATCGCGGTGCGGTGCGGGCCGGCGCGCAGACCGGGCTGGAGCTGCTCCGGTGGTTCGTGCCGAGCGATCCGAAGCGCCGCAAGGACGGGATCGACGAGATCGTGGCGAAGGGCCTCGCCGTCCGCGTGCCCAGCGACCTCGATGCGAACGGATTCACGCTTCTCCGCGCCGACGCCGCGCGCCTCGGTGCGGCGCTCGCGCTGCTCGGCGACTCCGCGTCCGCGCGCAGCACGCTCCTCGGCCAGCCGAACGCGTGGGTCGATCTCGCCTCCGCGCAACTCGTGCGCGGCACCCCGCTCTTCGTCTCCGGCCGCGCCACGACGAGCGAGGAGGTCATCCTGCGCCTCGGCCTGCGAGGCTGGTGCTTCCCCACCGTCGACAGCGCGCGGGCCCGGGTCGAGCTGCGCGTCTCGGAAGACGCCGCGCGCGTGGCGGTCGTGACGATCGACCCGTCGACCGTGCGCGTCCGCAGCAACGACATCAAGAGCGGCCGCGCCACGCTCGAGCTCGGCGCCGAGGAGGCGCTCATCCTGCTCGAGACGCCCGTCCTTCCGCCGGAGTCCGCCAAGGACGACGGTCCCGCCACCGCGCTCCCGCCGACCGTCGCAGGCCTCCTGCTCGATGGCCGCCCGTTCCCAGATCGGGCCAGCGTCCTCGTGATCCTGCCCTCGGTCGCGGATATCCTGCCTCCGCAAGTTCCTGCGGCCCCGGCAGCCGCCGAGCAAGCCCCCTCCGAGCAAGCGCCCGCCGAGCCGCCCGTCACGACAGGACCGAGCGACCATGCACCCTGACACCCCGACCCCGCGCATCACCGACGAGCAACGCTCGGGAAGCCGCGACATCGGGCCCGCGATCGGCCGCGTGCGCCGCCGGCGCCGCGCCGCGAGCGTGCTGCCAACGCTCCTGACGCTCGGGAACGCGATCTGCGGATTCGCGGCCATCCACTACGCGGCGAAGCCGATCGCCGACACCGCCTTCGGCTGGTCGACGCTCACCGTGGCAGGCGCCCTCGTCTTCCTCGGCATGTTCTTCGACGCGATCGACGGCTCGGTCGCGCGCCTCACCCGGTCGACCTCCGACATCGGCGCGCAGCTCGACAGCCTCGCCGATGTCATCACCTTCGGCGTCGCACCCGCGTTCATGACGCTGCGACTCGTCAGCCACTACTACGGCCCCGCGGGCGAACTCGCGATCCTCGGCCCGGCGGACAACGCCTACGCGAAGGTGCTGTGGGCGATCGCGGCGTTCTACATGTGCTGCACCGCGCTGCGCCTCGCGCGCTTCAACGCCGAAGTGCGCAGCGCCAAGGAAGAGGACCACCTCTTCTTCAAGGGCCTCCCCTCGCCGGGCGCGGGCGGCACCGTCGCGAGTCTCATCGTGCTGCACCAGCACCTGCTGCACGAGACGCCCGGCATCGAGGAAGGCCTCGCGTTCGCACGCGTCGCCGCGCTGGGGATTCCGTTCGTCACGGTGATCGTGGCGATCGCGATGATCTCGAACCTCCGCTACTCGCACTTCGCGAACCGGGTGCTGCGCGCGCGCCGCGGCTTCCAGAGCCTGCTCAAGATCGTCCTGCCGGTGATCGTCGTCCTGTGGTGGCCCGTCCAGGCGCTGGCCGCGGGCTTCGTGATCTATGCGCTTTCCGGGCCCGTGATGTCGCTCTTCCGCCGCGACGCCGAAGCCGCGGTCCGGCGCAGCTGAGTTTCACCATGACGACCGCACCAACCAATCCGTCGGCCTCCCAGCACGCGCGCGTTCCCGACGAGCGCGGCCGCTTCGGCATGTTCGGCGGCCGCTATGTGCCAGAGACGCTCCTGCACGCGCTCGAGGAACTCGACGACGCCTACCGCGCCGCGCGCGCCGATGCGTCGTTCCTGCTCGAGCTCGACCGGCTCCTGCGCGAGTTCGTCGGCCGTCCGACGCAGCTGACGCCGGCCCCGCGGCTCTCGCAGCACGCGGGCGGCGCGGCGATCTGGCTGAAGCGCGAGGACCTCGCCCACACCGGCGCCCACAAGATCAACAACGCGCTCGGTCAGGCGCTTCTCGCAAAGCGCATGGGCAAGACGCGCATCATCGCCGAGACCGGCGCCGGCCAGCACGGCGTCGCCACCGCGACCGCGTGCGCGCGCTTCGGCATCGACTGCTGCGTCTACATGGGGAGCGAGGATGTGCGCCGCCAGAAGCTGAATGTCTTCCGCATGCGCCTCATGGGCGCGAAGGTGATCGAGGTCGATTCAGGCTCGAAGACGCTGAAGGACGCGACCAACGAGGCGATGCGCGACTGGATGGGTTCGGTCGGAGAGACGCACGACCTCATCGGCTCGGTCGTCGGCCCGCACCCCGTCCCGATGATGGTGCGCGACTTCCAGAGCGTGATCGGCCGCGAATGCCGCGCGCAGTGCCTCGAGAAGCTCGGGCGGCTGCCCGACGCGGTCGTCGCGTGCGTGGGCGGCGGATCGAACGCGGCGGGCATCTTCCATCCGTTCGTCGAGGATGCGTCGGTGCGCCTGATCGGCGTCGAGGCCGGTGGCCGCGGCGCGAAGCCGGGCGACCATGCGGCCCCGCTCACCTACGGGACCCCGGGCGTCCTGCACGGCTCGATGAGCTATGTGCTGCAGGACAAGTTCGGCCAGACCGCCGATGTCCACTCGTGCAGCGCGGGCCTCGACTACCCGGGCGTCGGCCCCGAGCACTCGTGGTGGAAGGACACCAACCGCGTCGAGTACATCGCCGCGACCGACGCCGAAGCCCTCGAGGCTTTCCAGTTGTTTGCGCGGATGGAAGGCATCATTCCCGCGCTCGAGACCTCGCACGCGATCCACGGCGCGATCATCGCCGCGCGCGCGATGCGCCCCGACCAGGCGCTCGTCATCAATGTCTCAGGCCGCGGCGACAAGGATGTCACCGAGGTGATGCGGTTGCTCGGTCAGGGCTGACGGGCCGCGCGCGCGGTCGCTCACTTCTTCTCCGCGCCCTCCGTGGAGCACTGCCGCTCCACCCAGCTCACCGGGCCAGGCGAACCGCCGTCGCGCCACTTCGGCTTGTCCTGTCCGTCGCCCACGAAGCCGCGGCCCTTCGAGGGGTCGCCCTTCGGCTGCGACGCGCTCGTCGCGTTGGTCTTCTCGTTCTTCCAGTAGCCGGGGAACCAGGTCGTCCGCGTGTCGGTGTTGCCCCACTTCGCGGCCTTGCTCTTGGGCTCGGGCAGGATGTAGGTCCAGCCGGCGGCGCGCAGTTCGGCCGCGAGCTTCTGGTCCGCTGCGGGCGCCTCGCCCACGGGCCGAGGGCCGACCGCGTCGGCCGCGGTTGCGGCGGGCTTGGTGGCGGGCTTGTCGGAAGGCTTCGTCGCGGGGGTCGTCGCGGGCTTCGTCGCGGGCTTCGCCTCAGCAGGCCGAGTCGTCGGCGCGACATCCTCTTGCTCGCGCGCGGGAGTTCCGCGCTTGAAGGAGCTCGCGGGCTTGTCGGTCGCCGTCATGATCTCGATCGCGACCGGATAGTGGTCGCTCGCGTAGCCGTTCGGCGGCGGGTTCTCGTCGGCCTTGCGCCAATCCCAG
Source organism: bacterium (assembly GCA_046337925.1). GTDB lineage: Bacteria > Planctomycetota > Phycisphaerae > Phycisphaerales > SM1A02 > QWPT01. The sequence continues at coordinate 12,564 of JBKCZS010000173.1, read as the reverse complement.
TCCGAACCGGCGTGCGGCGTGCCGAGCACGAAGTACGAGCCGTCCACGGCGTCCGCCGCCAGACCCGGGCTCATCACGATGAAGTCGATCGAGCGGCCGCTCGCGTGGGTGACATACCGCTCGCGCGCGGCCTGCTTGTCGAAGCGCCAGTCGTAGGCGCTCACGAGTCCGTCGTCCGAGATGCGCAGCGACTTCGCGCTCATCGCGTTCGGCTGCGCGTTGTAGTCGCCCAGCACCGCGATGTTCGCGTCGGGATTGTCCTTCAGCATCTCCTCGACGAACTGCTCCGTCTGCAGCGCCTCGAGCTCGCGCTGGTGGTCGAACGCGCCCGCCTTGAAGTGGACGACGAACACCGTCAGCTCGTAGCCGTCCTTCGACTTGAGCTCGACCTTGAGCGGAGAGCGCTGGAACTTCTCGGGCAACTTGCCGTCCGGCTTCGCCCAGGTGCCTGCGAGACGCTTCGCCTCGGCGTCGGTGCGGCGCGACTCCATGTCGCTGATGACGGCGTCCTCGCCGGTGAACACCTCGACATCGGAGATCGGAATGCGCGAGAGCACCGACTGCTCGACGCCGCGGTAGTACGAGACATCCTCGCTCGCGATGTAGTCGTAGCCCATGCCCTTGAGGTAGGTGTCACGGAACCACTCGAGGCATTCCTCTGACTCGATCTCCTGCAGGCAGAGGACATCGGCGTCGAGCTCGCGGATCGCCTTGGCGACCGCCTTCAGACGCGCTTCGCTCGTCGCTTCCTTGATGTCGTCGTACTCGCCAGACTGGCTCGGATCGTCCTTCTGGTCGAAGAGGTTCTCGGCGTTGTAGGTCGCGAGGCGCAGCGCGCCCTTCGCCTTCGGGCGGGCCTTCGGAATGCCGTAGGCGATCTCGAGCGGCTTGATCTTCGGCTGCGAGGAAGACTTCGATTGGGACTGGGGCTGCGACTTCGTCGTCTGCGCGGTGGCACCGGTGACGAGAAGGCCGAGGGCGAGAAGCGCGGAAACAGCGGGCGAACGAAGCATCCGCGCAGTCTATCCGACCGTGGCCGCTACCGACGCCCGAGTTCCTCGACCATGCGCTCGAGCAGGATCGCGTAACTCTTGGCGAATTCGCCGTCGGCACTCGGGAAGAGCGGCACAACGGCGACTCGCACGCCTTCCTTCTCGAGTTGCGCACGGATCTCGGGGCCGGGCTCGCCCTCCCACAGCATCCACGCGGTCGGCTTGGGAAACGCGGCGCGCGTGAGGCGGAACTTGGTCCACTCCTTCTCGTCGGGCATCTCGCCCGGCTCCCAGTGCTTGCTCTCGATCTCGATGCCGGCCGCCTGACCGAGATACTGGTAGACGGGATGCGACGCGAGCCACTTCGGCTCGAGCGCCTTGAGTTCGGCGAGCGCTTTTTCGATACGGCTGAAACTCGCGAGCAAGTTCGTCTTGCGCGCGGCGAATGCGGCCGTCGCCTCCGAGGTCGTGAAGAACGGCATCAGCCCGGATGCGATGGCCTCCGCCTGCGCGCGCGCGATCGAGGGCGAAAGCCAAGTGGTCGACGCCGTCGTCGAGTGCGTGTGCTCGCCTTCCGGTCCGTGCGAGTGCGTTTCACCCTCGACCTTGATGAGCTGCGCCTTCACGGCCTTCGTCGTGTCGACCGTACGCGCTCGCGGCAACGCTGCCTGCGCGGCCCACGGCTCGTACGCTGCGCCGTTCAGCACGATGAGGTCGCAGGTCTGGATCTGGCGGATCGCCTCGGCCGAGGGCTTCCAGTAGGCTGGATCGGGCGCGCCTGTCCACGGCGTCACGAGCTCGACCTCGTCGCCCGCAAGGTCACGCACCATCGAGGCGAGCGCCGGATTGGCCGCAAAGACGCGGGGCTTCGTCCAAGGCGCGCGCACGGCCGCCGGCTCGCTGCCGCCATTGCAGCCGACGACCGAGAGCATGGCGCACATGCACGCAACCACTGCCAAGACCGGGGAGAGGCTTCGGAGCATGGGCTCAGGATAGCTCCGCTGCGCTACCCTGCGCGCGTGCAGACGACGGGCGCAACCGCTCCTCACGCGATGCTGATCGAGACGACCGATCTCGTGTTCCGTCGCATGGCCGGCGAGAAGGCCGCGTTCGAGCTGCGCGTGCCCGCGTTTGCACTTGCACGGGGCGCCGCGCTTGCGGTGCGCGGTCCATCGGGCTCGGGCAAGAGCACGCTGCTCGCGCTTCTTTCAGGCGAACTGCTCCCGTTTGAGGGCGAGGTCCGCGCGCGCGGCCGCTCGCTCTCGTCGATGGGCGACGCCGAGCGCCGCGCCTACCGCGCCACCTGCGTCGGGCAGGTGTTCCAGACCTTCGAGCTCGTGGCGTCGCTCGATGTCCTTGAGAATGTCTTGCTCCCGTTCCGGCTGCACGGCTCGCTTGCGCTCGACGACGACGCGCGCGCGCGTGCGCTCGAGCTGCTCGAGCGCGTCGATCTCGCAGACAAGTCGCGTCGATCGATCGACCGGCTCTCGCACGGCGAACGCCAGCGCGTGGCGATCGCACGGGCGCTCGTCACGCAGCCGATGATCGTGCTCGCGGACGAACCGACGGGCAACCTCGACCCGGCGCTCAAGCGGGCGATCGCGGAACTGCTCGTCCTCGAGGCGCGCGCCGCGAACGCTGCGCTCGTCGTCGCGACGCACGACGAGTCGATCCTCGGCTCGTTCACAGGCGTGCTCGATATCGGCAGCCTTCGCGGAGGCTCGCGATGATCGGGCTTCCGCACCACGCCGTCTTCCTCGCGGTTCGCTCGCTGCGCCATTCGTGGCGCCGCAGCCTGCTGCTCGCGCTTGTCCTCGGGCTTTCGCTCGGCGTGCCGCTCGCGCTCGCATCGCTCCTCGAGCGCGCATCGACCGACATGCGCGCGCGCGCGGCGGTCGCGCCGCTTGTCCTCGGCGCGAAGGGCAGCGAATCCGACCTCGTGTTCGGCGCGCTCTTCTTCGCGGCCACCCCGCCGCGCGGGCTCCTCACGCAGGATCTCGCGCGCATCGAAGGCGACGGTCTCGGGCAAGCCGTGCCGTTCGCACTCGGCGCCACCGCGCAGAAGACACCGGTCGTCGGCACGACGATCGACAACTTCGATCGCCGCGGCCTGCGCCCGGCGTCGGGCGCGATGTTCGCGACGATCGGCGAATGCGTCGCTGGCGCGGAGGCGGCGCGCGCGCTCGGGCTCGCGCCTGGCTCACGGCTCTACACCGATCCAGCCTCGCTCTCCGACCTCGCGGGCGTGTTCCCGCTCGAACTCACGGTGACGGGCATCCTGCCGCCGACGGGCACCCCGGACGACGGCGTCCTCTTCGTCGATCTCCGCACCATGTGGTCGATCCGCGGCCTCGGGCACCGCCACGACGATCCGGGCGCGAGCGCAGCCCCCGGTTCGCTCATCGGCCAAGACGGCGAGCGCAAGATCGCCGGCGAAGCGCTGCCGATCGAACGAAAGGCCGCCGACGGCATCGCCGCCGACTTCCACTTCCACGGCGACCCGTCGACCTTCCCGATCGACGCGGCGCTCGTCTACCCAGCCGACGCGAAGGCGCAGGCGATCCTGCTCGGGCGCTTCACCGGCAAGGACGAGACGCTGCAGCTCGCGCGCCCCGACCAGTTCATCGAGCGCGTGCTCGAGCGGATCTTCGGCGTCGGCCGCGTGCTCGGCGCCGTGGCCGTTGCGACGGCGGCGCTCGTCCTCCTCGTCGCAGCGCTGGCCTTCGCGCTCTCGATCCGCCTGCGCGCCGACGAACTCGCGCTCATGCGGCGCCTCGGCGCAAGCCGCGGCCGCGTCGCCGCGTTCCTCGCGACCGAAGCCGCGATGCTTCTTGCGACCGCCCTCGCCATCACCGCGGTCTGCGCGCTCGCCGCGCCGCTTCTCGCGCCGGTCGTGATGCGCCTCGCCGCGGGCTGAGCCGTTGTCGCTGGGCCGCGAAACGGTTGCAATCCGCGATACACAACCTTGCAATTGGCGGTCTCAAATTCTACCATCGGCGCATGGGTGTTTCGAAGCTCGTTCCGCGACTTGCCGCCGATCCGCTTGAGGAGGCGATGGCCGACTCCCCGGTCGTCCTCATCCACGGCGCGCGGCAGTGTGGGAAGTCGACCCTGGCGCGCCAGTACGGCGAGGCGCGCGGATACCACTCACTGACGTTCGATGACTCCAGCGTCCTTGAACTCGCGCAGGCTGACCCGAATGGCTTCGTCGCCGATCTCCCCGATCGCGTGATTCTGGACGAAGTGCAGCGCGTGCCCGAGATCTTCCTCGCGCTCAAACTTACGGTCGATCGAAACCGTGCGCCCGGAAGGTTCCTGCTGACGGGCTCCTCGAACATTCTCCTGCTCCCGAGCCTCGCAGACTCGCTCGCAGGACGAATGGCGATCGTCCGGCTGCACCCGTTCGCGCAGTGCGAACTGGTGAAGTCGCGACCGATCTTCCTTGAGAAGCTTCTCTCGGCGCATTTCCCGATATCGAAGTCCGATCGCCAAGGCCGCTCGCTCGCAGACCGCATCGTGCAAGGTGGCTTTCCCACGATGATCTCGCTTCCGACACCTGCGCGGCGCGCTCGCTGGCACCGCGACTATGTGGAGACGATCGTACAGCGCGACATCCGAAGTCTCGCACGGATCGCGTCGGTCGACGCTGTCCCGAGGCTGCTTGAACTCCTTTCGGGACAGACTGCGCGGGCGCTCAACATCAGCGAACTCGCAGGACCCTTCGGTCTCAGCCGTCCGACGATCCGCGAGTATGTCAACCTCCTCGCTCGCATGTTCCTCGTCGATGAACTCCCTGCCTGGCATTCCAACCGAATCAGCCGACTGATCAAGAGCCCCAAAGTCCATGTGACCGACACCGGTCTTGCGTGCGCGCTACTCGGGGTGACCGCCGAGGCCCTCTGGGAAGACCGCGACCTCTTTGGGCAAATGCTCGAGACCTTCGTGTACGGGGAGCTTCGTCGCCAGGCATCAGCGTCGCCCGAGCGCGTAGGGTTTGGCCACTTCCGCCATCGTGACGGCGCCGAGGTTGACATCGTCCTGGAGCACGGCGCGGGAAGAGTGAGCGGCGTGGAAGTCAAGGCTTCCTCGACCGTGCGCCCCACGGACTTCGCTGGGCTCAAGGCGCTTCGGGAAGCCTGCGGCAAGAGGTTCGCCTGTGGCGTTGTCGCCTACGACGGAGAAACAAGCATCGGTTTCGGGGATGGCATGTTCGCGGTTCCGATCGCGAGACTGTGGTCCTGAACAACTTGCTCCACACGAGCCCCCGGCCCATCCGTTCGGGCGTGAGGTACAGTCCGCGGATGCGCGTCGCGCTCTTCACCACCTGTCTTGCCGAAGCGCTTGCGCCGCGCGCGCTCAAGGCGGCGGTGCTGGTGCTCGAGCATTGCGGCGTTGCGCCCGAGGTGCCGCTCGCGCAGACCTGCTGCGGGCAGCCGATGCTCTCGAACGGCCTTCCCGCCGACGCGGCCACGCTCGCGCGGCGGATGTGCGCGGTCTTCGCGCCGTTTGACGCGGTGGTGACGCCGTCTGGCTCGTGTGCGTCGGTCGTGCGCGAGAAGTACGCAGGGCTCTTCGACGCGGGTTCCGCCGACCGCGCGGCCGCGGAAGCGCTCGCGGCGAAGACCTACGAACTCATCGAGTTCCTCGAGACGCGCCTCGGCGTCGACCCGACTTCGCTCAAGGGCCGCCCCTGCGCCCCGCTCACCTGCCACGACGCGTGCCACCTGCGCGGGCTCCATCGCCACGGCTGCACGGCGCCGTTTCTTTCGCGCGCGGGCTGCGGCGAAGTGCGCGACCTGCCCGACATGGCGCAATGCTGCGGCTTCGGCGGCATGTTCAGCACGCAGTTTCCCGAGGTGTCGACCGCGCTCGGCGACGAGAAGCTCGCGCATGTGGCGTCGACCGGCGCGGGCACGCTCGTCGCAAGCGACACGGGGTGCGCCGCGCATCTTGCTGGCCTCGCCCATCGCAAGGGCGTGGCGCTGCGCGTGATCTCGCCGGCGGAAGCACTCGCCGAGTCCCTGGGTCTGCTCGAAACCGGGGCCCCGAACGGGGGAAAGCCATGAATGGGGGGAAACCATGAACCCGCTCATCGCGCCCCAACTCCCCTTCGACATGAAGCCCCGCGCGCGCGAGGCCGTGCGCGACCTCAAGCTGCAGCAGTTCGTCGGCAACGCCACCCATCTCAAGGACTCGCAGCGCGGCGGCATCTTCGACCGCGATTTCGGCCTCGAATACGACGACCTCCGCACGGTCGCGCGCGACACGAAGCAGTACGCGCTCGACCATCTCGACGAACTCCTCGAGCGCTTCATCGCCAACGCAGAGGCCTCGGGCGCGCACATCCACGCAGCCGCCACCGGCCGCGACGCGTGCGCGATCGCCCTCGACATCGCCCGCGCGCACCACGCGACATCCTGCGTCAAGAGCAAGTCGATGGTCACCGAGGAGATCGGCCTTCTCCCCGCGTTCGAGGCCGCGGGCATCAAGACGCTCGAGACCGACCTCGGCGAGTTCATCCTGCAGATCGACGGCGACGCGCCAAGCCACATCGTGACGCCGATGATCCACAAGGACCGCGTCGCGACCGCGAAGAGCTTCGTGCGCGAGCTCGGCTCTCGCTACACCGAGGATCCCGAGGAACTCACGAAGATCGCGCGCGAACACATGCGCGGCCTCTACCGCGCCGCCGACATCGGCGTCTCGGGCGCGAACTTCCTGCTCGCCGACGAAGGCTCCGCCGTCATCTGCACGAACGAAGGCAACTTCGACCTCTCGGTCGGCGGACCGCCCGTCCACATCGTGTTCGTCGGCATCGAGAAGCTCATCCGCGGCGCGCGCGACCTGGCGCCCTTCCTCAAGCTGCTTGCGCGCAGCGGCACCGCGCAGCCGCTCACGATCTACACGAGCTTCGTGCGCGGCCCGCGCCGCGCGGGCGAGCACGGCGGGCCGAAGGAAGTGCACTTCGTGCTCGTCGACGCGGGGCGCGTCGGCGTCCTCGCAAGCGAGAAGCGCGATCTCCTCCGCTGCATCCGCTGCGGCGCGTGCCTGAACGCGTGCCCCGTCTACCGCAAGGTCGGCGGCCACTCGTACGGCTCGGTGTACGCAGGCCCGATCGGCGCCGTGCTGACGCCCGAACTCGAACGCGCGCAGTCGGGCTCGAACGGCTTGACGAACTACCCCGATCTCCCGCGCGCGAGTTCGCTCTGCGGCGCGTGCTACGAGGCGTGCCCCGTCAAGATCGACATTCCGAAGTTCCTGCTGCACGACCGCGCGCGGCTGCGCGAACGCGGCCTTTCGCCAGCGAGCGAGGACTCCGTGCTGCGCGTCTGGCGCTGGCTCGCCGAGCGCCCTGCGCTCTTCCGCCTCGCGGTCGGCGCCGCGCGGCTGCACGCGCGCATGCTGGGCCAGCGAGAAGCGACGCAAGACGGCGACCGCGCGTGGCTGACGCGCGCGCCGGGCCCAGGCGCCGGCTGGACCGCGACGCGCGACCTCGGCTTCGCGACAGGCGAGAGTTTCCGCGAGTGGGTCGCGAAGCACGACAACGCGCGAGGTGCACGATGACCGCGCGCAGCCCCGCCGTCGACCTCCTGCTCGCGCGTGTGCGCGCCGCCGTGCGCGCGCAGCCCGTGTCGGTGGCCGAGGTACCCGCACACACGGTCGTCCGCCGCATCGCGCGCGACGCGGCGAACCTCGCTGATCTCTTCGCGGCGAAGGCGCAGGCCGTCGGCATGCGCGTGACGCGCGTCGACGACGCGGGGCTCGACGCGACCCTCGCGAAACTGCTCGAAGCCCGCGGCACCACCGTGGTCGCCGTGCGCGACGCGGCGCTCGCCGCGCGCGCGAGCGCCGCCGCGGGCGCGCGCCTCGCACCGAACGACAACGCCGACCTCCTCTTCGACTGCGAGGTCGGCGTCACCGATGTCGACTGCGCGATCGCCGAGAGCGGCTCGCTCGTCGTCTCGACGAACGGCCGCATCCGAAATGCGTGGGTGACGCCGCCGATCCACATCGCGATCGTGCGGGCGAGTCAGATCCTGCCAGATCTGGTCGACCTCTTCGAAACCCGCCCCGACACGCTCGACGCAGCCTCGACCACGATCATCACCGGTCCCTCGAAGACCGCCGACATCGAAGGCGTGCTCGTGACCGGCGTCCACGGCCCAGCCGCCGTCGAGATCGTGCTGGTCGACCAGGCCGCGCCCTGACTCAGCGTCCCGCCTCCCGACAGTGCGGAGTCGTCTCCTCGATGGCGCGAATCGTCCTGTCCGCGCCGTCCGGGACGCCATTGCCGTTCGCGTCTGCACACGGATCGCCGCCAACGGGAACAGGAGTCGAAGGACCGATCGCGCGGAGCGTCATCTGCGACACCGGCGAATACAGATGTCCCGGCATCGACGGCGTGAGGTTGAAGTGCAAGCTTCGGAAGTCCGGATCAACCGTCACGGGGAATCGGAAGAAGTAGGTCTCCTCGAGATAGAGGCTCGGCGCCAGGGCGGCCGACTTGCTGTCGACGGTGAGTGCAACCGACAGGTAACCACTGCCGTCCGGCGTAGCCTCCAACGAGTTGTACGGCGAGGACTTGTCGAGGACCAAGGTGATGGTCTGGCCAAGCATGCGCACGCGGAGATCGACCGCCGTCGGCAGCGCGCGCAGCGATCCATCCGCCGTCTGCAGCCGGGCAAGACTCACCGTGCCGCCGATCGTCCCGGTGGCTTCCGTACCGAAGCGAACCCTGATCTGCGTGTCGGAGGGGAATCGGAAATCGCATGAAACGAGCGCTGCTGGCGACTCGGCGGGTACGACGACCGCGAGTTCCGCGGTCCCCCCGCCACCCTCGGCGTCCGCCACCGTCTTTCCAGTCGCCTCGGGATTGACTGTCTTCGTTCCGACGAGGGCCACGCTCTGTGGCTTGCACGACTGCCCCGGAGTCGGGAACAAGGTGACCCCAAGCGAGATCCAGTCGTCCTCTCCGAACAGCGCCACCGAGTTCTCGATGTTTCCATCGACCTTGGAGATGGACTGGAACGCAACGGTTCCCAGCACATCCTTGAACTTGTCCTTGATGTCGCGAAGGATGCGGCGCGCCTCCTCCATATCTCCGTTTTGGCACGCGATCTGAGCCTCGATGAACTTCAGCATGACTTGGTTCATGAGCTCGTCGTACTTGTTGAAGCAGGTCTGGCGTGCGTCGCCCTCGCTCCGGCAGCAGTCCGAGTACTTGGCCGCGATGAGCGGCTTGAGCGCACGCCAGTTCTCGCACGTGTAGCGTTCACAGCACGACGGCGTCGCGGAGACCCAACCTCCAAGGAGAGCAAGCGAGGCGGACATGAACAGGAGAGATGACCTGCTGCGATTCATGGAAGGCACTCCAATCGAGAGGGATGGCGGATAACAAGACATGCGACGGACGACTTCGCTGAGCCGCACCGGCACGCAACCGCAGAAATGTAAATCAGAATTGGGGGGGGGCAAGAGATAGTCGCGAAAAATGGCTACATTTCTGCTGAATGCGACACATCACTACCAATCCATTCACCGCATGACTGCTTCGAAAGCCTGATCGTCAGCCCGCCTCGACCCCGTCCCGACGGAGTCGTGCTGGCGCGGCAGGCATGCGACAACCTCGGGCGTCGCCCGATGAAGCCACAGCGGGCTCAAGCCTGCTCACACCCACTCAGACGACCAGCGTCTCCGGCTCCTCGATGAACTCCTTGAGGCTCGCGAGGTACTGCGCGGCCATCGCACCGTCGATCACGCGGTGGTCGAGCGACAGGGTCGCCTGCATCTGCGTGCCGACGACGAGGCGTCCGTCGCGCACCACGGGCTGCTGGACAGCAGCGCCGCACGCGAGGATCGCCGAGTTCGGCGGGTTGATGATCGCCGTGAAGTGCTCCACGCCGAACATGCCGAGGTTCGAGATCGTGAAGGTCGCGTCGGACATGTCCTGGACGGACAGGCCCTTCGTGCGCGCCTTCTCCGCGAGCGTCTTCGTGTCGGCCGAGATCTGGCGCAGGCTCTTGTGGTCCGCGTCCTTGATGACGCCGACGACGAGGCCGCCGCCCTTTTCCTCGGGCAGCGAGATCGCCACGCCGATGTTCACGACCTCGTGGATGCGCACATGGTCGCCGGCGAAGCTCGCGTTGAAGTACGGGTGCTCCGCCATCGCCAGCGCGCATGCGCGCACGAGGAAGTCGTTCACGCTCAGCTTCACGCCCGACGCCTTGAGCTTCTCGTTGTAGCTCTGGCGGAGGTCGATGAGCCGATCCATGTCGAACTTCATCGTGACCTGGTAGTGCGGGATCGTGGTCTTCGACTCGACGAGGCGGCGCGCGATCGTCTGGCGCATGCCCGTGAGCGCGACATCGCGCCCCGGAAGCGACAGCGCGAGCGGCGCGCTCGGCGTCTGGACGCCGCCGGTCGACACGGCAAGCGACTGCGCGGGCGCGATCGTGGCGGCGCCACGCGCGGACTTGTTCTCGATCGCCTGCTCGACATCGCGCTTGATGATGCGGCCACCGGGCCCGGTGCCCGCCACATTGCGGATGTCGATCCCATGCTCTTCGGCCATGCGGCGCGCGACGGGGCTCACGCGCATGCGCGGGCCGTCCTCACCTGCACCGAAGCCCTCCATGCCGTGACGCGTCTCGGTCTGCACGACCGGCGTCGGCGCAGGCGCGGGCGCGGGCTTCGCGGCCGGCGCAGGCGCAGCGGCGGCGGCGGGCTTCGCGGCAGGCGCAGGCGCCGAAGCGCCCTTCGCGCCCCCTGCCTTCACCGTCGCGACATCCTCGCCGTCGAGCGCGAGCAGCGCGATGGTCGTGCCGACCTTGACCTGCTTGCCCGGCTCGACGAGCAGCGCCGCGATGCGGCCGTCGTCGAAGCATGGCATCTCCATCGTCGCCTTGTCGGTCTCGATGTCGGCGACGACGGCGCCCGACTTCACGGAGTCGCCTTCCTTGACATTCCACTTGATGACGGTGCCTGCCTCCATCGTGTCGGAGAGACGGGGCATGGTGAGTTCGATTGGCATTCGCTGGTTACCTCAAGGCGATCGCTCGCGCGTTTGATTCCATCACGCCCTGTATGTCGCGCTTCGCACCGCTTCGCAGATCTTGCGGACATTCGGCAGGTACTCCTGCTCGAGCTTCGCCGAGTACGGCGTCGGCACATCGTCCGAGTGGACGCGGTGCACGAAGTTGTCGAGGTCGTCGAAGCAGTGCTTGTGGATCAGCGCCGCGAGCTCGCCGCCGGGCGACGAGAAGCTCCACGACTGGTCGACCACGACAGCGCAGTTCGTCTTCTTGACGCTCTTGACGACGGTCGGCAGGTCGAGCGGACGGATCGTGCGGAGGTCGATGACCTCGCAGTCGATGCCTTCCTTCGCCAGGATCTCGGCCGCCTCGAGGCAGAAGTTGACCGGACGGCCCCACGACGCGAGCGTGCAGTGGGCACCCGCGCGCCGCACGGCCGCGTGGCCGAACGGGATCAGGTACTCGCCCTCGGGCACATGGCCCTTGTTGCCGAGCATGCGCTCGCTCTCGAGGAAGAACACGGGGTCGTCGTCGCGGATCGCGGTCTTCATCAGGCCCTTCGCATCGGCGGGGCACGACGGGATCACGATCTTGACGCCGGGGACATTCGAGTAGAGGCCTTCGACGCACCAACTGTGGGTCGAGCCGAGCTGGCCGCCCGCGCCGTCGTTGCCGCGGAACACGATCGGGCAGCCGAGCTGGCCGCCGGACATGTAGAGCATCTTCGGAGCGTTGTTGAGGATCGGGTCGGCCGCGACGAGCGAGAACGACCACGACATGAACTCGACGATCGGGCGCAGGCCCATCGCGGCGGCGCCGATCGCCATGCCGGCGAAGCCGGACTCGGAGATCGGCGTGTCGATGATGCGACGCGCGCCGAACTCGGCGAGCATGCCCTTCGACACCTTGTAGGCGCCGTCGTACTGCGCGACTTCCTCGCCGAGGAGGAACACGCGCTTGTCGCGGCGCATCTCCTCGCTCATCGCCTCGCGGATCGCGTCGCGGAACTCGATCTCGCGCACCGGACCACCGAGGGTCGACGGCTCGCGGAAGACAGGATTCGAGAGAACGGCGCTCATACGAGCCCTTCCTTTCCATCGGTCGAACGGAAGCCGCAGACATTGTCGGCGCCTCCCATGAATTCAGGCAGCGACGAGCCCGTGTAGCGGCCCCACGGCTCGACGAACACATCGGTGTAGAGGTCGGAGAGCGGCGGCTCAGGCGACTCGTTCGAGAACTGGATCGAGTCGCGCACTTCCTCGCGCACGCCCTTGAGCATCTCCTTCACGGACTCCTCGGTCACGACGCCGTGATCGATGAGCGCCTTCTCGAACTTCGCGATCGCGTCGTTCGACTCGTAGCGCTCCTCTTCCTCGCGCGTGCGGTACTTGCGCGGGTCGGACATCTCGTGCACTTTGTCGCGGTAGGTCATGCCGCCGGCGAGGGCGTGGCCGTGGTCGCGGTACGCGGTGATGATCGGGTCCTCAGGCTTCACGGCCTGGGTGCAGCCGACGGCGACGGCTTCCTGCCCGATGTAGACA
>JBKCZS010000172.1:0-7672 GCA_046337925.1 bacterium | reverse complement strand
CATCAAGCGCGCGACCGAGATGCGCGCGGCCGAGATGAATCGGTAGGCTTCGTCCTGCGCGCGCGCCGAGGGGAATCCTGCGGGAGGAAACTCCCCGAGGGGAAATCCCCGAGAGCGAAATCCCCGGGAGCAAATCCCGCGCGCGCTCGCCCGCTTCCCGTCACGATTCCGCTTCGCGGAACAGTCCGTAGAGTTCGGTCGCGTTCTGCGCCGCGTAGGCGCGCTGGCGGAACTCAGGGCTCGTCATGATCTTCGAGATCTTGCCGAGCGCCTGGATGTGCTCGTCCTTCTTCTCGGGCGGCGACACCAGGAGGATCACAAGCTGCACCGGCTTCTTGTCGATCGAGCCGAACTCGAGCGGCGCGGCGGGCTTGCCGATCGCCAGGACGAGGCCCGGCATCGCGGCGCACTTGCCGTGCGGGATCGCAAGGCCTTCGCCGATGCCGGTCGAGCGCTGCGACTCGCGCTCCCACACGGCCTTCTTCACCGCGGCTGGATCGGGGCAGAGCCCGTTCTGCGCGAGGAGGTCGACCAATTCGTCGAGGACGGCGTGCTTCTCGGTCGAGTGGAGCGGCGCGCGGATCGAGCTCGGGGAAAGAATGTCGAGGATGCGCATGGCGCTCGTTCCATGACAGGGGTCGCTGCGACACCTGCCCTTCAAGGCGGAACGCGGGATGGTACCAACGAAGGCCCGCGACGCGGGGCGCGAAAGAGGCCTGAAGTCGGCGCGGCTGCGCGTCTGGATCGGGGGCGCCGTGCGGCGGGCCGCTGGCCGGGCGTCACAGAAGAAGGAGGGCGTGGTAGCCGCCGTCGCAGTAGGCCGACGGCGGGTCGCCGGGAAGGCCCGCCGGAAGGATCGTCCGGTCGGCCGCGAGCGACAGCTGGAAGTTCGACGCGAGCCTTCGGACCTGGGATTCGTTCTCGCCCCGCTCGATCGAGCAGGTCGCGTACAGCACGGCGCCCTTCGGTGCGGCCAGCCCGATGGCCGGGTCCGCGATCTTCTGCTGCAGCTCGATCACGCTCTTCGTGCGCGCCTTGTTGAACCGGTAGCGCGCCTCCGGGCGCCGTGCCAGGACGCCCGAGTTCGAGCAGGGGACGTCGAGCAGCACGAGGTCGGCGCGGCCGGCGGCCTCGCGGAAGAGATCCTGCGGCGCGAGCGCGCGCACGCGCGGATTCGTGGACGCGAGCGCCTGCAGCGACGCGAAGCGCGCGCGCTCGGGATCGGTCGCAAGCACGGTTGCGTTTGGAAAGAGCGCGGCGAGCTGGCGCGTCTTCGTGCCGCGGCCGGCGCACAGATCGACGATGAGCGACGGCGGCTTCGGAAGCGTCGCGCCCGCGAACGCGACGGTCGCGGCCGCGGTTGGGTCCTGGACGCGCAGGTCGGCGTCGTGGGCAAGCAGCGCGGTGAGCTCCATGTGCGTGCCGGTCCAGACGCCGAAGCCCGGCTGTGCGTGCGGCGTCGCCTTGCCCTCGAAGCGCGGATCGCGCGCGTCGAATGGCGTCACGATCAGCGGCGGCTCGACGAGGCCGTGCATCGCCAGGCGCGTGGCCTCCTTGAAGCCGAACGCGCCGATCCAGTGCAGGACGAGATCGCGCGCGTGGCTCGACTTCTCCGCGAGCGACTGGGCCGCATCCTCGCTGAACGCCTCGACCGAGAGCCGCAGCGCCGAGCCGTCGGCCAACGGCACGAGGTCGCGCCGCGTGTGATCGAATGCCGCGGCCTCTCCGCGCGGCATGCGCTCAACGATGCTTCCCGCGACCTTGCGCAGCACGGCGTTCACCAATCCGCCGGCGCCTGGGCGCAGCCTGCGCTTCGTCCACTCGACGCTCGCATCGACCGCAGCCGCCGCTGGAACGCGGTCGAGGAAGAGGATCTGCGCGGCGCCACCGAGCAGCGCCGCCTGAATCGGCTTCTCGAGCAGCGGCCAGTTCTTCGAGAGGTGCGGCCGCACGCAGGCGATCAGCGTGAGATAGCGTCGCACCACGGCATACTCGATCGCGCGCGACAGCGCCGCATCGCGCGGGTCGCCCGGGCGGATGGAATCGGTGCCGATCGGGGGCCCCGCATGGGGGGAGGAGAAATCAAGATCGGGGAATCGCATCGCCTGCGCGAGGATGCGCTCGAGCGCAACCTCGCGGGCCGAGTATCCGACGGGTGCCTCGCGGCTCAAGCGTTCGCAAGCTCCGGCAAGCGCTTCTTGCCGCCTGCAGACGCAACGCCCTTCTTCGGCGCGCTCACGGCCTTGCCTGCGCCCTTCTTGAGCGCGGCTGCGATGTCGGTCTTCTCCCAGGTGAACGTGCCCTTGCCCGCCTCGCCCGGCTCGCGGCCGAAGTGACCGTGGCTCGAGGTCGCCGAGTAGATCGGCGCGCGGAGCTTGAGCATCTCGATGAGGCCATACGGCGTCAGGTCGAAGTGCTCGCGCACGAGCTTCGAGAGGATGTCGTCACCCACCGTGCCCGTGCCCTGCGAATCGACGAGCACCGAGACGGGCTCCGCGACGCCGATCGCGTACGCGACCTGCACCTCGCACACGCGCGCGAGCTTCGCGGCGACGATGTTCTTCGCGATGTAGCGCGCCATGTAGGCGGCGCTGCGGTCGACCTTCGACGGATCCTTGCCGCTGAACGCGCCGCCGCCGTGACGGCCGCGGCCGCCGTAGGTGTCGACGATGATCTTGCGTCCGGTGAGGCCGCAGTCGCCGTGCGGGCCGCCGATCTCGAACTGGCCGGTCGGGTTGACGAACACCTTCACGCCGTCGTGCCACCACTTGCCGAGCACGGGCTTGATGATCGCATCGGTGACCGCGCGCTTGAGCTCGGCCTGCTTCTTCTCGCCGTTCCATTCAGGCGCATGCTGCGTGGAAAGGACGACCGCGTCGACCTTCTTCGGCTCGAGGCCTTCGTACTCGATCGTGACCTGGCTCTTCGCGTCGGGGCGGATGCCGGAGACGATGCCCTTGCGGCGCACCTCGGCCTGACGCTCGACGAGGCGGTGCGAGAGGTTGATCGGCAGCGGCATGAGACGGTCGGTCTCGTCGCAGGCGAAGCCGAACATCATGCCCTGGTCGCCGGCGCCCTGTGCCTTCTTCGCCTTGCGGACGACGCCGCGCGCGATGTCGGCCGACTGCTCGTGCAGGAGGTTGAGCACGCCGCAGCCGTTGCCATCGAAGCCCATCGCCGCGTCGTCGTAGCCGATCTTCAGGATCGTGTCGCGCACGGTCTGCTGGACATCGAACTTCTTCTTCGGGTTGTGGGCGAACTTGATCTCGCCCGCGACCACCGCCTGCGCGGTCGTCACCAGCGTCTCGCACGCGCAGCGGCCCCACGCATCGTGATCGAGGATGAGGTCGAGCACGGCGTCCGAGATCGCATCCGAAACCTTGTCGGGGTGACCCATCGAGACGCTTTCGGAGGTGAACAGATGGCGGTGATTGCTCATGGCGTGATTTCGGGCGCGTGAAAGGTGCTTGGTGATCGGGCGGCCTCGTGGCCGCGGGCCGCCAACGGTGGCGGCATGAAGGGGCGGACTATACCCGCACCGCGCGGTATCCCGCATGCGCAGACACGACAACCCGCATTTCCCCTCCAGACGGCCGAAATTCGTGGAACTGCCCGTCGGCGGTCGCCGAATCGCGATGTAGGTTACTTCCGATGCCGTCCCCCTCGCATGGCCCACGACCGACCTCGATCGGCGCACTCACGCGCGCGCTGCGCCTGCCGTCCGCCCTCGTGGCGGTGGCTGCCATCGCGGCTCCGCTCGCCGCGCAGGTCGCGCCGCCGCTGCTCGTCGACGACCCGGCCCCGGTCCAGGTGAACGGAATCGACTGCGCCGCCGGGCATCTCATGGTGCAGGTCGCGCCCGGCGTGACGATCGCCACGAACGCGAAGGGCGAGACGGTGCTCCGCTCCGCGAAGAACGCGCGCATCGAGCGCGATTCGCGCGGGGTGTTCGCGGCGGTGCGCGTCGCGTCGAGCAAGCCGCTTCTCATCGCTCCTCCGAAGGACCCGGCGCTCGCCCGCCGGCTCGGCCTCGACCGCTGGCACCGCGTCACGCTGGCGCCGGGAGCGGATCCCGTGAAGGCGCACGCCGCACTCTCGGCGCTCGCCGGCCGAAACGGCCCGATCGCGCGCGTCGAGTTCGACGGCCAGGGCGGCCTCGCGGAGATCCCGAACGATCCGTCGTTCAACCTCCAGTGGAACATGCGCAACACCGGGCAGACGGTGGGTGGCGTTCCCGGCACCGCGGGCGCCGATGTGAAGGTGACCACCGCGTGGGATGTGACGCATGGCGACCCGAACCTCGTGATCGCGGTGCTTGATTCGGGCATCGATCCGCATCCGCAACTCGCGGGACGCATCCTCCCGGGCATCAATGTGCCCGACGGCACCACGATCACCGCCGACGAATGCAGCGGCCACGGCACGCATGTGTCGGGAATCCTCGCGGCCGCCGGCAACGACGGCATCGGCATCGCGGGCATGACCTGGAACACGAAGCTCCTGCCCGTCGTGATCGTGAACGGCTGCAGCGGGTTCGAGTCGAATGTCGCGACCGGACTGATCTGGGCCGCCGACCAGGGCGCGAACCTGATCAACATGAGCCTCCAGTTCTACCTCGGCGGCACGCCGCTGCGCGACGCGGTGGCGTATGCGCACGCGCAGGGCGCCGTGATGTGCGCCGCGACGGGCAACAACGGCAACAGCAACATCGCCGCGCCCGCGCGCTGGAGCCAGACCATCGCGGTCGCCGCGACCGACAACAACGACATCCGCGCGTCGTTCTCGAACTTCGGCGCCGAGACCGATGTGAGCGCGCCGGGCGTGAATGTCTGGTCGCTCGCGCCGTCGAACAGCTACACCTACAAGTCGGGCACGAGCATGTCGGTGCCGCATGTCACGGGCCTCGCGGCGCTGCTCTGGAGCGCGCAGCCGACGCTCACGCATCTCGAGGTGCGCGCGCTGATCGAAGAGGGCGCCGTCGACCTCGGCGTCGCGGGGCGCGACGATCTCTACGGCCTCGGACGCATCGACGCCGCCGCTTCGTTCGCGCTGCTCTCGCCGCCGATTCCCGAGGACCTGAACGGCGACGGCCTCGTGAACGCGCAGGATCTCGCGATCATGCTCGGTGCGTGGGGCCCGTGCGGAAACTGCGATTCCTGCGCGGCCGACCTGAACGGCGACTGCGCGGTCGGCCCCCAGGACCTCGCGCAACTCCTTGCGGCGTGGTGAGGAATTCGTGATCTCGCGGGATCCTTCCCGCGTTTGACGGTGCCGCCGCCCCCCGGCCCGCGCTATCCTCGTCCCGGCTCCCCGCGAGTCGAGCGCCGCATGTTCATCCCGATGGAACTCTCCCGCGTGCTGATCCTCGACTCGAGCCCCGAGCAGTTCGTCACGCTCGCCGAGAAGGGCGGTCCGCGCAGCTTCGCGATCAAGATCGGAACCGCCGAGGCGATCGCGATCGAGCGGCGCCTGCGCGGCGATGTTCCGCCGCGGCCGCAGACGCACGAGCTGCTCGAGTCCGCGATCCGTGCGCTTGGCGGCGAACTCGAGAAGGTGCTGATCCACACGCTCGAGAAGGGCACCTTCTTCGCAACCCTCCTGATCCGTCAGCAGGGCGAGCTCGTCGAGGTCGATGCGCGGCCGAGCGACGCGCTCGCGCTCGCGGTCTCGCGCCGGACGCCGATCGAGGTCGACGAGGAAGTGGTGCGCGAGGCGAGCGACGAGCGACCTGACATCCTTCCGCCGATCGAGGCGGGTGAGGAAGACGATGACGACTGACGCAGGCCTTGGCGATCCGGCATCCGGTGGACAGGGCGCGCTCGACGCCGCCGATGTCGTCACTCCGCCGCGCAACGCGCCGCTCGCGATCCACCCCGCGTGCGGCATCATGCTGCCCTCCGACTGGATCACGCTCGGTGCCCCGCGCCTGCGGCCCGACCCGCGCCCTGGCCCGCGCGCCGCGCGCGAGGATGGAGTCGGCGGCGTCCTCAAGGAGCGTGCCGAAGACTTCATCGTCGAGGAGATCCCCGCGTACGACCCGTGCGGCGAGGGCGAGCACATCTACATCGGCGTCCAGAAGACGAACATGCCGCACACCGAGATGCTCGGGCTCATCGGCCGACACTTCGGCGTCGACGAGAGCGCGATCGGCTTCGCCGGCATGAAGGACCGCGTGGCGGTGACGCAGCAGACGATCTCGGTGCACCTTCCGCAGAACAAGCCGATCGGGGTGCTCAAGCACGACCGCCTCGTCGTGATGTGGGCGCGGCGTCACACAAACAAGCTGCGGCGCGGGCACCTGCGCGGCAACCGCTTCGTGATCCGCATCCGCCAGGTCGATCCGATGAAGGTGCGCTTGGTGAAGCGCCGCATGGAGGAGCTCGCGGTGCGCGGGATCCCCGATTACTTCGGCGAGCAGCGCTTCGGCTACCGCGCGAACAACCAGGTGCTTGGCCTCCACTTCGCTCGCGGCGAGTGGAAGCCGATCCTCGACGAACTGCTCGGCGCGCATGGCACGCCGTTCCCGCCGCACCAGCGTGCGGCGCGCGAGAGCTACGAGGCGGGCGAATTCGAGCTCGCGGCCGACATGTGGGGGCACAACGACCCCGCCGAGCGCATCGCGCTACGCGCGCTCGCGAAGGGCCGCGACCACGCGGGCGCCGTGCGCGCGATCCCGCAGCACATCAAGAACTTCTGGATGAGCGCGCTGCAGGGCGCGGTCTACAACGCCACGCTTGGCGCGCGCGTTGCCGACGGAACCTTCGACACGGTCCTTCCCGGCGATGTCGCGGTGCTCGCGGGCAAGTCGTCGATGTTCCCGGTTGCGACCGATGCGAGCGAGGCCGAGCTTGGCGAGCTGCGCGCGCGCTGCGCCGCGCTTGATCTCTCGCCCGCAGGCCCGATCCACGGCCCGAAGATGGTCGAGGCCGCGGGCAAGCCGCTCGAGTACGAACGCGCCGCGCTCGCCGCGTTCGGCGCCGACGAGTCGATGTTCACGCCGCCCGCGCTCGAAGGCGACGGCGCGCGCCGGCCGCTGCGCATCACCATGCGCGACTGGGCGGTGGACGCCGGCGTCGACGAGCACGGCGGCTACATCCGCCTCGCGTTCGACCTCCCCAAGGGCGCGTTCGCAACGGTGCTGTGCCGCGAGATCGTCGGCTAGCCGTCGCCAAGGGAGAAGCCCGAGCGCCGCGTGCTCGTCGAGGGCGAAGCCCGAGCGCTGCGCCCCCGAGTCGACAGCCCAAATGGGTGCCACCACTTCCAGTGGTGGTTTCGCGCGCGTATCGGCCGGCGCGTCGGTCGGGGCCATCCGACTCCGCACTACTAGAGGTACGGTGTCAAGTCATGGGTGACACCTGTGTCACGACATAGGTGACAAAGGGGTCCGTCCTATTCAGTCTCCTCCGCATCGTGCTCCTCGTCCTCGATCGGCGGGGACAGCGTCACCAGCCGCTTGCCGCGCCTCACGAGCATCGCAAGCAGCGTCCTGCGGTAGATCAGCCGCCACATGTCGTCGTCGACCTCCTCGAGGGCCACGTACTCGTCCTCGAGCGCCCGGCCGACGAAGACGTACTCGCCCTTGAGCTTGAGGTGGCCGTTGCCCTGGATCCTGCGCTTCTCCCACCAGTCGGGGTAGTCGAATTCCCTCGGCCGCTCGACGTACTCGCGCGCG
>JBKCZS010000171.1:0-15004 GCA_046337925.1 bacterium | reverse complement strand
TCAGATGTGTATAAGAGACAGAAGTAGCCCACGGTGACGATGCTCGTCTCGCTGTCCTCGTCGTGATAGAACCACGCGTCGAAGCCCTTCGCGCGCAGTTCCGCGCAATACCGCTCCGCGGCGTCGCGCATCGGACCATACTTCGTGTCCTTGTCGCCGAAGGTCGACCATGCCGCGACCTGCAGCGTGAAGAGCGGCCGCACCGACGGGAACTTCGCCCGGAGATTGCGCAGGTTGTGCGGCTTGATGACGGGCGCGGCATCGTCGACCGACGTGCGCAGAAGCAGCGCGCCCGCGAAGGGCTTGCGTCCGTTGCGGTCGATCGCCTTCACGCGCTTGAGTTCCGCCTGCGCGGCCTTCTCATCCGGCCCCTCGAACCGGCCGATCACGATCGCCGATCCGCTTCCGACGCGACGCACCTGCGCGCCCGCGAGCTCGGGGTACTCGCGGATGAGCTCGGTGCGGAACGCGGCCGCGCGCTCAGCGTGGTCTGCCTGAGAGAAGGTGGCCAGCATGACGGCCCAGCGCCCCGTCGCGGTCGCATCGACCTGCGCTTGCCTCGACTTCGCATCGCCGGCGCGCGGCGCGTTCGCGGCGCGTCGATCGCGCGGCGTCGCGCCCATGTCGCCGAAGGCCTCGTCAGCCGGATCAACGAGCGCAACCGAGTCGCCGCCCGCGCCTGTGCGACTCGCGGCGGTCCGCCGATCGCCTTGCGCGGCTCCGCCACTCGAGCAACCGGCCGGCACGATCGCGCAGACCGCCATGACGAACGCCATGACGAACGCCATGGCGACCGCCGCACGCCGCGGCGGAGCCAACGGGGGGAGCGACGCAACAGCGCGCAACTGGCGCGGGGCGGCCGAGCTCGACAAACCAGATGCCTGATCCATGCGGCACAGGATGCCGACTCCGCGGCGAATTTGCGCGGGGAAACGCATCGGATGCCGACCTCGGGTCGAAACGCACGTATAATTCATTGGTTTTTCTGCGAGTGAAGGCGAGATTACTGGACACCAAATCGGGCCGATTTTCCGGCTTGATTTTTCGAAAGATCCGCGTTCGCAAGTGCCTTACAGGAAAGAGTTTAGAGGCCAGTTCCGTCTGGAGCAACTGTTCAAGTTGTCGGGATTGTTCGGTCGATGATGCTGTGGGCAGGATGCAAGCTCGGCATCGCGTGGATCGAGCTTGAAACCCACGGACCCGAACCAGGATGGTTTGGCCTCGTTAGGGGAAGGTCGCAGCCGATGGATTCGCTGCGTCCGTCCCAAGGAGTATTGGCATGCCTGACATTGGCAATCTCGGAAACCTCAGTTCGTCCGCCGCCGCCGTTTACGCCGCCGGTGTTCGGTCGACTGGCGATGCGGCCGCTCGCCGCCAAATCGACGCTCCAACCCAGACGCGCGCTCGCTCCAGCGACCGCGTCGAGGTCTCGGAGGTCGCGCGATGGCTCGAGGAGATGAATCGTCTCCCCGCGATTCGCGAGGATAAGGTCGCCGCCGCAAAGGCCGCGATCGCGAATGGGACGCTCGACACCGACGAGAAGCTGTCGGTCGCCGTTCGTCGCATGATCGACGAAGTCGCTTGAGTTTGGATGTAGAGGTCCACGCGCCCCAGGTGGCCATCCGGGCGAGGCCTTAGGCCTCTCCCGACGCCGTGAAGGCCCCTCGGACGAACCTGACACAGCATCGAACGTCACACGACATCCGAGTTCCAAGCCCCGCCGGCCTCCGGCGGGGCTTTCCATTTGCGGCTTGGCTCTGCCTGACGGATACGCTCGGCTTCGGCCTTGGCCTTCAGCGATCCGTCCGGCAGAACCTCGAAGACGGTCAGAAGATGCGATTGCAGCAAAGTGCCGTACGATTCGCGCCATGCACTTCGCCCGCGCCACCGCGCTCCTTGCGCTCACCGTCGGCTTCTCCTCGCATGCGCAGCAGGCCCCCGTGATCGGGATGCGGCCGAGCAGCCCCGGACGGCACGCACTGGTCGGCGCGCGGGTCATCGTGGCGCCCGGGACGACGATCGAGCGCGCGACGGTGCTGGTGCGGGACGGCGTGATCGAAGCCGTCGGCGCCGACATCGTGCCGCCGGACGGCTTCCGCATCTTCGACGTCACCGGCAAGACGCTCTGCGCGGCGTTCATCGAACCTGCCCTGGTGGCGGAGTCGACCGACCTGCAGTCGGTGGTGCTGCGCGCGCCCGGTGCCCACTGGAACCAGTACGTGACGCCGGAGGTTCGCGCCGCCGAGATCACGCTGCCTGACGCGAGCATCGACGCGATGCGCGCGCAGGGGTTCGCGATCGCGCGCGTGCTTCCGTCGGCGGGCGTGTTCCGCGGCACGAGCGACACGCGCTTCCTCTACCGCGCCGGCGAGCGCGTGCCCGCGCGTAGGAACGACACGGCGCGCGCCGCCACCGCCGAACACGAACTCTCCGCGCGCGACCTCCACTTCGTCGGCACGCGCACCGTCGACTGGGAGTCGATCGTCGCGCAGCAGGTCCCAGGCACGCCTCCGTCGCCGGCGACGATGCGCGCCTTCGAGAGCGAGAACCGCTTCCCATCGAGCCTGATGGGTTCGTACGCGCTGCTGCGGCAGACCTTCATGGACGCGACGTGGCGCGCCGAATGCGCCAAGCGCGCGCCGACGCAGCTGCCGATCGAGGACATGAACGCGCTCGACGCGCTGCTGCCGCTCGTCGATGGCTCGCAAGGCCTCCTGCTCGACGCGGGCAATGAACTCGACTTCGAGCGGCTCGTGCGGCTTTCGCGCGCGGAACTGCCGGCCGCCCCGATCGCAGTGCTCGGAAGCGGCTTCGAGTTCCGCTCGGAAGCGCGGCTCGCGGCGCTGCTCGCGGAGGCGAAGGCCTCGCTCATCCTGCCCATCGACTTCCCGCAGGCACCCGACCTCGTGTCGCCGATGGCGGCCGACACGATCTCGCTCCGCGACCTGATGACCTGGCGCTACGCGCCCACCAATCCGAAGCGCTTCGTCGCGAACGGCACCAACCTGTCGCTCACCACGCATCGCATGCAGGACAAGGGCGGCTTCCGCAAGAAGCTCGCCGACGCGATCGCGCACGGCCTGACGAAGGACGAGGCGCTCGCCGCGCTGACGACCGTGCCCGCGCGCCAGCTCGGGATCGAGGCGCGCGTCGGCACGCTGGAGGCCGGCAAGCTGGCGAACATCGTCGTCGCCTCCGGCGACCCGTTCGAGGCCGACACGAAGTTCGAAGGCATGTTCGTCGGCGGCACGCCCGTCACGATGCTGCCCGACGCGCCCGTCCTCGCGGCAGGCACCTTCGCCGTGACGGCCGACGGCGCCACGCCGAAGCCGCTCGCGAAGGACCTCACGATCGCGATCGATCCGAAGGACGGCTCGATCAAGGCGCGCTGGACGCCCGAGGTCAAGATCGAGGAGGTCAAGATCGAAGAGGTCAAGAACGAAGAGGCACCCAAGACCGAAGCCGCACCGAAGACCGACGCCCCCGCGGACGCCGCGAAGAGCGACAAGCCGAAGCCTGCGAGTGCGACCGCGAAGCGCTCGAGCGTCTCGACCGATGGCCGCGGCAGCGGCATGTTCGACGGCGCGCCGTTCGGTTTCGACGGCGAGATCCGCGTGTCGTTCGCAGGTACGGGCGACCGCGCCACGATGACCGCCGACGATGCGACGGGCATGCGCGTGGTCTTCACGCTGACGCGCGTGAAGACCGAGGAGAAGGCGGCTGAACAGAAGAAGGACGAGAAGCAGGACGGGGAGAAGAAGGACGGCGAGAAGAAGGACGGCGCCGCCGTCGACAAGGAGAAGGCCGAGCGCGCGAACCTCTGGAAGGACCGCCTGCCGTTCCCGTTCGGCGAACATGGCTTCATCGAGCAGCCGGTCGCGGGCAAGGTGCTCGTGAAGGGCGCGACGATCTGGACGCTCGCCTCGCAAGGCACGCTGCGCGACGCGGACATGCTCGTCGAGAACGGCAAGATCGTCGCGATCGGCCAGAACCTCGCGGCGCCCGCCGACGCGCGCGTCGTCGACGGCAAGGGCATGCACATCACGCCCGGTCTCATCGACTGCCACAGCCACACCGGCATCTCCGGCGGCGTCAACGAAGGCACGCAGGCCTCGACCGCCGAGGTGTGGATCGGCGATGTGATCGATCCGACCGACATCAACTGGTACCGCCAGCTCTCGGGCGGTCTCACCGCCGCCAACCAGCTGCACGGCTCCGCGAATCCGATCGGCGGCCGCAACTCGGTCGTCAAGATCCGATGGGGCGAGGACATCGACGGCTTCCGCTTCAAGGAGGCGCCCTCGGGCATCAAGTTCGCGCTCGGCGAGAATGTGGTGCGATCGAAGTCGCGCTACCCGAACTCGCGCATGGGCGTCGCGTCGTTCATCGAGGATTCGTTCCGCGCCGCGCAGGAGTATCGCGCGAAGCAGAAGGCGTACGCGGCGCGCGACGCCGCCATCATGCCGATGCCGCCGCGCCCCGATCTCGAGCTCGAGACGCTCGCGGAGATCCTCGAGGGCACGCGGCTCGTCCACTGCCACAGCTACCGCCAGGACGAGATCCTCATGCTGCTCGAGACGGCCGACCGCTTCGGCTTCCGCGTCGCGACGCTCCAGCATGTGCTCGAAGGCTTCAAGGTCGCGCCCGAGATCGCGAAGCATGGCGCGGGCGCGTCGAGCTTCAGCGACTGGTGGGCCTACAAGATCGAGGTGATGGACGCGATCCCGTGGAACGGCGCGATGCTCCACAAGGCCGGCGTCCTCGTCAGCTTCAACAGCGACTCCGACGAACTCGCGCGCCGCATGAACATGGAGGCCGCGAAGGCGGTGCGCTACGGCAACCTCCCGCCCGAGGAGGCGCTCAAGCTCGTCACGCTGAATCCCGCGAAGCAGCTGCGGATCGACGAGCACACCGGCTCGCTCGAGGTCGGCAAGGACGCGGACTTCGCCGTGTGGAACGGCGACCCGCTGAGCGCGTTCACGCGCTGCGAGGAGACCTATGTCGACGGCGTGCAGCGCTACTCGCGCCCGGCCGACGAGAAGGCGAGCGCCGAGATCGCGCGGATGCGCGCGGAGCTCATCGCCAAGGCGATGGCATCGCCCGCCGCGCGCGACGCCGGACCGGCCGCTGCGCCGGGCGAAGGCGGCCGCGGACGGCGCGGACGCCCGGGCTCGCTGCTCGAGCAGCTGCTCGAGAACCGAGAAGACACCATCTGGCTGCGCATCGCGCGCGGCCTTGAACCGATCCCGACCAAGCAAGGCGACTGCGGATGCGGTCCGCTGCAGCGCGACCTCGGACAGGTCGTTCCCGCGATGGAGGTGACCCAGTGAATCCGATCCGCCGTTCCCCGATGTTCGCGGCGCTCGCCGCGCTCACCGCCTCGTGCCTCGCGTCCTCGCCGCTCTTCGCGCAGAGCGATGTCGTGCCCGCGCGGCCGCAGTCGCGCGCCGTCGCGATCGTGAACGCCGTCGTGCACACCGCGCTCGCCGACACGCCCGTCATCGAGAAGGGCCATGTCCTCTTCGACGGCGGACGCATCGTCTCGGTCGGCGCGGGCATGCCCGAGCTGCCGCCGAACTGCGAGATCGTCGACGCGCAGGGCATGCATGTGTCGCCCGGCTTCTGCGCGTTCCCGACCACGCTCGGCCTCATCGAGACGCTCTCGGTCGAGTCGACCGACGACCGCCGCGAGTTCGGCGAGTTCCGCCCCGAGGCGGTGCCCGCGATCGCGATCAATCCGGACAGCGACCTCATCACGGTGTCGCGCGCGGCGGGCATCCTGCTTGCCGTCGCGGCGCCCGAGGGCGGCATCATCGGCGGCAGCGCGTCTGCGATCCGCCTCGAGGGCTGGACGCCTGCGGAGATGACGGTCGACCCCGCGGTCGGCGTCGTCATCACCTGGCCCGTGGTCGAGCCCGCGCGCGTTCTCGTGTCGCGCCGCTCGCCCGAGGAGCAGAAGAAGCGCGCCAAGGACGACCTCGACAAGATCGGGCGCTTCTTCGACGAGATGAAGGCGATCAATGCCGCGCGCGCGGCCGATGCGAGCGTCGACCACGACCTGCGCGCCGAAGCGATGCGCGATGTGCTCGCCGGCAAGGATCCCGTCTACATCGAGGTCGGCAGCGCCTCGCAGATCGAAAGCGCCGTCGCGTGGACGAAGTCGCGCGGGCTCAAGCCCGTCATCGTCGGCGCGGAAGGCGTCGAGCAGGCGATCCCGTTCCTCAAGGCCGAAGGCGTTCCCGTGATCGTGCGCGGCGTCCACCGCCTGCCGGGCACGCGCCACGCGCGCACCGACAGCGCCTACACGCTGCCGAAGAAGCTCGCCGATGCGGGCATCGTCTTCTCGATCGCGACCGGCGACGAGCCCGCGCACGAGCGCAACCTGCCGCACCATGCGGCGACCGCCGCTGCGTTCGGCCTCGACCGCGAGGCGGCGTTGCGCGCGGTGACGGCGGATCCCTGCCGCATCGCGGGGATCGACTCGAAGTACGGCACGATCGCGCCGCTGAAGAGCGCGACGATCATCCTCACGCGCGGACATCCGCTCGAGATCACGAGCGATGTGGCTGCCGCGTGGATCGACGGCCGCTCGATCGACTTGACCTCGCACCAGAGCCAGATGAAGGCGAAGTACGAGAAGAAGCCCGGGCAGGACGGGGCCGCAGCGCCCGCCGCTCCCGCAGCGCCCAAGCCGTGAGCGTCACCACTCGATGGTGCCCGTCGCCTCGGTCGTCGCGCCGGATGCGAGGCTGAGCGTCGCGCGGATCTCGACCGCCGAACCGCGGGCGGGTTCCGTCGCCCAGACCGGCTCGATGCGCAGCACATACTGGCGCAGGATCGGGTCGTAGCGCTCGTCGGCCTCCGCCTGCGTGCGCAGCGAGAGATCGAAGGTCTGCGAAGCGGGCGCCGCCCCGGGCGCGTCGACCACCACGCGGATGGCGCCGCCGATGCGCGCGGGTGCGCCGGCGGCGTCGGTCGCGTCGATGCGCAACTCGATGAGCGGCCTTCGGCGCAGGTCGCGCTCGACGCGCGAGAGGTCGGAGATATTGATCGCAGACGCCGTGTGCGCGGCGAGCGGTCCCGTCGCGACGGGCGCGGGTGCCGCGGCGACCACGCCGTCGGTTGCCGGCGAAGGCTTCGTCGGCTGGACGCCGACCGCATCGGTTCGCCTCGACGAGCATCCGGCGAACGCAAGCGCACCGAGGGCGAAGCACCCTGCGGCGACCGACGCGATGCGATTGACCCGAGCGGCCCGTATCATCCGCCGCAGGGTATGCGACAGCCCCGCCCGATGGCGCTGCCGCCCTCCATCGCCCGAGTCCATGCCGATCGACCGTCCCATGCCTCGCTCTCCACGAACCACCAGCGCCTCGTTCGCCCGCCGCGCCCTCGGCCTCTGCTGCATCGCCGCGGTCCTTGCATCCGGCACGGTCCTCGTCGGCTGCGAGACCGACGGCGAAGTCCGCTCCCGGGCGCAGAAGTCCTCGCTCGACAAGAAGTCGAACGCCGACAAGAAGTCCTCTGCGAAGAGCTCCGTGAAGTGGCAGTAGGCGGCCGCCGCGCCGCGACGGCCCGAATCCGCCCTGCTTTGGACGCCTGTATACTTCGCGCTCCATGCTCGAGATCGATGCCTTTGCCCCTGGGACGCGCGTCCGCGTGACGCAGCAGATGCCGCAGACCCACGCCGTGTGGACCACGACGGTCGAGGGAACGGTGACCCGCTATCGGCAGGCCCAGACGGGCTCGTGGTTCGCCCATGCCAAGTCCGACCGCCTCTGGCTCGACCGGCTTGAACTCAAGAAGGACGACGGCGAAGTGGTCACCCTCAACCTCGACCGCTACAGCGTGATCGAGGCGATCTGACAGACCGGCGCGATGCGCCTGCTCCATCAAGCCGCCAGCGCAGCCGACCGAAGGTTGGCTCTTCCCACTCAGCCGACCGAAGGTTGGCTCTTCCCACTTAGCCGACCGAAGGTTGGCTCTTACCAATCGTGTAGACCGTCATGCTGCGGCGCCACGCATCGCCCATCGACGACGCGATCCAGCCGTTCAGCGCATCGAGGGTCACCGCCTCGACCTCCGCGGTCAGCTCGACGAGCGAACGGCATCGGCCGAGCCGGTACCAGTCGCTGGCGATCGCCGCCGCGCGCGCGGCCGTGCTCTCGCCGTGCATCACGAGGCGGCTCTTGATGCCCGTCTGCGCGCGGCGGAACTCATCGGCCGAGACGCCCTCTTCGAGCGCGTGGACCTCGTGCAGGATCGTGTCGAGCGTCTCCTGCGCGCGCTCGGGCGTGCTGCCCGCGTAGATCGCGACGATGCCGCGGTCGCGGCCGCCGCCGTAGCCGGCGTTCACCGAGTAGCAGAGGCCGCGGCGCTCGCGGACTTCGGTGAAGAGGCGGCTCGAGGTCTCGCCTCCGAGGATCGTGGTCGCGATGCGGCAGAGAAGCGACGACGGATCGCGCTCGTTGGGCGCGTCGAATCCGATCGCCATGTGGGTCTGGTTCGACTCGTCCATCTCGTGCGCGACGCCGCCGACCGCAGGGCCGGCCGGGCGCACATCCCACGCATCGCCGTGCCAGCCCGCGAGCAGACGGTCCATGGTGCGTGCGATCGCATCGGCGTCGACCGCGCCCGCGACGGCCAGGATCGAACCGACCGGACGGACGCGCTGCATCCAGCTCTGCCGGAGCACATCGATCTCGGCGGCCTCGAACGCCTCGAGGTTGCCGTAGCCGCTGCGGTTGAAGGGCGGCGGCAAGTGGCGCTCGCGCAGGCGCAGGCTGACCCGGTGCTGGGGGTCGTCCTGAATGCTCTCGAGCGACTGGATCGCGAGGCTTCGGACGGCGTCGAGGGCATCGGCGGGCAGATGCGGGCGGACGATGAGGTCGGAGAAGAGTTCGAGCGCCTCGTCGACGCGCGCGCCGATCGTGGTGCCGCTGGCCACGAGGTGGACGCTGGCCGAAGCCACGCTCTTGACCACGCCCGCGCGGTCGAAGGCGTCGCTCAGGGCCTTGCTGTCCCGGTTGCCCGCGCCGCGCTGCGCGAGTTCGGCAAGCAGGCTCGACCAACCGTCGCCCGCAGCCCCTTCGGGGTCGGTGGCATTGCCTGCAGGCGTAAGCCAGCTGACGGCCGCGGTCCGAACCCCCGCCATCTCCTCGACCAGAAGAGGCATGCCGCACTCAAGGATGCGGACATGGATCGGGTTCGCGCGGGGCACGGTCACGGTCGTCATAGGGCGGAGATGCTAGTCGTTTAGGGCGACCACGGCTGCCGCCTTCGGCGATCCCGGCACCAGAGGAGCCGGACGCAGCCGCGAGCGCTCAGACCAGCCCTCAGAGGCCGCTTCCGAGCGGCCGGAGCACCAGAGCGAGCAAGTTGCGAAGCCGCGTCATGAGCACCAAAGCTCGCGGCCGCAGCCGCGAGCGCGCAAGAACGCGTGAAATGGTCGGCGTTGATCTGGATGTACTTCTTCCACTCGGCCGGCACATCGTCCTGCGGGAAGATCGCCTGGACCGGGCACTCGTCCACGCACAGGCCGCAGTCGATGCAGGCCTCGGGGTCGATGTAGAGCTGGGTGGCCGTGTCGAACCCCGCCTCGCCGGGCATGGGGTGGATGCAGTTCACGGGGCAGGCCTCCACGCACTTGGTGTCCTTGGTGCCGATGCAGGGTTCGGTGATGACATGTGCCATGGCGATTCGCTCCGGTACTTCGATGTTCGAATTGCTGTTCTGATCGCTCGCGTATCGCGCGAGAGAGTTGCGTTCCGTTGCGCGACGCTTCGCGCGAGGCGCGATCATAGCGCAGCGCGAACGACTCTCAAGCGCGGCGCGAACGGCTGCGGAACAGCTCGAAAACGCCCGCAAAAACGCAAAAATGCCGGAGGCCGCCAGTTCGGCGGCCTCCAAGCATCGTTCAGTGCGAAGGGCTTACTTCTTCTTGCCGGCCTTCTTGGCGGTCTTCTTAGCCTTCTTCGCGGTCTTCTTCGCGGCCTTCTTAGCGGCCTTCTTCTTTGCAGCCATTGTTGGCTCCCTTGCTTGGTTACGCTCTTGGTGTCGGAGTGAGGCGGTAGCTGGCGTAACGGAGCTCTCGCCACTCGGAGTTATACACACATCGGTTCCAAAGCGAAAGCCACTTGACAGAAATATGCAACATGTCGCGCGGATCGATCTCGGGATCGGTCGCTCGACACTGACGAAGGATGGTTCGACGATGGTTGTGAAGGTTGCCTTGGTGGGCGCCTCGGGGCGCATGGGAACTCGCATCGCGGCGCTTGCGGCCGACGACGCGCGCATCGAGCTCGTCGCGCGTTTTTCAAGCAAAGACAAGGCGAATTCGCTCACCTCGGGCGCGTGCTCGGTGGTGATCGACTTCTCGAGCGAGCATGGCACCGCGCATGCCGTCGACCTCGCTCGGTCGACCGGTGCCGCGCTGCTGGTGGGCACCACCGGACTGTCCGCCGCCACGCAGGAAAATCTGCGCGCACTTTCCGCCTCTCGAGCTGTTCTGCTGGCGCCGAACACCTCGCTCGGCGTCGCCGTGACGAGGCGCTTGGCCCGACTCGCGGCCGAACTGCTCGGCCCGGCGGGATGGTCGGTCGACATCGTCGAGAGCCATCACGATCGCAAGAAGGATGCGCCGTCGGGTACGGCGCTGGCGTTGGCGCGGTCGCTCGAGGAAGGCGGAATGCCGGTTCCTGCGGCCAGAATCCACGCGATTCGGGCGGGCGACACCATCGGAGAGCACGAGATCCGGCTCGCCGGTCCGTCCGAGCGCATCCACCTCATGCATCAGGCTGTGTCGCGCGACCTGTTCGCAGCGGGCGCCCTGAAGGCGGCCCTGTGGCTGGCCGGGCGGAAGCCCGGTTGGTACACGATGGACGATGTGCTGGGCGCGCCCTGATCGTCGGGCGTCCGAGGCATGTGGACGGGCCGGCGGTCAGGCCGCGCGGCGGGTGTCCTTGCCGTCGGTCGGCTCGGAGTGGGTCGTGTTCGACGGGGCGTCGGCGCGCTCCCGCCAGTCCTCGACCCGGCCGCCGAGGTTGATCTCGCTCGCCATGGTCTTTCGGTAGCCAAGCTTACGGACGACCTCGAGGACATCCGACCAGCTCGGGAAGCTCTTGCCGTTCACGCGCTTGAAGGCATCGATGGCCATCAGGAACATGAACTGCTCCTTGCTCATCTCGCCTTCCTCAGCGTCGCGGACGAACTCGCTCAGGCGTCGGCCAGGTCCGCGGCGGCGCTCGAGGTTGGTCTGATCGGCATCGCGGATCGCGCGGCGATCGAGGCCGAGGCGACGATCGGTGACATCGCCCGTGCGACGCTCGCCTGCACGGCGGTCCGCTTCAAGGCCGGTCTCCGACTCATGATCGCCCGAAGGATTGTTCTGTGACATGGCGCTTCCCTCCTCGACTCTCGACGGAGGTGTCCGCAGTTCGTGCCGCGACAGACCCTCCACGGGTGGTATCGGCCCTGATTCCGCGGGACTTCAGCGGATGCGCCCAATGCGGGAACTCTGGAGTTGCGGGCACCTGCCACCGTCTCGCGCGAACGGAAACCCCCATTCTTGGGCCACGGTCCGCGCGCGTGGGGCGGTCGTAGGCGCGAACCGCTAGTATTCGCCCCGCAGCGCCCTTCGGCGCGCGAGAACCGACGCGGACCCGCCGTGACAGACGCACCCTCCCAGCCCTTCCGCCCGCTGAGCTTCCTGCTCGGATGGATCTTCCCCGGCCTCGGCCACATCGTGGCCGGAAACACCCGCCGGGGGCTCTACGCGATGGCTGGCGTGCTGCTTCTGTTCGTCTCGGGCCTGGGCGTCGGCGGCCTCGACTGCGTCGACCGCACCGAAGACCGCCTGTGGTTCATCGGGCAGGCCGGAAGCGGCCCGATCGCCTTCGCCGCCAGCTACGCCAACGATGCGCTCCTCAAGAGCGGGTCGGCCGCGCCGATGATCGAGATGCCGAGTTCGCCGCGCAGCCCCAAGGTGACCGTGTCGGCCTTCAAGAGCATCGCCCACGCCAACGACTTCGGCACGCTGCTCGTGTTCCTCGCGGGCCTGATGAACATCTGCGTCATGCTCGACGCCGCGGTCCGCGAGCCGTCGAGCGACGCACCAGTCTCCGGGCGCCGCGCCGGCGAGCGCAAGGCAGGTGCGGCATGACGATGCTCGCCGCCCTCGACGCGGCCGTGCCGGGCATCCTCGCCTGGACGCCCTTCCTGCAGCCCGCGCCCGCGGTCGACCGCTGGTGGTGGCTGCTCGTGATCCCGACCGCGGTGGGCATCTCGCTTGCCTACAAGTCGACGCGCACGGGCGAACTCGCCCAGCTGCCGCGCGATGTGCTGCGGATGAGCATCCAGATCATCCTCGCGATGGTCGGAATCGCGCTCTTCCTCTACCTGATCGTCAACGTGCTGGTGCCGCGGCTTCCCGTCGAATGACGAGCCGAGCGCGCACGCCGAGCAGCACCCACGCCGCCGCCGCGTAGATCGCGAAGTTCGCAAGCGCGCCGCTCCACAGGATCGCGACCTCGTCGGGTCCTCCGCCGCGGTTCCCCTTCGTGAAGTCCTCGGCCGCGTAGTAGATGCTGGTGTCCTGGTCGTCGAGCTCCGCCGGCACGGGAAAGTTCCGGTCGAGCGAGGTGATCGTCCACCGAGCCCGGATCGCGGGGAGCGGCCAGCCCGACGCGAGCGTTCCGATGCGGAGAAGCGGTCCTTCGGGGTGCGGCGGCGCGGGCGGCTCGGCCCACGCAGGGAGTTCTCCCTCGGTCAGCGGGCTGGTGAGCGGCTGATCGATCAGCTGGAGGTTCGACCACGCGACGCCGAAGGTCTTGTCGCGCGCGTTGTACCACCCGTCGGTGCCGCGGTAGATCGTCGTGATCTTCGCGCCCTCGCCGCGGTCGACGAGGTAGATCGGGAGGTAGGTCATCGCGCCCGTCGCGGCGGCGCCGGCGGCGACGGCCAGAAGGCTGCGGAGGAGAAGCGGCTTCATGCCGCGCATTCTGCAATACTTCGGGCGTGACCGCCTTCCCAGACACCCTGCATCGGCTCGTTCTCCGCGGAATCGCGGAGATGGGCTTCACCGACCCGACGCCGATCCAGGCCGCGTTCATCCCCGAGGCCGTGAAGGGCGAGGGCGACCTCGTCGGCCTCGCGCCGACCGGCACGGGCAAGACGCTCGCCTACGGCATTCCCCTCGCCGACCACCTGCTGCGGCACAAGCCGGTCGAGACGGGTGGCCGACGCCGCGATCCGCGCAACCGCCTGCGCGGGCTCGTCCTGGTGCCGACGCGCGAACTCGCGCAGCAGGTCGCGGAGGAGCTGCGGCTCCTCACCCGCGGGTCGGTGCTGCGCGTCCTCGCGGCGTACGGCAAGGTGTCGCTCTTGCCGCAGAAGGAAGCGCTCGCGAAGGGCGTCGACATCGTGGTGGCGACGCCGGGCCGCGCGCGCGAGCTGATCGAGCTCGACGCGATGACGCTCGCGCACCTTGAGCGCGTGGTCTGCGACGAGGCCGACCGCATGCTCGACATGGGCTTCCTGCCGCAGGTCGAGTGGGTGCTGTCGCGCGCGCCCGAGGGCCGCATCAAGTGGCTCTTGTCGGCGACGCTGCCGAAGCTCGTCGAGGATCTCGTGCACACGATGCTCGCGAAGCCGCGCAAGATCGAGACGGGTGAACGGAACCGCGCCGCGGTGCATCTTGCGCACCGGCGCATGCTCGTCGACGAGACGCTGAAGACGCCGGCGCTGCTTTCGCTTCTCAACCAGGAGTCGCTGCGCCGCGGCATCGTCGTCTACTGCGCCCGCCGCCGGCGCCCGGGCTGGGGCGCGGGCGGGCGGCGCAAGCACGAGGTGTCGGCTGCGGGGGTGCACGGCGATCGCTCGCAGCTCCAGCGCGAGAAGGCGCTCGAGAGCTTCGCGCACGGTCGCTGCCGCGTGCTCGTCGCGACCGATGTCGCCGCGCGCGGACTGCATGTGCCGGGGATCAAGCTCGTCGTGAACTACGATGTGCCCGTCTCGCCCGAGGAGTGGATCCACCGCGTCGGCCGCGCCGGTCACGGCGGCGGCGAGGGCTCGAGCATCACCTTCGTGACGCCCGAGGAACGCGCGCGCTGGGAAGCGGTCGTGACGCTCGCGCGGCCCGAGTGGGAGGCGATGGAAGTGCCCGACGATGTGGCGACCTTCATGCGCGACCGCGACCGCTCGAAGCACGAGCGCGCGAAGGAGGAGGAAGCGCGCGTGATCGCCGAGTTCGAGGCGAAGGCGCGCGCCGAGAAGGAGAAGACGAAGCGCCTGAAGGACGCAGCGCGCAAGCGCAAGCTGAAGGCCGCGCGCCACGACTCGAAGCAGATGCGCGGCACGCTGCGCAACACGCCGATCGCGAAGGACCAGAAGCCTGGCCGCGGCGTGAAGCGGCTGGGGTGAGGCGCGGAGGTGGCGTGAGCGTCCACGAAGGCGGAGCGCAGCGCAGCCTGAGCGGCGGGTGCCGGAGGTCGTGGCGCGTGTCGTGTGGCACTACCCCTGCGCAGCAGGGGTAGTGGCGGCCGCGAACGCGCGAAGGGCCTTCAGACTGCAGTCGTAGCGCACCCGGCGCGTGCGATGCCGCCATCACCAGAGGTGATGCCACACGGCACGATTAGCGACGCTGTCGCCAACTTGCTCGCGCTTCGCTTCGCTCCGCGCTCGTGCTGCCTCAGCCGCGCGTCGATCACGCCACGCATCCCAGGCAGGCTGCGGATTCACTCCGCAGCCTGACCGCCAGAGGGAGCGGCCGAAGAAGCGCGTCGATCACGCCGCGCATCCCAGGCAGGCTGCGGATTCACTCCGCAGCCTGACCGCCAGAGGGAGCGGCCGCAGCCGCGACCGCTCAAACTCAATCGCACCGCAGCGCGATCCGCAGCTTCAGCGCGCGCACCTCGCGGCCGTGGCGGAGCAGGACGCGGCGGCGCACCGCGCGCATGCCCGAGACCGTCATCGTGTTCTGCTGGATCGCCGCGAACAGCGAGAAGTCGAG
>JBKCZS010000170.1:0-3279 GCA_046337925.1 bacterium | reverse complement strand
ACATTGAAGAGGCCGTCAAGGTCGCCAACGAGATCGGATACCCGGTCATCGTGAAGGCCGCGGCCGGCGGCGGCGGGCGCGGCATGCGCGTCGCGCGCGACGAGGCGCAGCTGCGCTCCGGCATCGAAAGCGCGCGCCAGGAAGCCGCGGCGGCGTTCGGAAATGGCAGCGTCTACATCGAGAAGTTCCTCGAGCACGCGCGGCACTTCGAGGTGCAGGTGATCGGCGACCAGCACGGAAACGCCGTGCATCTCTTCGAGCGCGACTGCTCGAGCCAGCGCCGCCACCAGAAGCTGATCGAGGAGGCGCCGAGCCCCGGCGTCGACCCCGAGAAGCGCAAGAAGGTCTGCGAGAGCGCAGCCGCGCTCATCGCAAGCGCGAAGTATTCGGGCGCCGCGACCGTCGAGTTCCTGATGGACGCGAAGCAGAACTTCTACATGCTCGAGGTGAACACGCGCGTGCAGGTCGAGCACCCGGTCACCGAGATGATCACGGGCATCGACATCGTGCGCGAGCAGATCATGGTCGCGTCGGGCAAGCCGCTCTCGGTCAAGCAGTCGGACATCAAGGTGACCGGCCACGCGATCGAGTGCCGCATCAACGCCGAGGACCCCGATCGCGGCTTCATGCCGCAGGCCGGTCTCATCGAGACCTTCGTGCCGCCGGGCGGCCTCGGCGTGCGCCTCGACAGCCACGCGCGCACGGGCTACCGCATCCCGCCGAACTACGACTCGATGATCGGCAAGCTCATCGTCCACGGCCCGACGCGCGACATCGCGATCGCGCGCATGAAGGTCGCGCTCGACGAGTTCAAGATCGGCCCCGTGCGCACCACGATTCCGCTGCACCGCCGCCTGATGGACAACGCCGACTTCAACAACGCGACCTTCGACATCCACTATGTCGAGCGCCTGCTGAAGGCCGACGAGGCCGCGAAGGCCGCTGCGCCCGCCGCGGGTGCCGCGCAGAAGGTCACTGCATGAGCACGGCGCGTTCGGGCGAGGATGTGACGCTCGACGACATCGTCGCCGCGCGCGCGCGCATCGCAGGCGGTGTCGAGCGGACGGGCTGCCCGTATTCGCCCGCGCTGTCGCGCCTCACCGGCTGCGAGGTCTTCGTCAAGCTCGAGTACCAGCAGCGCACCGGCAGCTTCAAGGAGCGCGGTGCGCGCAACGCGCTCCTGCAGCTGTCGTCCGAGGCCCGGAAGGGCGGCGTCGTGGCGGCGAGCGCCGGGAACCATGCGCTCGCGCTCGCGTGGCACGCGCGCGACCTCGGCATTCCCGTCACGGTCGTGATGCCCAAGGTCGCCCCGCTCGTGAAGCAGGCGCGCTGCCGCGAGCTCGGCGCGCGTGTCCTGATCCACGGCGCGAACATCGCCGAGGCGAAGGACCTCGCCGACGAGCTCGTCGTCAAGGAGGGCCTCAGCTATGTCCACGGCTTCAACGACGCGGCGATCATCGCCGGCGCTGGAACCGTCGGGCTCGAGGTCCTCGAGGAAGTGCCCGATCTCGACGCCGTGATCGTTCCGGTCGGCGGCGGCGGGCTGATCGCGGGCGTCGGCATCGCCATCAAGGCGACGCGGCCCGAAGTCGAGGTGATCGGCGTCGAGCCGCGGCGTGCCGCGAGCTTCATGCAGGCGATTGCCGACGGCACGCCGCACCGGATCAAGATGGAACCGACCTTGGCCGACGGCCTCGCCGTCCCCGAAGTCGGAAAGCGCGCCTTCGAACTCGCCCGCCCGCGCGTCGACCGCATGGTCGCCGTCGACGAAGAGGCGATCTCGCTCGCGATCCTGCGCCTCGTCGAGCTGCAGCACGGCGTGGTGGAGGGGGCGGGGGCCTCGGCGCTCGCGGCGCTCTTCACCGGCGACCTCAAGGACCTTGCGGGCAAGAAGGTCGTCCTCCTCCTCTGCGGCGGGAACATCGATCCGCTGGTCCTGGCCCGCGTCATCGAGCACTCGCTTGCCGTC
Organism: bacterium; assembly: GCA_046337925.1. Classification (GTDB taxonomy): domain Bacteria; phylum Planctomycetota; class Phycisphaerae; order Phycisphaerales; family SM1A02; genus QWPT01. The sequence continues at coordinate 1,310 of JBKCZS010000170.1, read as the reverse complement.
GACGGCCGGCTCGTCCAGTTCGACGCGACGATCAGCGACCGCCCCGGCGGCCTCGCGGATCTCGCCGCCACGATCGCCTCGACGGGCGCGAGCGTGCAGGACATCCGCCACGAGCGCGTGTTCGGCGGTCCCGATATCTCCCGCGTGCGCGTGGCGTGCATCGTGGAAGTGCGCGACTCGCGCCATGCGGATGAACTGCAGGAAGCGCTCCGGTCGCACGGAGTGATCGTGCACGAGCGCGTGCGTCCCCATCGCGAGCGGCCATCGGCCTGAATTCCGGCGATCGCGTCGTGCGGGCGGTCGCGATAAATGAGCGGCGTGCCAGCGCAAACGCGCAGCTTCTGTCCCGATCGGGGCTAACAGAGGGCGATTTCGACTCTTGAAGCGCACATTCCGCACAGTTGGCTGAACTGTCACTTCCGTCGCGCCGATCACAACTCCCACAGGGTTCATCGCGTCCGGCGAGGAGTCGGAGCGATTGTGCAACGAAGGGAGTAAGTGCCATGCGTGACGGATATCAGTTTGGTGAGAAGGACGTACTGACCACGGGAGAAGTCGCCCGCATATGCAATGTGGCGAGCCGTACGGTCAGCAAGTGGTTTGACTCGGGTCAGCTCCAGGGCTACCGGATTCCGGGCTCGAAGGATCGCCGAATCCCCGTGTCAAACCTTCTTCAGTTCATGAAGAAGCACAACATTCCGATGGACGGATTGATGAGCGGCGCGCCCCGCGTGCTGATCGTCGATTCGGACACCGCCACCGCGGAGACGCTCCGCAAGGTGCTGACCGAGCAGACCCGCTACGACGTGAAGGTCGCTGGCGGCGCGTTTGCCGCCGGCGCCGAGTGCGAGAAGTTCCGCCCGCATGTGATGCTGCTCGATGTGCACATGCCGGAGAACGAGTCGGGCGCGTTCTGCGCGTTCGTCCGCAACTGCGAGGAACTGCAGATGACCAAGATCATCGGCATGTCCGGCCGCCTCACCGAAGGCCAGGTCTCGCAGTTCGTGGGCCGCGGCTACGACGCGATCCTCCGCAAGCCGTTCACGGTTCGCCAGGTGATCGAGGCGATCGAGAGCGCGCACGCGATCGTCGCCTGAATCGCGACGACCTGACAGACCGCCGACGGATGGCACGGCGCACGCACTGAAGACCCTGAATCCTGCAGTAGTGCACAACGAAGAGAACCCCGCGCGGGAGCGGCGCTCGGCCGCACCCGCGCGTCTTTTTGCCGTGTGCCGGGCGCGGGGGCGGCCGCTCAGAAGCGGGCGGGATGCTCGCCCCGGGGGATGCCATGCCAGAGCTTGGCGGAC
>JBKCZS010000169.1:0-3541 GCA_046337925.1 bacterium | reverse complement strand
CCCAGGAAGAAGTTCTTCCACTCGGGTCCGACCGAGTCCGGGTCGGCTTTGAACTGCGCGAACAGGGCTTCGACATAGTCGGGCTGCCAGCTGTTCACCGACTGCGGGGCGTGGGGGTGAGAACCGTCCTTGTTGGCACCCGTATGGGCCATCTCGTGCACTCCAAGCTATGCGACAGCCCGCGCGGAATCGCGCGGAGGCAAAGCGTGCCGATGATAGGGCAAAATGCCGCTCATTTCAGCGTCAACGGGGGCTGAAAGGACGCCTAGACCGCGCTGATGGGGTCGACATCGACCGCCAGTTCCTCGCCCAGTTTCAGGAGCCCCTGCGAGCGGGCCTCCGCGAGGACTCGGGAAATCTCGACCGCGCTGTCCGAGAGCAATTCGATCTGCCGGCGGTACTTGCCCGCGATACGGGCGATCGGGCAGACCGAGGGGCCGCGGACCTCGACCGAGCCCGCGAAACCGCGGATCGCCTGTGCGAGCGCGGCCGAGCGGTTGGCGCACTCGGTCTCGCCGGGGTGGCGGAGGATCAGCCGGGCGAGCCGGCGGTAGGGCGGCAGGCCGAACTCCTTGCGGTCGGCGAGTTCCTGGGCCGCGAAACGCTCGAAGTCGTGGCTGGCGGCGAGGCGGATGGCGGGGGTGTCGGGCTCGAAGCTCTGGATGACCGCTCGCCCGGGGTTCGCGCCGCGGCCGGCGCGGCCCGAGACCTGCGAGACGAGCTGGAAGGTCCGCTCGGCCGCGCGGAAGTCGGGGAGGGCGAGCGCCGTGTCGGCGCTGACCACGCCGACGAGGCGCACATTCGGGAAGTCGAGCCCCTTCGCGATCATCTGCGTGCCCATCAGCACCTTGACCTCGCCCTTCCCGAAGCGCTCGAGCGCGTTGTGGAAGTGCTGCGCGGTCTGCATGGTGTCGCCATCGACGCGCAGCATCGTCTCGCCTTCGATCAGGCTCGGGAAGAGGCGCGTGAGCTCCTCCTCGACGCGCTGCGTGCCGAGGCCAAACACCGTCACGGGCTTGCCGCACTCGGGGCATTGCTTCGGCAGCAGCGTTTCGGCAAGGCAGTGGTGGCAGCGCACGAAGCTCTTGCGCGCGTTGCCCGCCGCGTCGACATGGCACACCATGCCTGCGTCGCACTCGGTGCAGGTGAGCATCCAGTCGCAGCGCTGGTCGCTGCAGGCGATGTAGTTCGCGTAGCCGCGGCGGTTGAGGAGAAGAAGCACCTGCCCGCCCTCGCGCAGCGTCTTCTCCATCGACTCGCGCAGCGTCGGGCCGACGAGGTTCACGCGCCGATCGCGGATTTCGCGGCGTTCTGCGCCAAAATCGACCACCGTCACCTTCGGCACATTGAGCCCGGGCGCGCGCTTCGTGAGGCGGTGAAGCGTCGAGATCTTGCGCTCGACCGCGTTCATCCAGCTCTCGAGGCTCGGCGTCGCGCTCCCGAGGACGACCGGGCACTTCGCGATCTGCGCGCGGCGGATCGCAGCGTCGCGGCCGTGGTAGCGGGGCGCCGAGTCCTGCTTGTAGCCGGGCTCGTGCTCTTCGTCGACCACGATCAATCCGAGCGAATCATCGGGAATCGGCGCAAACAACGCGCTGCGCGCACCGACGACGACATCGGCGCCGCCTTCGGCGAGCAGCTGCCACTGCTGGTTGCGCTGCGCGTCGGTGAGGCCCGAATGCAGCACCGCGACCTTCGCATGCACGAGGCGCGCGGCGATGCGGCCGACCGTCTGCGGCGTGAGCGAGATCTCGGGGACGAGCAGCATCGCGCGCTTCCCGCGGCGCACGCATTCTTCCAAGAGACGGATGTAGCTCTCCGTCTTGCCAGAGCCCGTGACGCCGAAGATGAGGTGCTGCGCGAACTGTCCGAAATCGCGGGAAATCGCGGCAATTGCGGCCGATTGCTCGGCGGTCGGCTCGGGTGCGGGCGCGATGTTGCCCGCGCGCGCGATGAAGCTCGCCTCGAACGAGGTCTTCTACGTCGCGACGAGGTGACCCGACGCGATCAACCGCTTCAGCGGCTCGACCGACGAGTAGCCAGCGGCCTCCGCGAGGTCGGCGATCTCGATCGGCCGCGGCAAGGTCGCAAGCACATCGAGCGCCTGCTGCTGGCGCTTGGTGATCTTCACGGCTGTCGGCGGCGCGGGCGCGAGGTCGACCAGCGTCCGCTCCACGCGCCCGATCGCCTTGCGCACCGCGGCCGGCAAGATCGACGCCAGCGTCATCCCGATCGGACACGCGTAGTACCCGCTGATCCACCGCGCGAACTGCATGAGTTCGCCTGGCAGCACCACGCCCGACGGATCGACGCCGAGGATCGGCTTGATCTTCTCGCGCGGGATCCCGATGTCCTCGCCCGCCGCGATGCGCCGCACGATCCAGCCCGCGGTCGGCGTCTCGCCGCGCCCGAGCGGCACCTCGACGCGCGCGCCGTCCGGCAACTGCGCGAGTTCGCGCGGCAACGCGTAGGTCAACCCGTCTGGCGACCGGTCGACCGCCCGCTCGACCGCGACGACGACGAGCGGTAACTCGTCCACTGGGGTTGTGGCGGCGAACAACGACACGGGCACAGCCTATCCGCCGCGCGCCGCGCGGGAATCCGGCCCTGCGCGGCGATTGGACAAGTGGTGGGGTGTGTCAATCCGCGGCGCAAAGTTCGAACAGTCTTGCTTCGCGCGGGGCGATTCCGTATCCCATACACCAGCGTCGCGTGTCGCGACACCTTCCGTGCGAGAAACCCATGCGCGCCGCGATCAACACCATCACCCGAACCGCTTCGCTCGTCCTCGCGATTGCCGGCGTGGTCTTCGGCCTTGCCACGCCGAGTTTCGCGCAGGCGAAATGCGACGGGCGCTGGCTGACAAGCCTGGAGCAGGGCGTGACGGGTCTCAACTCAACCGCGCTCGCGCTTGCCGTGCTGCCGAACGGCGACCTCGTGGCGGGCGGCGGCTTCACCACCGCCGGGGGCGGGACGGCGAACCGGGTCGCGCGGTGGAACGGCTCGTCGTGGGCGCCGCTTGGATCTGGAATGAACAGCACCGTGCGCGCGCTCGCGGTGCTTCCGAACGGCGACCTCGTGGCGGGCGGCAGTTTCACGACCGCCGGGGGCGGTGCGCCTGCGAGCTGCATTGCGCGCTGGAATGGTTCGTCGTGGTCTCCGCTCGGATCGGGGATCTCTGCGGCATCCAACGATCGCTTCATATCAGCCGTCGCCGCGCTTCCGAACGGCGAGCTCGTCGCGGGTGGCCGATTCTCGACCGCCGGTGGCGTCCCCTCCAACTACTTCGCCCGCTGGACAAGCACTGGCATCCCGTCGGTCGCGCAGCAGCCTGCGCCGCAGTCGATTGACGCCGGCGCCACGCTCACGCTCGTTGCAGCGTGTGCCTCGGGCTATGACTTCGACGGCGCGGTCAGCTACCAGTGGCGGCGCAACGGCGTGGACATTGCAAACGGCCCTGGCGGCGCATCGAAGCGCGGCGGCGAAGTCTCGGGCGCGAGCGGCGCGCTGACCGCGACCGTGCTCTCGACCACGCTCACGA
>JBKCZS010000168.1:0-10435 GCA_046337925.1 bacterium | reverse complement strand
GTGCGCTCCCCGCGGCTCCTCCGCTGGCGCGACGCGATCGTCGCCTCGCTCGGAAGCGCGGCGCTTCCCGAGTTGTCGGAGAAGGCGCGCGCGGAGCTCGCGGGATGGGACGGCGAAGTGACCGTGACGAGTTCGGCGCCGGTCCTCGTCGACGCGTTCCGACGGGAGATGGCGCTCGACTTCGGCGGGTGGCTCGCGGCCACGCCCTCCGGCAAGAGCCGCGCCCTGACGGCGGAGGCGGCGCGATCCGCGCTCGACGATGAGGCGCTCCTTCGCATCCTTGAGACGCGGCCCGCGCACCTCGTGGCAGATACGGGCGACGATGCATGGCGCGCGAAGGCGACCGGCTGGCTGGCGCGCGCCGCGGAGGGATCGCGCGCCGCGACCACCAAGGAACCCGCGGTCGTGTTCGCGACGCGCGGCGATCGCAACCGTCTCTCGATGCGGCACCCGGCGGCAGACGCCCTCGGCGCGGCCGCGCGCCTCGCGGAGATGCCCAAGGCTCCGCTTCCCGGTCATCCGACCTGCGTGCGTGTCCAGACGCCCCGTTTCGGCGCAAGCCAGCGTTCGGTGGTCAGCCCCGCCAAGCTCGACGCCGCCGTGCTCGTGACGCCCGGCGGACAGTCGGGCCTCCCGACCTCGCCGCACTTCCGAAACCTGCACCCATGGTGGCAGGACGGCAAGCCCTACCCGCTGCTGCCCGGCGACACGAAGAAGCGGATCGCGCTCAGCGACGAGGAACAGCCGCCCGCAGCGGCTCAGCCAGGCGAACCCAAGCCGGTCAGCCCGTCCAGTTGAAGAGCAGGACCGACAGATCGGGGGCGGTCACGCGGTCGTCGCCCGTAAGGTCGTAGGGCGAAGTCGGAAGGCCCCAGTCCGCGAGCAAGAGCCCGAGATCGATGGCGTCGACGGTGCCCGAGCTGTTGAAGTCGGCCGGATTGGTGCCGCCGCCGTGGGTCAGCGCCGACGCGGGAATCACGGCCTTCGCGACGCCCGGCCCCTGCCACGACGCGACCAGCCCGGCGGATCCGGTCGCCTCGAAGTACTCGACCTTGAAGGCGTGACGCCCAGCGGCGAGGCCGATGGTTCCCGACTTCTCGGTGAACGGATGCAGGCCGTCGTGCGACACGACGACGGTGCTGCCCATCGTCAGCCGCGAGCCCTCGTCGGACGAGAGCGAGAAAGTCCATCCGCCCGACGCGGGCACATCGATCCAGCCGACGAACACCGCGCCGACCTCGTCGCTGCGGCCGCTGGTCGCGAACGATCCGCTGCTCGGACCAAAGTCGAGCGCGGGAACGGTTCCCGTCGCGTAGGGCGTCAAAGCCGTGAAGAACGGCAGGCCGGTCGCGCCGCTCAGTTCGTAGTAGGAGACGCTCAGCTGCGCCAGGCTGCCCACTGGATTGTCGGGCTCGCGCAGCGGCGAGACGGTCACGACCGCGACTCCCGACGCGGTCTGTCCCGACGCGTCGCGAAGCGTGTACGAGAACGCGTCGAGTCCGATGAACTCGCTCGCTGCAGGAAGCGAGTAGACGAGCACATCCCACACATTCGGCCCGCCGCCCGAGGTGCGGGTGATGGTCGCTCCCGCGCCCGTGACCGCCGTGAAGCTCTCGATGACGACGCTCTCGCAGTTGAACGGGAAGTCGTTCGCGAGGACATCGACGACCTTCGCGACGCCCGGGTACGCGGTGGCGGCGTCGCTGACGGCGACAGGTGGCCGCGCGGGACCGGTGTAGTTGCACGGGCGGCCGGCGATGTAGGCCGCCATGTTCGTGACATTCTGCGGATGGAATTCGAGCGCGATGTTGGCGATGCCGCCCGCGCAGAATCCGCAGTAGCTCATGAGCGTTCCCTGCGACGCGTTGCTGCAGTCGGCGGGGATCGAGCCGCATCCGTCGACGGGTGGCACGATCGAGTGCGTGTGCACGCCGCCGAAGTTGTGACCGACCTCATGCGCGATGAGGTAGATGTCCCAGTTCTGATCGGAGTTGTCGACGAGCGGCGTCGGGAACGACCCGTTGATTCCGGTCGAGAGACCGTAGCCGAACGATGCGCCCGAACAGAGTCCGGGGAGATCGGCCACGCCGCCGCCGAGATTGCGGCCGGAGAGGAAGTGCACGATGTCCCGCTGCACGCCTCCCATGGTGTTGACCCAGACGCTGCGGAACTCGTTGAGCTGGCCCGTGAGCGTCGACTGGCTCCAGGGGTCGCTCGGCGTGTTCCACAGGCGCACATAGCTCGTGGCAAGACGCGCGTTGAGGTCGCGCTCGAAGATCGTGGTGAGCGCACCCGCCACCGTCGCGATGTAGCCGGAGGCGGCGTTCGCATTGCCGCCGAACTTCTGCATGTACTCGTGGTCGGTCTCGAAGGCGACGCGGAACTGCCGGCACGGCTCGGCCCCGGCAACGCCGCCTTCTGCGGGCAAGTCGCTCGGCGCCTCGGCCGTTTCGCACATCCACTGCGGAGGATCGATCCAGCCGTCGGGCAGATCGGTCGCGTTGTAGGCCACCGTTGGGAGACCGCCACCGTACGGACCGCTCGAGATGATCCAAGTGGTGCCGCCCTGCTGGACGAAGCCGAAGGTGCCTGCGGCGCTCGCGGCGAGGAAGGCGACGCTGTGTTCGTCGCCTGCGACCTTTCCGCTCAGGAAGGCGCCGCGCGGAGGCGTCGGAATCGAGGCGAGTTCGCCGTGGGCGCCGAGGACGATCTGGTCGACCGAGGGCACGCTGGCGAGCGCAGCATTCGGCTGCAGGACGAGGTCGACTTCGGAGAGCGGATCAAGCGGAAAGGCGCGCAGCACGCCGCCGCCAGCCGCAGCGAAGGCCTCGAGCGCCGTCTGGTCGATCTCGAGCAGCGTCACATGGCGGCGGAGTTCACGCGGAACCACCTGCACCGGCGCACGGCGAACGGAGGACTGATCGATCCGAGGCCTCGATGCGACGGCCCTCGCCGGCGCGCGTTCAGGCGCGAGGACCGGGGCCGGCACGGCACGGCCGAACACACCCTCGGAACCCGAGGGGACCATCGCCATCAACGCAAACGACAGACACTGGACGGCCAGCATGTTGCACTCCAAATGGGCCGCCACGCGCGCCAAAGGCAGCGCGCGGACGGGACTCCGCGCCCTTCTCTTCGGCAACTCAACCCCATCCCTCGCCAAATCTCTCCAAACGCGGACCTGACGGAACAATTCGGGCAACCGCACCGCGCGAAAAGTGCCCATCCCGAGGATTCCTCGACCACCCTGCCGATTTGGTGTATGCTTTCCGCCCTTCGCCACCCTAGCTCAGCGGTAGAGCAGCGCTTTCGTAAAGCGCAGGTCGTGGGTTCAAATCCCATGGGTGGCTTTCGTGCCTGAACGGCAAGATTGAGCGGCGGCTGCTGCGGCAGCCGCCTTTGGCGTGACGAACGCCAACGCGTCCCGAACGCGAAACGCGTCCCAAATGCGAAACGGCCTCCGCAAAGCGGAGGCCGTTATTCGTTCTAGCACCAAAGGGAGCCGCCGCAGCGGCGACCGCTCAATCACGCGTGATGAGCTTCACCGCTTCCGCCGGGCCTGCGTCGAGCGCGCCGTAGAGGCGACCGGCGGCATCGGCCGCAGCGCCTTCCGACGAACCGATCAGCTGACGCAGCGCCGCGAGCTGACGCTCGTCCGCCTTGCCACCGCTTGCGCGGGCAGCGGCCGCAGCGAGGTCGCACAGCACGATCTGCTCTTCGCCCGAAGCACCGATCGCGGCATCGACCAGCGCATTCTGCGCCGAAGGCGATGCGATCAGCGCCAGCACCTCGGCCACCATCACGCGGAGACCGCCCTGCTTCGTGTCCAGCGCGCGCAGGAGCGCGCCCTCGGCATCGGAGACGGACAGGATCTTGGAGCCGCTCATGGCGACGCCGCGCAGGGTCTCGGCGCAACGGATCGCGTACTCGGTCGCCTCGGCCTCGTCCATCACGCCGCCCGACATGTTGGACATGACGGCCATCGCCGCGCCGCGGAAGCTGTCAGAGGTGGAACCTTCGGTCCACACCGTCACCGAACGATCGCCGGCGAAGGCGTTGCGGACCGCGTTCTCCTCGAGCGCATTCGCGATCGCGAGGACCGGGCTCGCGCTGGTCGCGCCGCTCGCGCGGACGCGCTCGACGGCGGCCTGGATGTCGGCGACCGCGCCACGCACGACGACGAGGTCAACGCCGTTGGCCTTGATCACATCGACTTCAAGCGCATCGAAGTTGTCGGCGCCGGCGAGCACGGCAAACCCGGCGGAGCCGAGCTGCTGCTGGATGGACTGACGGTCCTCGAGCGAGCCGCCGAGCACGGTGGCGCGGCTGACGCCCGAATCCGAGATCGCCGACGCGAGGGTCGGCACGACGCCGAAGTCGCCCGGGAAGCTCTGCTTCGGGAGGCTCTGCGCGATGGCGATCGCGGCGTCGAGACGCACGCGGCGGTCGGCGTAGCGAAGCGCCTCGAGCATCGGGGCGCGGCCCGCGTTCGCGACGAGCAGGTTGCTCGCGGCGGTCTGCGAGAGCGCGCCGATCGCGTCGCGGATGAGCGCGGTGTCCTTCGCGTCGATCGCCATGCCGAGCACCTCGTTCGAGACGCTCGGGCCCGAGGCCGTGGCGAAGAACTGCGGCGAGTAGCGGCCGGGCTGCGCATCGGATCCGAGGGTGTTCTCGCGGCGGAGGTCGGATGCGACATAGATCGCGAGCGCGGCGTTGTTCGCGGCGTCAGCGGCGAGCGCGCGGCGCGAAAGCACCATCGCCATCTCGTCGCAGAAGATCGGGGTCGCGACCGGGGTGGCCTGCAGGCCGCCGTAGCCGCCCGGCGTGCCGTCGAAGGCCCACATGTTGTTGACCGCATCGGCCGGGTTCGGGATCAGAGACGCGTCGCGGTCGAAGAACTTGCGCGCGAGCGCGGTGAACTGCGCCGAGACATCCTTTGCGGTGCCGTTCAGCTGCGAGAAGGCGACCTCGGCGGCGGCCTTCACGGTGTCGGGCGCATTCGCCGACGCGCCGACCTCGAGGATGAACGGGATCGCGTGCGGGTAGCCGATCTCGCCGAGCATGGCGATGACCTTGCGCTGCGAGTTCGAGTCGAGGTTCGCAAGCGACATCGAGAGCGGAAGCACGGCGTGACGCTTGAGGGCGACGAGATGCTTGGTCGCCTCGAGCTCGAGCGCGGTGTCCTTCGAATCGACGACGACCTTCAGGAGCTGCGGCACGGCGTACTCGCCGGCGGCTGCGATGCGCTCCTCGGCGATCATGCGCTCGCGGAGGGTTCCGCGCAGCATGCCGATCGCGTCCGCGATGCGGTTCGGGTCGCGGGCGAGCGCCTTGCGGCCGTCCTCGACGCGGTCTTCGATCTTGGTCGCGAGATCAGACACGCCGCCCATGGCGCGGCTGCGCGAGATCGCCTTGTCGAGGCGCTCGCCGAGGTTGGCCGCGTCGACCGCGGCCGCGAGATCCTGGTCGGTCGCGTCGGCGGACAGCGCGGCCTCGCCCGCCGCCTGCGCGAGCTCGGGCTTGCCGATCAGCACATAGTGGACGAAGTCCTCGAGGTTCTTCTGGACGCGCGAAAGGTCCTTGGCGGCCGGAGCCGAGGCGGCGGCGCCGTCCTGCGCGAAGGTGGTCGGGGCGGACGCGAGCAGCGCGGTCGCCACAAGCACCGCCGACAGCGGGAGGCGGGCGCAGGTGCGGAGGGACGCGAACGAGGACGCGGAAAACGGCATCGAGATCTCCTGAGGGTGGACGGGCCAAGAACGGCCCGACACGGATCGCGGAATGTACCGCCTGCTTATGGAACCCGTCAACTTCCAAACCCCGTATACTCGCCCCCGCTTGGGCGTCCGAAGGCAACTTCGGCGTCGTGACGGAACACACCGTCACGGCGAGGGAAGGCGGTGCAAATCCGCCGCGGTCGCGCCGCCGTGACAGGAAGATGCCTGCATCCCGCAGGACGCAGCCGCTTTGCGGCAGCCACTGGCCAACCGGCGCACCAAGCGCCTTCGGCTGGGAAGGCGCGTCCTGCGCCGCCCAAAGCGGTCCTGAAGTCGGAAGACCTACCCAAGCACGACGGTGGCCATCCGGTCACCGCCGAGCGCTCCCGGTCGGAGCGCAACCGTCCCGGGCGCGGACTCCCGGAAGGAGTGTCGTTTGCGCATGATGCGCGTTGTTTCCTTCGATCTTGCTGCGTGCGTGGGCGCATGCGTGGCGATCTCCGCGTGCCTCGAGGCGCGCGCGGAAGTTCCGTTCGCGACCTCGGTGATCTCATACGCACCCGGCACGGGCGCCGTCGCCGGATTCACCAACCCCGCCGTCGCGCTCGGCCCGCCGGAGCGCTTCACCGGCGAAGGTCTCTTTCCGCAGGCCGTCACGCCGTTCCAGCCCGCGTATCGACCGAACGAGGTGGTGTCGATCGGCGTGGGCGGACAACTGACGCTTGCGTTCGACCACGATGTGCTCGACGACCCCCGCAATCCGTTCGGCGTCGATCTCATCGTCTTCGGCAACGCGTTCTTCACCGACAGTTCGTTCGGACTCGGCGTGGTCGCCGGACTCGCGTCCGAAGGCGGCACCATCGCGCTGAGCGACGACGGCGTCCACTGGGTGACCGCGAAGGGACGCGCCGCAGACGGCCTCTTCCCCACGCTTGGCTACCTCGATGCGTCGCCGTTCTCCACGGTCGCGGGCTTCGTCGAGAGCGACTTCCTGCGGCCCGTCGATCCGTCGATCACGCTCGAAGCGTGCGTCGGACTTCCATACGAGGAACTCGTCGCGATGTACGACGGCTCGGGCGGTGGCACCGGGATCGATCTCGGTGCGCTCGGGCTCGCGCGCGCGCGGTTCGTTCGGATCACAGGCCCGGCGTCGATCGGCACCTCGCCGGAGATCGACGCCATCGCCGATGTGGCGCCGCTCGCGGCACCCGGTGATCTCGACGGCGATGGAACCATTGGCGCGGCGGACCTTGCCGCGCTGCTTGCGGCGTGGGGTTCTTCCGACGCGACCGCCGATCTCGATGGCGACGGCTTCGTGGGCGCGGCCGATCTCGCGGCGTTGCTCGCGGCGTGGTCGATCGGAGGCGCACCATGACGCGCCGCGCGCACGCTTCGTCCCCGCGCGCCTTCACGGTGGTCGAACTCGCCGTCGTGATGGGCATGATCGCCGTCCTCCTCGCGCTCGTGGTGCCGACCACCGCGCGCATCCGGGCAAGCGCGCGCGCCGGCAAGTGCCAGTCGAACCTCCGGCAGATGGGCCTGGCGGCATCCGCATACGCCGCCCAGAACAAGGACCGCTACCCCGCCGCGATCCTCTACGAGATGACCCCTGCCGGTCTTGTCACCAAGGCGTGGGACTTCGTGCAGGAACCTGGCGGCGTGGTGAAGCCGGGCGCGCTCTGGAGTTTCCTCTCGTCGCCGACTCCCGTGCAGCAGTGCCCCGACTTCGTCGGCAACTCGACCTTTGGCGCCGATCCGTACACGGGTTACAACTACAACACCACCTATATCGGTGCCGAAGGACGGCTTCCCGAGATCGGCCCGAACGGCGAATGGCTCGATGGCTGGCGCGTCGCGCGCAGAGGGCTTCCTCCGGCAAGTTTCCGCAAGACCTCGACCACGGCGCTCTTCGGCGACGGAGGTTGGCTCGGCGGCGCGAACAAGTTCATGCGCGCCCCTTCCGCGGCGGTCGAGGGAGATCTCCCCACCATCTACGCGGGCGCGCAGGCCTTCAGGCACGGAGGATGCACGCATGTGTGCTACCTCGACGGGCATGTGGCGGGCGTGTGCGAGGCATGCGACGGCGCCCATGCGGCCCCATCGCTCCTTGACCAGGTGATGGGCTTCCCCAAGAATGGATTTCTTGCGGACCACGATGGGCCGTACGATCCACGATGACGGGAAACGCGTGTCCGAAGCAGCTTGCCTCGAACGCCTTGCAGTGACTGTTCCATGAGCAACGACTTCGAGATCGACCGCTGCGTGTGCTTCGACCTCCGCTTCGAGGATCTGAAGCGGAAGCTGGACGAGCGCCCTGCGACCATCGACCAGATCGCGAAGCGGTTCGGCTGCGGCAGCTGCTGCGGACTCTGCCGGCCGTACATCGAGCGGATGCTCGAAACGGGCGAAACCGTGTTCACCGAGATCCTCTACAACGGGGACGCGGAACCGAGTTCCGACGGCGCGACCCGCCGCGGCTGAGCCGGCGGCGCGTGCGGATCAAACCCGAGCGGATCAAACCCGGGCGGATCAAACCCGAGCTTCTCAACTGCGGCCGAATCGTCGCTCGAGTTCGCCGCGCGCGATGCGGATCGAGGTCGGCCGCCCGTGCGGGCACGCGGTCGAACGCTCGATCGACTCGCGCATGGCGAGGAGGCTGCGGATCTCCGTGGGCGAGAGCGAGTCGCCTGCCTTCACCGCGGCCTTGCAGGCCATCATGTCGACGATCTCGTGGAGCGCGGCCTCGAGGGACACGAGCGAACCGTGCTCGACGGCCTTCTCGAGGAGGTCGCCCATGAACGCGCCCGCGTCGGCGTTGCGCGAATGAAGCAGTGTCGGCACGGCCTCGACGGCGACCGAGCGCGGCCCGAACGGGCGCGCCTCGACGCCAAGCCGCGCGAGCAGCGGCGCGATCTCGCCGAGGATCTCGACCTCGCGCGCGCTCCGCTCGAGCACGATGGGAACGAGGAGGCGCTGCGACTCGAGCGGCCCGCGGTCCATCCGCTCGAGGAACGCCGCGAACATCGCGCGCTCGTGCAGCGCGTGCTGGTCGACGATGACGATGCCGTCGGCGTCTTCGGTCACCACGAAGCCGTTGAGGAGCTGGATGTACGGGAACTCGCCCGCGAGAACCGGCTCGTCGGTCGCGCCATCCGGCTTTGGTTCCGCGAGGCCGGTCGCCAGCGCTGCGAACGCGCTGAAGTCGACGCCTCCCCGTGCGTCCTCGTCGCTGCGCTGCGCTGCGAATCCGCTGCCGAAGAGCGGCGCGCGAGGGCCCGCATACGGCTCGGCGGGCGCGCGCAGCGCATCGGGCACAAAGCTCGGCACAAGGTTCGCCGCACGCAGCGTGCGCTCGATCGCCTTGCGCACGGCCGAGTGGACGGCCGACTGCGATCGGAAGCGCACCTCGCTCTTCGCGGGGTGGACATTCACATCGACCTCGCGCGGGTCGAGCTCGAGGATGAGCGCCACCGTCGGCGTGCGCGCGGGGTCGACAAGCCCGCGGTACGCCTCGCGCACGGCGTGCAGCACCGTGCGGTCCATGATCGGGCGGCCGTTCAGGTGGATGCGGATCGCGCGCGACGATGGACGCGCGATGCCGGGCTTGCCGGCGAAGCCGCGCACGACGAGGCCGCCGAGCTCTGGGAAGCGCTCCTCGAACTCGAGGAGCTCGGGCGCGAGCTCGGCGCCGAGGACATCGAGCGTGCGCTTCGCGGGTTCGGCGGTCGCCGGGAGGTCGAGCAGCCGCCGGCCGTTCGACCGCAGTTCGAACGACACCGTCGGATGCGCGAGCGCCAGCGCCTCGACCGTCTCGGTGACGCGCGCCGTCTCGGCCGCGTCCGACTTCAGGAACTTGCGCCGCGCGGGCACATTGAAGAAGAGCGTACGCACCTCGACCACGGTGCCCGGGCGCGCGGGCGCAGGCCGCACGGGGCGGATCGCGCCGCCTTCGACCTCGATCTCGGCGCCGCTCGTCGCGCCGCGCAGACACGACTGCATCCTGAAGCGCGAGACGCTCGCAATCGAGGCAAGCGCCTCGCCGCGGAAACCGAAGGTGTGGATCGCCGCGAGATCGTCGCTCGTCGCCACCTTGCTCGTCGCGTGCGCGGCGACCGCGAGCGGGAGCTCGGACTCGGGGATTCCCCCGCCATCGTCGGTGATGCGCACGAGTTCGGCGCCGCCGCCCTCGACCTCGACCAGGACCGTGCGCGCACCGGCGTCGATCGAGTTCTCGACGAGTTCCTTCACCACGCTCGCGGGGCGTTCGACGACCTCGCCGGCGGCGATCTGGTTCACGAGTTCGGGTGGCAGGACGCGGATCGGCATGTCACCAATCCCACCCAGAGAGGATCGGATAGCGGCGCCCGCGACCGAATGCGCGCGGCGAGAGCTTGAGGATGATCGCGGCCTGGTCGCGCTTGAACTGCGCTCGGTCGAGCATGCGCGCGATGCGCACGACGGTCTCGCGCGGCGCGCCCGTGGCGGCGATCGCATCGTCGACCGAGCCTTCCCCGTCGACCAGCACGCGCAGCACGGCGTCGAGCAGGTCGTACGGCGGCAGCGAATCCTGGTCTGTCTGATTCGGGCGCAGTTCCGCGCTCGGCGCCTTCTCGATGCTGTCCACGGGAATCGGCGGCTGCGCGAAGCCGAACTCCGCGAAGCGCGCGTTCAGCATGCGCGCCATCGCGTAGACCTCGGTCTTGTAGAGGTCGCCGATCGGC
>JBKCZS010000167.1:0-28771 GCA_046337925.1 bacterium | reverse complement strand
CTCAAATATATTGCCGGCCATGTCGTGCAGGCCGAATCCATTCGCAGCCTTCTGTCCCACGGGCCTAGGTTCTGTCTGACGGATCAAGAATCCTCAGATATCGCTGGATAATGGCCAGTTTCACGAAGGCCAGGAAGCTGCCCGCGAGCTTCTCGAAGCGCGTCCCGACGCGCCTGCACTCCTTCAGCCATCCGACGCAGCACTCCACCACGCTCCTGCGCCGGTACGACGGCCAGTCCATGTCGAACTCGCCCTCGCGCCCGATCTGGTCGCTGCGCTGCGGGATCACGGCCTCCACTCCGCGGCGCGCGAGCCATCCCCGGACCTGCGGATAGCTGTACCCCTTGTCGCCCGCCGTCTTCTCCGGCCAGCCCTCGCGGCGCGGAGGACGCACCTCGTCCATCAGCCGCCCGAACTGCGTCGACTCGTGCGCCTGCCCCGCGGAGACGCAGGCGGCGAGGGGAGTTCCGCGACCGTCAACGACCAGGTGGAGCTTCGTCCCCCATCCGCCTCGCGAGCGGCCCAGCGCGTGGTCTTCGGGCTCGTCTTCGCGCTTTTTTTCGATGCGCCCGCCGCCGAGCGCGACGCGCGCACGCTCGTGCCGTCGACGCACCAGAGGTCCCAGTCGATCTTCCCCTCGCGGTCGAGGCGGATGCGCAGCGCCTTCACGATGCGGTCGATGGTGCCGTCGCGGCGCCAGCGGCTGAAGCGGTGGTAGACGCTCTGCCACGGCCCGAAGCGCTCCGGGAGGTCCCGCCACGGCGCGCCTGTCCTGAGGATCCAGAGCATGCCGCCGAGCGTGGTGCGGTGGTCGTTCCAACGGCCGCCGCGCGCCTGGCGCGGGAGCAAGGGACTGACGAGGGCCCATTCCTCGTCGCTGAGTTCGTGTCGTCGCATCCGTGCGCCTCCTCGGGCCGCTCCGCGGCCCGGGATCCTGCATCGGCTCGATCGGGCGGGCTTCATGCATCACGGAATCCGCGGGAAAATCGACGATCGGGGATCCGTCAGACAGAACCTAGCAGTGCGGAGTCGGGGTGGCCGGGATCGGAAGATCTGCCGCTATCTGCGCGGAACCACTACTGGAAGTAGTGGCACCCATTTTGGCTGTCGACTCGCACGCACCTCGCTCGGGCTTCGCCCTCGAACGCGCAACGATGCCTCTGACACCTCCGCTGGCTACCATCACGCCATGCGCCACGCACTTCGCACGCTTGCACTCGCGCTGATCGTCGCCACGCCGTCGCTTGCGCAGGTCGCGCCGTCGCCTGCGCCCCCTGCCGCAGCCACCACCGCGCCCACGAAGACCGTCCGCGTCGCGGTCATCGGCGCAAGCGCCTCCGCCGGCTTCGGCTGCGTGATGCGCGAGCAGCGCGGCGACGGCGACTACGCGCTCGGCTTCCGGCTGATCGACATGATCCGCCTCGCGTGCCCCGAGCTTGAGATCGTGTCGACCGACATGTCGAGCGGGTTCTTCTTCCTCGCGCCGGTGAAGAACGGCGCGACCGCCGCCACGCGCGCGGCCGACTTCAAGCCCGACTGCGTGATCGCCCTCGACTTCCTCTTCTGGTACTGCTACGGCGACGACGCGCCGAGCGGCGGCCGGCTGAACGACGAGGCGGAGCGGCTCGAGAAGCTCGAGCTCGGGCTCAAGGAACTCGAGCGCTTCGAGGTCCCCGTCCTTGTCGGCGACCTTCCGGACATGTCGCCCGCGGTCGGAAAGATGCTGGCGCCCGCGCAGATGCCTGCGAAGGAAACGCTCGCCAAGGCCAATGCGCGGTTCGCCGAGTGGGCGAAGGGCCGCGCCAACATCCGCGTGCTTCCGCTCGCCGACATGCAGCGCCAGCTGATGGAGGAGCGTGCGCTCGAGATCCGCGGCGTGCGCCTCGAGAGCACGAAGCAGGCGCCGCTTCTCCAGCGCGATGAACTGCATCCCGCGCCGCACGGCATGGCCGGCCTCGCCTGCGCGGTGGCTGCGGAGATGAAGGATGCGCTCGCGGCGGCGCCGTCAGCCGACGCGGCCGACGACTGCGCGCCCGAACCGAACTCGACCATCCAGCGCGCAAGCGGCGCGCTCAAGCCCTCGGGCCGGCGTCCGAAGCCCGCTCCCGCGCCGGAAGGCGCGCAGAAGCCCGCCGCGCCGACCTCTGAGTTCAGCGCAGCGCGTTGATCCGCGAGCGGACCGTTTCGTCGGTCGAGAGCCTCTCGGCGTCCGTCAGGATCCGTGCCCACGCTTCGCGGCCGAGGAGCCGCATCGCCGTCGGCTTGAGCAGCGCAAGGTCGATGCTCGGGTCCGGGCCGCGCGGATCGCGCGCAAGCAGCGCGACCGTGCGCGCGTCGTTCAGCGAGCCGAGCCGCGGCGTGGCGAGCTGCCAGAGCATGTCGCGCGCCCTCGGCGGCGCCGTCTCGCATGCGATGTACGCGCCGGCGAGACCGTCGAGGTCGCGCGCGCGGAACATCGCGCCGAGCACATGCGATGCGCAGATCGCCGCCGTGTCGAGGTCCTTGGCAAGCCCCCACAGCTGGATCACCTTCGCGTCGCTCCCGAGCAGCTCGAGATCTTGCATCGCCTTCGCCATCGCGAGCGTGTCGCCGCTGTCGCGGAACCGCTTGAGATTGTCCGCGGCCTCCTGCTTGAGCTGGACGGCGTCGTCTGCCGGAGGCGCCACGCGCCGCACGCCGAGGCGCTCGGGCGTCGCAAGGATCATGAGCGGGTCGCCATAGGCGGCGGTGCGCCATGGGCGCGCGAATCCGCCTTCGAACACGCGCACCGACACCGCGAACGGCACGAGATACCCGCTGCGCTCCGCGATCATGTCGGGCGGGAGGAACGCGGGCAGCAGCGGCTCGTAGACGGAGCCGTAGTACGCATACGCGCCGTGGTTGAGGAAGGCGCCGCCGACCGTCCCGAGGCTCGCGGGCGACTCGAGCGAGAAGGAATGCAGGAAGTGCACAACCGCCGGACGGTCGAAGAGCGGAACATCGCCCACCGTCGCGGTCCCGCCGCCGAAGAGGCCGAACTGCGTCGACACCCCGTGCGAGTTCGCAAGCAGCACATCGCAGTCGAAACCGCCCATCAGCACCCGCCGCCATGCGTCGAGCGTGTTCTGCTCCTTCGACCAGGTCTGGGTGGCGAAACCCTGCTTCTGGAACTTCGCCGCCGCGGGCGTGATGTCGTAGGCGCTCCAGCCGGGGCCGGACTCGTAGGCGTTCGTCAGCCACGCGGTGCGGCGCGGCGCGAAGAGCGACGCCATCGCGACATACGCCGAGCGCGTCTCGCCACCGAAGATGCCGGAACCGACCGCCCACCAGATGCCGTCCTTGTGGCGGCCGAGCGTGTTCAAGGTCGCGATCGGCTGGCCGGGCGCGGTCGGAAAGGGCCCGCTTGGGATCTCGATCTTGAGTTCGGGCGCGAGATCGGGCACGCACTTCCACCCGATGTCGCGGCACACCACGAACGCGTCGATCGCGTCGCCGAGCCCCTTCCACGGGAGGCCCGTGCGGTCGGCCGCGCGCTCGAGCTCGACCGAGAGCGCGTCGAACCTCCGCGCGTCGATCGAATCGTTCGGCGCGCCGTAGGGCTCGCTCGTGAAGTAGATGGGCGCGCATCGGCCGGCGGAGAGCGCGGCGGCCGCGGTCCACGCGGGGTCGTCGGCGCTCGCGATCACGACCATCGACGGCGTGATGCCGCGCTTGGCGGCCGCGCCGACGACATCGGCGAAACCGTCGTGAATCGCCTCTGCCGCGCTCGTTGCGATCAGCTTCTCGCGCTCGGCGCGGTCGGCAGGCATCGACCCGACCGAGGCGCGCCGGACCACGCGCGCGGGTGCGAAGGCGCGGATGAACATCGGCGCGTAGAAGCGGTCCTCGATGAGCACGGGCCAGCGGCCGGCCGGCGACCACTTGGCGAGTTCGTCAAGGTAGGTGCGTCCATCGGGAACGAGCACCACCTGGTCGACGATCGGCCAGTCGCGTTCGAGCGCGGCGGTGCGCTGCCCGAGGACGACGGGCCATGGCGTCTCGTTCGGAGCGGGCGCGCCCGTTGGCGGCGGCGCCGGCTGCGCGGGCGCTCGGGTCGAGGAAAGCGCGAGCGCCGCAAGGAAGGCGATCGAAGCGTAGGGTTTCGCACTGATCATGGTGGAGCGTCGTTCCGAGCGTAGGCCGTTCGACTCACGCGGGGATGTAGCCGCGGGCGATCTCGAGGAACTCCGCCTCGCTTGCCGCGGTCTGCGCGCTCGTCCAGCCGAGTTCGCGTCCCATCAGGCGCGCGACCTCGTGCGCGACCTCGATCGACGCGCGCGCATCGAGAAGCAGCGACCGCGTGCGGCGGGCAAGTACATCCTCGACGCTGAGGGCCATCTCGTGCCGCGTCGCGAAGATCACCTCGGACGGCGTGAGCGGCAGGTTCGCGTGCATCGGTGCGGCGTGGAAGCGGTCGGCGCGCTCGATGAGGTCGAGCTGCACGCGGTCGGTTCCGTACATGCGGCGCGTGTCCGGCAGGCCCGCCTCGACGCCGGCCTGCGCGTCGTAGCCGTAGATGGGCAGCGACTCGGTGATGCACTGGCGCAGTTCCAGTCCGACCGCCTCGATCGCCTCCTCGAGGACTTCGTCCGCCATGCGGCGGTAGGTCGTCCACTTTCCGCCCGTCACGGTCACGAGGCCGCTCGTCGCGACCTCGATCGAGTGCTCGCGCGAGACCTTCTTCGACTCGACGCCTTGTGCCGGCCGTGCAAGCGGCCGCAGCCCTGCGAACACCGAGAGGATGTCCTCGCGCTTCGGCTCGCGCGCGAGGTAGCGCCCGGCGTTGCGGAGGATGAAGCCGATGTCGTCGTCGCTCGCACGCGGCTCGAACTCGACCTTCTCGACCTCGGTGTCGGTGGTGCCGACGAGCGTGCGCCCGTGCCACGGGATGACGAAGAGCACGCGCCCGTCGTCGGTGTGCGGCACCATGATCGCGTGGTCGCCGGGCAGGAACTCCTTCGGAAGCACGAGGTGCACCCCGCGCGACGGCTCGAGGCTCGCGGCGCAGCCCGGATCGTCCTTTCGCCGAAGTTCGTCGGCGAAGACGCCCGTCGCGTTGACGACCGCCGCTGCGCGCGTCTTGAAGACACGCCCCGACTCCTCGTCGCGGAGTTCCGCACCGATGACCTGGCCGCCTTCCTTCACGAAGCCGATGCAGCGCACGCGGTTCGCGATGCTCGCGCCGTGCGCGGCGGCGGTGCGCGCGAGCGCGAGCGCCATGCGCGCGTCGTCGAACTGCGCGTCGTGGTACTCGACGCCGCCGAGCAGCCCCTCCTGCTTCACATTCGGAATCGCGGCGATGGTCTCGTCGCGCGACAGCATGCGGCTCCGGCCGATGTTGCGCTTGCCGGCGAGCGTGTCGTAGAGCTTGAGACCCGCGCCGTAGAACGGGCCTTCCCACCAGTGGTAGCGCGGCACGATGAACGCGAGGTCGTGCACGAGGTGCGGCGCGTTCTGGCAGAGGATCGCGCGCTCCTCGAGCGCCTCGGTGACGAGGCCGAACTGCCACTCGGCGAGGTAGCGGACGCCGCCGTGCACCAGCTTGGTGCTGCGCGAGCTCGTCGCCTTCGCGAAGTCGTGCGCCTCGACGAGCGCGGTGCGGTAGCCGCGGCTTGCGGCGTCGACGGCGATGCCGAGGCCGGTCGCGCCGCCGCCGATCACGAGCACATCGAACTCGAGGCTTTCGATCGAGGCGAGCTGCGCGGAACGGTCGAATGGGCGCTTCATGATGTTCGTCGGTCGGCTTCGGTCGGTCTGCGTCAGTCGGATGGGCTGCCGAACGCGCGTACCGTATCGACTGCGCGGCGCCAGCGTGCGCGCGCGGACGAACGGAACGATGCCGTCGCCGCGGGCGTGAAGGTTCGATCGACTTCTCCCGCCCCGTGCTTGAGCCCGACCGCCGCCGGGGCCGCCGAGAGCCCCGCGAGCGCGAGCCGCGCCGCGCCGAGGGCGGTCGTCTCGAGGATGCGCGGGCGCACCACATCCTTCCCGAGGAAATCGGCCTCGAACTGCATGAGAAGGTCGCTCGCCGCCGCGCCGCCGTCGACCCGCAGGGCGTGGATCGACACGCCCCCCGCTTCGATCGCCTCGACGAGATCGGCCACCTGGTGGGCGACGCCCTCGAGCGTGGCGCGGGAGATGTGCGCCTTGGTCGAGCCGCGCGTGAGGCCGAGGACCGCGCCGCGCGCGGCGGCGTCCCACCACGGCGCGCCGAGGCCGGCGAACGCGGGCACCACGACGACGCCGCCCGAGTCGGCCACGCTCGCCGCAAGCGTGTTGACCTCGCGCGACTTCTCGAAGAACGAGAGCCCGTCGCGCAGCCACTGGACAGCGCTGCCGCCGACGAAGACGGAGCCTTCGATCGCGTAGGTGGTCTGGCCGCCGATGCGCCATGCGACGGTGGTCAGGAGGCCCTTTGGCGCCGGCGGCGGCGCCGTGCCCGCGTTCGCAAGCAGGAAGCAGCCCGTGCCGAAGGTGCACTTCGCGTCGCCGGGGGTGAAGCACGACTGGCCGAAGAGTGCCGACTGCTGGTCGCCCGCGATGCCGGTGACGGGGATCGCGGTGCCGCGGAATGCCTCATCGAGAACCGACGCGTCGCTCGCGCCGAACGCGCCCGCCGAGTCGCGGATCTCGGGTAGCACCGCGCGGGGCACGCGGAAGAGCGCGCACAGCGCGTCGTCCCATGCGCAGCCCGCGGCGCCGCCGATCCGTGCAAGAAGCGTACGAGACGCGTTCGACGCGTCGGTCGCATGCACGCGGCCGTTCGTCAGCTTCCACAGCACCCACGAGTCGATGGTGCCGGCGGCGAGCTCGCCCTTGTCGGCGCGGGCGCGCGCGCCCGGCACCGCATCGAGGATCCACGCGAGCTTCGTCGCGCTGAAGTACGGGTCGAGCGTGAGGCCCGTGGCGGCGCGCACGGTGTCCTCGTGGCCTTCGGCGCGCAACTCGACGAGCCGCGACGCCGTGCGGCGGTCCTGCCACACGATCGCGCGGTGGATCGGCTTCCCGGTCGCGCGGTCCCACACCACGATCGTCTCGCGCTGGTTCGTGATGCCGATCGCTGCGATGTCGGAGGCCGCGCGCTTCGAAGCGGCGAGCGCGTCCTTCATGCACGCGGCGAGCGCGGTCCAGATCTCGTCGGCGTCGTGCTCGACCCAGCCCGGCTTCGGGAAATGCTGCGCGAACTCGCGCTGGCCCGTGCCGATCTCGGCAGCCGCGGCATCGGGCTGCAACGCAAACACGATTCCACGCACGCTCGTGGTGCCGCAGTCAAGCGCGAGGATGTGACGCGGTGCGTCGGCCATGCGCGCAGGATAGGCGCTGCGCGCCCGATGCTCCGATCAATCGTCATCCTCGGCGAACGGATCGAAGCGGTTCCGCTGGCGGGCGGCGCCGTCGGCCTCGTCGGGCACGAGCCCGCGCACGCGGGAGGCGAGTTCGTCGCCGAGGATGCGGCGGGCTTCCGAGCGCGCCTTCTCGGTTCGCTCGTTGCGCTGGAAGAAGAGCTTCTGCTCGGCTTCGGCGCGCGCCTGCATCTCCCGCCACGCCTCGCCGTCGTTTGGATCGACCGCACTCTCGCTCGCGATCTTCTCGGAGAGCATCTCGTAGACCGCGTCGTACTCGGCCTTCAGCGCCTCGAGACGGGCGCGCTGGTCGTCGCTGACGCCGTCGAGCGCGAGCGCCGCGTCGAGCTGGCGCGTGGCGCAGTCGGACGCCTTGTAGACATCGGGCCGCGCAAGCGCGAGCCGCGCGCGCTTGATCGAGGCGGCGACCTCCGCGCGATCGCTCGCCTTCGCGGCGGCGGCGTCGCACAGCTCGTTGTAGCGGCGCGCGAACGCCGCGGCCTCGGCCGCGTTCGTCGCCATCACCTGCTGGAACGCCTGCCAGCCGCCGTCCTTCTGGGCGGCCTCCATCGCCTTCTGCTGGCGCTCGCCTCGGTCGAGCACGCTCCGCACATCGGCGGCGATCGTGTCGGCGAAGGCGATCCATCCGTCGCGCGAACCTTCGATGAAGGCGCGCGCGGTCTCGGGCGGGAGATTCGCGCGGGAGAGGATCTGCGCAGGCGACACGACATTGCGCACGCCGGAGAATCCCGATTCCGAGGCCAGCTGCACGCGGTCGAGGCGCAGGAGGAGCATCTCGGCGCTGTCGGCGGAGAGCCCGAGCGCCGCGCCGAGTTCCGACATGAGGACTGCGTCGGCCGCGAGGATCGAGTCGATCAGCTGGCGGCGCGCCGCGCTGATCTTGGCGACTGTCTCGGGGTTCGGGGCGAACGAAGCGGCCTCGCCGGGGTCGATGTTGGCGGCAGGCAGGGAGCTGTAGAGGCTCAGGTTGAGCTCGCTCAGCTGCCTGCCGAGCGGCACGACCTTGGCCTCCCACTCGCGCTTGTTCCAGCCGTCGACGACGCCCTCGAGGATGGCGAGCGACGCATCGGAGACACCGAGCGGCTTCATCAGCCGCGCGAGCTGCCCCGTGCTCCACGCCGGCGGAGCGGAGTTGAGGATCGCCGCGCTCGCGACATAGCCCCAGTACTGGTCGGTTGCAGCCTCCTCGACCTCCGCTTCGGTGGCGAACGCGGAGGGATTCGGCACGAGCGCCTCGGCGCGATCGGGCGCATCGCCGTCGCCTCCGCCGAGCATCGCCGAGGCCTTGCGGAAGACGACATCGCTCTTCTCCGCGCCGATCACGGCGGCGACCGCGCGATAGGCGCGCTGGTCGATCTCGCTCCTTCCCTCGCCGAGGCTCTGGATCTTCCGCATGGTCTCGCTCGCCGAGCCGTCGGGATTCACGCCGCCCATCATGAGCGCCGTGGTGTCGAGCGTGCTCATGAACTCAGCGAACTCTTCCGCATTGTCGGCGCGCTCGCGGCGCCACGAGAGCTCGATCGGTCCGAACCGCTCCCGCATGTCGGCCGTCACATCGCGGTCGCGACGGAGCCGCGCGAGAAGCGTCGCGAGATCGCCGCCGCCCGCGCCGAGACCTTCTCCGTCGAACGCGCCCGCGAACATGCCCATCGCGCCGGTCGAGCGGCGCGCGAGATCTCCGCGCAGCTTGTGGTACGCGAGCTCGGGAAGCACCGGCGCGAACTGACGGACCGCCGCGCGGTTCGCGTCGGCGTTCAGCGCGGCGACGCGGTTCGCTTCCTTCCCGAGTTCCTTCATCCGCTGCATGATGACCTGCATGCGCGCCATCTGCGCCTGCATCGCAGCCGCCGCGTCGGCGCCATCGGCGTCCTCCGCGGGCGCGCTCGCCGCCTGCTCGGCCTCGGTGATGATCGCGAACATCTGGTCGAAGGCCTTGCGGATCTCCTGCCCGTAGTTCCGGCTCTGCGCGAGCAGCCTCTGCTCCTGCGCGAGGAGAAGCGCGTCGAACTGCGCGCGCGCGGCCTCGGGCACCTGACGGGCGAACTCGTCGCGCGCCAGGATGTCGGCGAGATCGACGAAGCTGCCGCCGCCGCCGAACATCATCGGCCCCATGCGGGTGAAGCCGGACAGGTTGCGCTGGCGCTCGCGCGCCTCACGGATGCGCTGCATGCCGGCGCGGCGCTCCTCCGCGAGCAGGTTCGAGGCGCTGTCGAAGAACGCGCCGTCGGCCTCGGCGATCTTCGCCTGGACGCGATCGAGGTCGCGCAGGAACTTCTCGAACTCCTGCTGCGAGGGCATGGCGCCGCCCATGCTTCGGCCGACCGCCTGGATCTCGGGGTCGAGCTCGGCGCGGAACTTGGCGAGATACGCCTCGTGCAGGCGATCGATCGCGGAGGCTTCCTCCGCGGTCGGCGACACATAGACGCGCAGCAGCCGCTCGAGGCGTTTGGTGGTGAGCGGCGAGGCGACGGCCTGGGCGCCCTGCGCGTGCGCGGCGGGCGGCGGCACGACCAGCAACGCCGCGACCAGCGCGGCGAGCATGACGGCGAGGGGACGCAGTGCGAGGCGGGTGTGCTTCGTCATGGTGGAGACCTTCTACGCAGGAACGGAGCCGTGGTTCGCGGCGGGAGCAGCGTAACTTGGGAGACACGGCGCCCAAGTTGCCGAATTCTCCGAGTGAACGAAAAATGACCGCCTTTGCAGGCGGTCATTGTCCGGTTGCGGGATCAGGCGGAATGCGGCTTCAGTGCGCGGAGCCGAGGCCCGCCGCGCGGCGCCAGGTCGACAGCTGCCCGAGGTGCATCATGTGGTGTCCGCCGCAGAGGAAGTTCACGGCGCTGCCAACGGTCGGGAACATCTCCTTGAAGCGGCCCTCGGCGGGGTTTTCGCGGGCGAAGACGGCGTCGTCGACGGTCGGCAGCACGGAAAGCACCGTTCGCCAGCCGCTGAAGAAGGTCTCGCAGATCACATCCTTCGAGGGGTAGCGGCCGTCCTGCGCGACGCACGGGGCGCCGTTCTTGAAGTGCTCGTCGCCGAAGGGCATCTCCATCTTGAGGTCGGCGCGGCCGAGCATCTCGAGCACGCGGTTCGAGTAGATCGCGAGGTGGCCGACGCAGAACGCGGGGTGGTTCATGTCCTTGGTGGGCATCTCGCAGAAGCGCTCGGCGGGAATCGACTTCACGAGATCCTCGGCGTAGCGGAGCGTGAGGGCGAGGCTCGGAGCGATGAGGGCGCCGGTTCCGGCGGTGGTGGCGGTGGTGGTCATGCACCGAGTGTAGCGCAGGCGCGCGACCGAACCCGCTCAGCGGAACCAGAAGAACCACAACGCGAGCGAGACGGCCCCGCCGATCACGAGCAGCGTGCCGACGATCCAGCGGTTGCGCCGGTAGTCGGCGAGCCCGCGCGGCGACTCGCCCAGACCACCGCGGTGCATGCGGTTGAAGTCAGCCCACACCTTCCCGAGCGAACCGAAGAGCGTGTCGAGGATCTGCATGGATTCGACCTGCGGCAGCGCGCGTCAGAGCCCGTGTTCCTCGAGCAGCTTGCGCAGACCTTCGACGCCGCCGGCGGCCTTGATGAGGTCGGCGAGCTCGCGTCGCTCGCGGCGCGAACGGCTCTTGCGGCGGCGCGGCTCGGGATTTTCCTTCAGGACGCGCTCGTCGATCTCGGCGAAGTCGACCGTGCCGTCGGTTCCCGCCTTGCGGATGACCGGATCGAACTGATCGACCGTCCACGCGACCAGCGTGAGCATGCGCGACATCTGCGCGCTGGTGACGACGCCGTCCTCGAGGGGCACATCGCACACGACCCGGATCTCGCCGTCGGTCTCGTCGAGCACATAGCTCGCGACGCGCACGCGCCAGTTGGCGGCGAGCATCGCCTCGCTCATGGCGCCCTTGTTCGCGAAGGCGTTCATCGCGTAGACCTCGGGGACGCAGATGCGCAGCATGCGCCCCTCCTCCTGCAGCATGACATGCAGGAGCATGCTCTTCTCGCCGTCGTGCGGGTCGATGTAGTGCTGCGTCGGCACGGCCACGACGATCTCGTTGTGCTCGCGCGAGGCTCGGAAATCAACGCCGATCTCGGCGATCCGGCCCACAAGTTCGGCGAAAGTCATGCCCATGCGCACACCTCCTGTCGGGCCCGGCCGCGGGACGCAGTCGAGCGCGTTCCCAAGACCCTCGGGCAAGCAAAGTGTAGCTTGATCCCGCAGTTCGCCAACCGCAACGGGCGAAGTCCCTCAACTCGGACGAAATCGAGGTGGACGCGCGCGGGCTGGATCCCCTTCTCCGACATCGCCGGACGGCCTCACACGCCGAGGTACCGCGCCACGATCGAGCGCGCGCGCTCGGGGTCGCTCGTGCCCGACACGATCGCAAGCGTCCCGGCGTCGCTCGAAAGCAGCGCAAGTTCGATCGAGGCGCGCGCTCCATCGGACGAAGCCTCGCCCTTGATCTCCGCGGTCACGACATCGGTCGCGCCATGCCGCTCGTGACGCGCCGCGCCCGTCGCGGAAAGCCGCGCCACCACCTGCGCGAGCGCACTCGCGTCGAGCGACGCGCCGAGCGCGACCTCGACCGCGCCGCGTCCGCAGAGGACGCGCCATCGCTTCGCGGCAGGCGCAGGATCGGCGAGGAACTCGAACCGACGCTCCGCACAGCAGCGGCATCCCTCGTCGCGGGCACCCGCAAGCGAACCCGAGGCGAACTCGAGCGCGCCAAGGTCGAAACGCACGAGCGCGGCAGGAACATGCTGCGCGCCCTCGGCCACGAGGCGGATCGCAAGCGCCGCCTCGATCGATGCGGTGACCGACGCCGCAGCGCCGAGGATTCCAGCCGTTTCGCAGGTCTCCGCCTCGCCCGGCGCCGGCGCCTCGGGCGCGAGGCACCGCAGGCACGGCGTCGCGCGCGCGCGATCCCACCGTACGAGGCCTTCGCCCCCGGCGCCCGTCACCGGCAGCAGCGCCGCCGCCATGCCGCGCAGCGCGACCGCTCCGCCGTAGACGAGCGGAACTCCGCGCTCGACCGCGCAGTCGTTCAGCACATAGCGCGTCTCGAAGTTGTCGAGGCAGTCGACGATGAGATCGGCATCGGCCGCGTACCTGCGCGCGTTGCCACCATGGAGGTCGTCGACGAACGCGCGCACCACGGTCCGGGCGTTCACCTGTCCGAGACGCGCCTTCGCGGCCTCCGCCTTCGGCACGGCGCGATGCGCGTCGCTCTCGGTGAAGAGCGTCTGGCGCTGCAGGTTCGACCACTCGACGACATCGCGGTCGACGACAACGAGCGTGCCGACGCCTGCCCGCGCAAGCTGCTCGCACACGACGGTTCCGAGCGCGCCGCACCCCGCGACGAGCACCCGCGCGCGGCCGAGCCGCGACTGCCCCTCCGCGCCGAAGCGCGGAAGCTGGATCTGCCGCAGAAAGCGATCGCCCGATGCGTCCACGGCGCGAAGGGTAGTCGAGGTTCGGCCGCCGGGTCGCGCAGGCGGGTCGCGCGACGCCGCGGCCGCCCGCGCACTCACAACGGCTTGATCCCGAACGGCGCGTCGCGGATCTTGGGCGTGCGCGGACGCGGACGCGCGGACAGCCCCGTCCAGCCGACCGCGCTGCGCTGCAGTCCGCACGCGCGGCGCCATGCGTCGATCGATTCCTGCGAGATCGTGGCCACGCTGCGCCCGACGCGGAGGCGACCCTCGCCCGAGACCGCGAGCGAGTCGATCCGCGGCGTGCGGACGGGCTCGAGCGCCACGAGCGACTCGGCCAAGGCGTAGCACGACTGACCGTCGGCGATCGACTTTCGGATCACACGCACGACCTCGTCGCCCCCGCGCGACGGACGCGCGCCGTCACGCGACGGATCGGACGCGCTCCAGCCGCCGCGCGCGGCCTGCACCCGCCGCGCCACCGCGACCAGCGCCCGCCCCTCCTCGCCGTCGGCGAGGAGCGCGACGCGTGCGAGCAATGCGTCGTGCCGCGTCTTCCACTGCTCGGCATCTCCGCGCGCGGCCTCGAACTCGCTCACGATGCGGTCTGCCTCGAGCCGCGCGGATCGCGAGAGCTTGCCCGCTCGCTCGAGCCGCTGGACCCGCCGCGCGAGCGCCGGATCGGCGGCAGGATTCGTCGGCGGCAGCGGCGCGTGGGCGAGCCGGTCGCGCCCGAGAACCGCGGGAAGGCGCGTGTCCGCCGGGAGCAGCGCGACCAACGCCTCGCAGACGAGCAGCTGGCACGCACGCTCGAGATCGAGGTCGGTCGACGGATACGCGCGCGGCGGCGCGATCGGCGGCGACGCGCCCTTCGCGGGTGCATGCGCCGCGTCGGCAGGCGCCCGCGTGCGTCCGAGCCGCAGCGCATCCCACGCGGCCCCCGGACGCTCGGGTCGCGCCCGCGAAAGCAGCGCGATCGCCGTCGGCTGATCGATCTCCTCGGCAAGCCCGGGCGGCATCACCAGCATGGGCGACACGCCATCCGACCACGCGGCGGCCGCCAGCGCGTCGAACGCGCCTTGCGCGAGGCTCTCGCCCAACCGCGCAAGCCTCGCTTCGGGCACCGCATCGTGGCACGCGACCGCTTCCCGCGCAGACGCGTGCACCGCGCCGGCCGCCACCGCCATCCATGCTGCAACACCCGCGAGGCATGCGCTCACCGCACGCCTCGCGCCTTTCCTAGCACACGACATGTTCAGACTCCTTCTCCCTTCGCGCGGCGCGAAACTACCACGCGGAATCGCGCGATTCCCGAAGTCCGCATGTTTTTCGGCAACTATCTCTTCGCGCGCGCCGACTCGATGAGTTCGCGCACGAGCGCCAGCAGTTCCGCCGGCGCGAACGGCTTTGGCATGAAGCGCTGGTGCGGAGCGAGCTTGCCCGCGCGGATCGCCTCGAGGTCGGTGTGGCCCGACATGAAGACCGTCGCGATCGGCCCGAGCCGCGACTCGATCTCGGCCACGAGTTCGGGCCCCGTCATGCGCGCCATCACCACATCGGTGACGATGAGGTCGAATGCGTGCTCGCGCTCGATCCGTGCGAGCGCCTCGCTCGCGTCCGAAGCCGCGACCACCTGATAGCCGGCGCGCGACAGCAGCTGCTCGAGCAGCCGCCGCACGAGCGGCTCGTCCTCGACAAGCAGCACGCGCTCGCCGCGGCCGCCCATCGCATCATGCGCGGGGACATCGGTCGCCGCCTTCTGAGCCTCGGCTGCCAGCGGCATGCGCACGCGGAACACCGATCCCTGACCGAGCACGGACTCGACCGACACCGTCCCGTGGCACTGCTCCACGAGGCCGTACACGGTCGCGAGGCCGAGGCCGCTGCCCTTGCCGACTTCCTTCGTGGTGAAGAACGGCTCGAAGATGCGCGCCTTCGTCGCATCGTCCATGCCGATGCCGGTGTCGCGCACCTCGATGAGCGCGAATCCCGGCTCGAGCGCTCCGTCCTTCGCCTGCGACGGACCGACCGAGATCTCGAGCACGCCACCCGTCGGCATCGCGTCGCGGGCGTTGATAGCGAGGTTCATCACGATCTGATGGATCGCGGAGGGGTCGGCCCACACGCGGCCGACCTCGCCACGCGAGGTCACCGAAAGCGTGATCCGCTCGCCGATGATCGGCTTCAGCAGGCCCTCGACCTCGCGAACCTCCTTCATGAGTTCGAGCGCAGCGGGACGCATCACCTGCTGTCGGCTGAAGGCGAGGAGCTGCCTCGTGAGCGATGCGGCCCGGTCGGACGCCTTGCGGATCTCCTCGACCCACCCGCGCACCGGGTCGTTCGCCCCGAGACGCGAGAGCGCGAGCGCGGAGTACCCCTGCATCGCCATCAGGATGTTGTTGAAGTCGTGCGCGATGCCGCCGGCGAGCCGTCCCACCGCTTCCATCTTCTGGCTCTGCCGAAGCTGCGACTCGAGCTGGGTGCGCAGCTCCATCTCGTGCGCCATCTCGCGGTTGCGCGACTCGAGCGCATCGGCGGTCGAACGCAGCCGCGTCGTCAGCAGCTGCATGTCCGCCAGGGTCGACTCCTGCGACTGGAGCAGGATCAGGAAGTCGCCACGCGAATCGTGCGGCGGGAAGTCGGCGAGCGTGAGTCCGAAGCGCGCGAGATGCGCGATGTTCGTGATCCACGGGCTGCCCACGAACAGCGCGCGCTCGACGCCGTCCGGCGCGCGGTGCGCGACGAACTGCCCGCGAAGCTTGAAGTCGCCGCGCGCGCGGAGCGAGATGAGGAACACATCGTTCGGCCGCATGCCGATGTCGGAGACGGACGAAACGCCCGTCGGCCGCTCGACGGCGATGGCATCGAAGAGCGACGCCCCGACCGCGACCTCGGGCGCGACCGCGCTCCAGCGGGCGCCGACGGCGTCGATCCTGCCCTTCGCGTCGGCCTCGATGAAGAACGGAAACAGTTCCCGCAGCAGTTCTGCGCTCGCCGAGGGACGCGAGGCGCCGGCGCCGCTCACGCGCGCTTCTCCGTCCAGCGCACGTCGAACGCATCGTGGGGAGTCTTCCCGTCGACTCGCCGCGCCGCGATCTCGAGCGACAAGCCGAAGCGCTCGCCGAGGCCCTTGAGGAGTCCAATGACGAGCGGCGCAAGGCCGGCGCGTTCGGAGTAGTAGTGCAGGGTCAGGCTGGTGGCGGTCTCATCGGTGACCGCGAAACTCGGCGGGCGCAGGTTGGGGAACGACAGCTTGACCCGCGTGTGCATCTGGTCGAGGTTGCGCAGGAACTCGGGCAGGGTGCGGCCAACCGTG
This sequence comes from bacterium, assembly GCA_046337925.1. GTDB lineage: Bacteria > Planctomycetota > Phycisphaerae > Phycisphaerales > SM1A02 > QWPT01. The sequence continues at coordinate 12,649 of JBKCZS010000167.1, read as the reverse complement.
TTCATGAGTTCGCCGTAGCCCGCGTCGGCGGTGTAGCGGATCCAGTAGAGGCCGAACTCCTCGAGGATCGCCTCTGCGGGTGCGCCGAGCTCCGCGCTCGCGGCGGCGACCAGGTCGTAGGTCGTGCGATCTTCGTACTGCTCCATCGAGAGGAACGGCTCGTCGGGGAGCCCGGCCCGCGTGCGGATGCGGTCCCAGGTCGCGTCGCCGAACTTGCTGCGAACGAGGCCCTCGACGGCCTTGTTGATCAGTCCGTACATGAGGACAGCGTAACGGTTGAGGCGCGGGCGGGAGCGAGGGATCGCGCGCGGGTTTGGGGAGGCGGGACGGCGGCGGCGTGTGGCGAAGCCTGAGCCTGGGCGTTCAGGTCGCGGTCGCGCAGCGGAAGGCGCGTTCGAGGCCGCCATCACCAGAGGTGATGCCACACGGCACGATGGACGACCCTCTCGCCGACCCGCTCGCGCTTCGCTTCGCTCCGCGCTCGTCGACGCACACACCCAAAACGACATCGGGGCGGCCGAAGCCGCCCCGATGGGAAAAACCGTTTCTAGCACCAGAGCTCCCCGCCGCAGCGGCGAGCGCTCAAATGCCTTCTAGCACCAAAGCTCGCCGCCGCAGCGGCGAGCGCTCAAACTCGCCGCGACCGCTCAAATGCGACCTAGCACCAAAGGGAGCGGCCGCAGCCGCGACCGCTCAAACACTGCACTTCGCCTGGTGATCCAGGCTTCGCCTGGATCACCAGGCGAAGTGCGCGAACGCCTTATTCGCATCCGCCATGCGGTGCGTGTTCTCCTTGGTCGTCACAGCGGCGCCTTCGTTCTTCGCGGCGTCCCACAGTTCCTTCGCGAGGCGGAGGTGCATGGGCTTGCCCTTCTCGGAGCGGGCGGCGTCGATGACCCAGCGGAACGACAGCGACTGCTGGCGGCGGCGGTTCAGCTGCATCGGCACCTGGTAGTTCGCGCCACCGACGCGCTTCGAGCGCACTTCGACGGCCGGACGCACATTCTCAAGCGCGAGGTGGAAGAGCTCGATCGCCGAACGCGGCATGGTCTCGCTCTTCTCCTTGTCGAGGCGGACCTGGATCGCGTCGAGCGCGCCGTAGACGACGCGCTGCGCGGTCGACTTCTCGCCGCCGATCATCACGCAGTTGATGAACTTCGACAGGAGCTTGTCCTGGAAGCGGGGATCGGGCTTGAGCCAGATGTCGTCGGGACGCTTGAAATGACGGGCCATGATGAACTCTCCTGTGGCTGCTGGTCTCCGCCGGCTGGCGTTGACCTCTCTTCACCGCGGATGGGAGGTGGACATTCCCGAAGGTTCGTATCCGCGATTACTCAGTCGCCCGGCACTTCCGACGGTATCGCCGTCGAGAGCCACTTCCGGGCTATGTTCGATTCACATCACTTCTTCGAATCACTTCTTCTTGGCGGCTGCAGCGGCCTTCTTCTTGACGCCGTACTGCGAGCGGCCCTTCTTGCGGCCATCGACGCCGAGGCAGTCGAGCGCGCCACGCACAACGTGGTAGCGCACGCCGGGGAGGTCGCGCACACGGCCGCCGCGCACGAGCACGATCGAGTGCTCCTGCAGGTTGTGGCCTTCGCCGCCGATGTACGCGGTCACTTCCTTGCCGTTCGTCAGACGAACGCGGCAGACCTTGCGAAGCGCCGAGTTCGGCTTCTTCGGGGTGACGGTGCGAACCTGCAGGCACACGCCGCGCTTCTGCGGGCATGCCATGAGGTCCTTGACCTTCGACTTGGAGGCCTGGACAACGCGGGGCTTACGAACGAGCTGATTGATCGTGGGCATCGGTGACTCTTGAAGTGGGATCGACAAGCGTAACGGAGCCGCAGCATGCATGCAAGGCGACCGAGGCGCTGTCCGCTCGGAACCTGCGGAAACTCCGCGGATTTCGCGCCGTCATCGGAACTGGTCGATAACCGCGACCGCAAGGCGGTCGCAGCGTTCGTTCTCGGCGTGGCCGACATGCCCGCGCACCCACTCTGCGGTGATTCGGTGCGTCGTCCGGAGTTCATCGAGCTGCTTCCAGAGCTCGACATTGAGGACGGGCCCCTCCTTCCGGCGCCAGCCCCGCCGCTTCCAGCCGTCGATCCACTCGTTGAGGCCCTTCACCAGATACTGCGAGTCGCTCACGAGCCGCACCCGGCTCGGACGCTCGAGAAGGCGCAGGCCCTCGATCGCCCCGAGCAGCTCCATGCGGTTGTTCGTGGTGCGGGCCTCGCCGCCCGAACCTTCGCGCTCGACGCCGTCGATGCGCAGGATGAAGCCCCAGCCCCCCGGACCCGGGTTGCCCGAGCAGGCTCCATCCGTGAACAGTTCCGCATCGAACGCGGGTGCGCGGGAAGAAGAGGACGCCGCGGAGGCTGCATGCATGGATCGGAGCGTACCCGCTTCCGAACGGGTCCACGCGGTGCGCGAAAGTTATCTGACACAACGGGATACGAAGCGCGCGCACGCCACCGCGAGACGCTCCCCGCAACCTTGACACTTGGCGGGGTTTCCCTAGACTGTCTCTTCTCTCAGCACCTCGCCGAGGCCTTCCCGCCGCGGCACTTTGAAACGAGATCGATCATGGTTCCTCCGTTCCGCTGCTCTCCTGGCCGTACCCGTCGCCGTCGCGCCCACCAGGCGATCAAGGCCTCGCACACCACGCTCTGCCCGAACTGCGGCGCAGCGAAGCGCTCGCACACCGCGTGCTCGAGCTGCGGCTATGTGCGTCCCGGCCTTCAGATCAAGGTCAACAAGGACAGCAACTCGTAAGAGCCCACAAGCCGAGACGCCGCGCGGGCAACTCGCCTGCGGCGCTCGCACTGGACGCGACCCCGCGCGTGGAGTCGTGATCGCTCAGCAAACATCCGCAACGGCGTGCCCGAGGGTACGCCGTTGTTGCTTGGGTGGCCGCCCCCTGCGGCCACATCGGCACGGATGCTGCAGAATCCCGTAGACTGTCAAACCTCTGTGTAGACCGAGCGCCGCTCGGTATCCGAACCTCTCGTCCGCAGGAATCCCCACGCAATGCGAATCGGCATCGATGTCATGGGTGGCGACAACGCCCCCGACGAGATCCTCAAGGGCTGCTTCGCCGCGCTCTCGAAGGTCCCGACGGAAGACACCCTCGTGCTCTTCGGCAAGGGCGACATCATCGAGGAGGCCATCAAGGACCGCGGCCTCTCGAAGGATGGCCCCGGAGCCAAGATCGAGGTCGTCCACTGCAGCGAAGTGATCGAGATGAGCGACCCGCCGGTCGAGGCCGTGCGGTCGAAGCGCGACAGCTCGATCTCCCGCGCGGCCGAGTACGCGAGCCCGAAGCATCCGAACCGCTGCGACGCCTGGATCAGCGCCGGAAACACCGGCGCGTGCGTGACCGCCAGCCAGATGTACATGCGGCGCCTCCCGAATGTCATCCGCCCGGGCATCGCGGTGACGGTTCCGACCTTCGCCGGTCCGATCGTCCTGATCGATGTCGGCGCCAACATCGAGCCGAAGCCCGTCCACCTCGCGCAGTACGGCGTCATGGGCGACGCCTACGCGCGCGGCATCCTCGGCATCAAGAACCCGCGCGTCGCGCTGATGAATGTCGGCGGCGAGGAGCAGAAGGGCACGAGCGAGATGAAGGTCGCGCGCGACCTCCTCCGCGGCGCCGAGAACCTGAACTTCATCGGCTATGTCGAAGGCCGCGGCGTGTTCGACGGCGACGCCGATGTCGTCATCACCGACGGCGTCGTCGGCAATGTCATGCTCAAGCTCGCCGAGGGCCTCTCGAAGGGCCTGTTCCAGGCGATCGCGCAGCAGGTCCTCGAGACGGACCCCGAGCTCGCGATTCGCCTCGAGCCGGTCGTGAAGGCGATCTACGCCAAGCACGACTACCACGAGTACGGCGGCGCCCCGCTCCTCGGCGTGAACGGCACCTGCCTGATCTCGCACGGCTCGAGCGTGTCCCGCACGATGATGAACGCGATCCTCCGCGCGCGTCAGTTCGTTCTCAGCGGAATGAACGAGGTCATCAACGCGCGTCTCGAGACGATCCAAGAACCCGCGCAATGACGGATTTCCCCGCATGATGGGACCACTTCCCAGCGGCGCCTGCGGCGTGCGCATCCTCGGAACCGGCTCTGCCGTGCCCGACCGTCGTCTCACCAACGACGACTTCGCGCGCATGATGGACACGAGCGACGAGTGGATCACGCAGCGCACCGGCATCAAGGAGCGCCGCGTGCTCGACCTGCGCACCGAGGGCTGCTCGACGCTCGCGCAGCGCGCGCTCGAGCGGGCGATCGAGAACTCGGGCATCAAGGCCGAGGAGATCGACCTCGTCATCGTCGGCACCGTCACGATGGAGATGACCTGTCCGTCGGTCGCCTGCCGCATCGCGGCGGGCGTCGGCGCGAAGAACGCGGCCGCGTTCGATCTCGTCGCGGCGTGCAGCGGATTCGTCTACAGCCTGAACATGGCCGAGGGCATGGTCCGCGCCGGCCGCATCAGGACGGCCGCCGTGATCGGCGCGGAGGCGATGAGCTCGATCCTCGACTACACCGACCGCTCGGTGTCGATCCTCTTCGGCGACGCCGCCGGCTGCGCGATCATCCGCGCCGACGACGATCCCACGAAGGGCTGCATCTACCAGCACATGGGCGCCGATGGCTCGGGCCTGCACGCGCTCTACATCCCGCGCAACGAGCGCGATGTGCCGGCCGAGGACGCCGACAATCCCGTGCGCCTCGGCTACCTCCGCATGAACGGCAAGGAAGTCTTCCGCTTCGCGGTGGGCAAGTTCAAGGAAGTCATGGAGGACGCCTTCGCGAAGACGGGCCTCACTCCGGACGATGTCAGCCAGGTCATCTGCCACCAGTCGAATGTGCGCATCATCGATGCCGCGCGCGAGAAGCTGAACATCGATCCGTCGAAGATCTATGTGAACATCGACCGCTACGGAAACTCGAGCGCGGGCAGCGTGCCGCTGTGCCTCGACGAACTGTGGCGCGCCGGCAAGATCACCAAGGGCAAGCCCTTCATGATGGTCGCGTTCGGCGGAGGCCTGACGTGGGCTTCTTCGGTGTGGAGCACCTAGTTCGGGCTTCATCGCTGTGGAACATCTGACATGAGCAACATCGTTCTTCTCTGCCCAGGACAAGGTGCGCAAGCGGTCGGCATGGCGAAGGCCTGGTGCGACGCAAGCCCGAAGGCGCGCGCAGTGCTCGACGAGGCCGACCGCATCTTCGGCGCCGGTCCCGACGGCCGCTCGCTCTCCGACATCGCCTTCAACGGCCCGCAGGAGACGCTGAACCGCACCGATCTCTCGCAGCCCGCGCTCTTCACCGCGGCGGTCGCGTGCTACCACGCGCTGCCCGACGAACTCCGCGCGCTCCAGATCCGCGCCGTCGCCGGTCTCTCGCTCGGCGAGTACACCGCGCTCCACCTCGCCGGCGCGTTCACCTTCGAGGACGGCCTCCGGCTGGTCATGCGCCGCGGCCAACTGATGCAGCAGGCCGCCGAAAGCTCGAAGGGCGGCATGGTCGCACTTATCGGAGCTGATGAGGCCCAGGCGAACGATGTCTGCGCCCGAGCGACCGCCGAGGGCGGCGTCCTCGTCCCCGCGAACTTCAACGCCCCCGGCCAGATCGTCCTCTCCGGCTCGATCGAGGCCTGCGACCGCGCGGTCGCTGTTTCCGGCGATGTCGGGGTGCGCGCGACGAAACTGCAGGTTGCGGGCGCCTTCCACAGCCCCCTTATGCAGCCCGCGGCTGAAAAAATGGGAGATGTCCTCGCCAAGGTCGCCATCTCCCCCCTCCGCGCCGAGGTCTGGTCGAATGTGACGGCGCGGCCGCACGATTCCTCGGATGCGCAACTTCTCCGCCAGCTTCTGGTGGAACAACTGGTTTCCCCTGTACGATGGAGCCAGAGTTGCGTAGGACTCCTCGCCGCCATGGCGGCGGACGGGTCGCGCGGCTCGGCCGCCTTCCATGAGCTCGCCCCCGGCAGCGTGCTCAAGGGCCTCATGCGCCGGATCGACAAGACTTGCGAGGTCATCCCACATGATGCACCGTAAGAACACCACCACCCTGACGCTCACCGCGGCTGTCACCTCCTCGATCCTCGCTGCAGCCGTGCTGACCGGCTGCGAGCCCCCGCCACCGCCGCCGCCGCCGCCGGTCGTCAAGACCGCGCCGCCGCCGCCGCCGGCTCCGAAGCTCACCTCCGTGAAGGAGCTCATGGCGCAGTACGACATCGATTCGCGCGTGAACCTGCCCGAGGAGAAGGCTCCCGGCACCGACGCGCAGCGCATCGCGGTCCTCAAGTTCTTCGACGCGTTCGCGCGCGGCAACTCCGAGGCCCTGAAGCCGATGCTCTCCGGCCCCGACCAGCTCCGTCTCGACGGCATGGTCGACGGCGGCATCTTCAAGAAGACGACCGAGGCGATCAGCCGCATCGATGTGCGCTGCGGCCGCCAGGACGGAAACGACTGCACGCTCGCGGTCTTCCATGTCGGCGACGAGTTCGAGCCTCAGCTCTGGGTGTACACCGCTGGTGACAGCCCCGAGTTCGACGCCGTGGCGACTCCGCCGCGCATCATGGACAAGCTCAGCGGCGACAACTGGATCGCTGCGTGGTACGAGGTCCTCAAGCTCGAACTCGCCAAGGCCGACGAGCCCGATGTCGTGATCGAGATGGTGCAGTCCGACTACTCGACCGAGGACGACAAGGTTGCCGATGGCGGCAGCGCGCCGCAGCCCGCCGGTCCGTCCGCACCGGGCGGCATGCCCGGCAAGCGCAAGCCGAGCGGCCCGCCGATCAAGGCCCCGCGCGCGCCGGGCTTCGGGACGAAGTAAGAGCGGCCGCTGCTTGCGGCAGCGGCCTCTGGTGCTAGAACGAACGAACAACCCGCTCTTCGGCGGGTTGTTCGTCACTTGAGCGCCTGCGACCTGCTTCGCAACTCGCTCGCTTTGGTGCTTCCGCCGCCGACAGTCGTTGTCTGAGACGCGCGACCTGCTCCGTCCACCGGTGGCCACGATGTTCGCCTCGCCGTTCCTGTAGGATCCCGCCGCCGATAGATTCGGCACGGAGGATGCAGTCATAGACAAGCGCGTCGCCATCGTCACTGGAGCAAGCCGCGGCATCGGCCGCGCCATCGCAGAACGCCTCGCGAAGGACGGACGCCATGTCGTCCTCGTCGCCCGCAGCGCCGACGGCCTCGCCGCCGTGGACGCCGCCATCAAGGCCGCCGGCGGCTCGTGCGAAGTCCGCCCGTGCGACATCGCCAACTCGGCCGCGGTGCAGGCGCTCGTCGACGGTGTCGCCGAGACCCACGGCCGCCTCGACATCCTCGTCAACAACGCAGGAATCACCCGCGACACGCTGCTTCTCCGCATGACCGACGAGCAGTGGGACGAGGTCATCAATGTGAACCTCCGCTCGGTCTTCGTCGCGGTGCGCGCGTCGCTCCGTCCGATGATGCGCGGCAAGTTCGGCCGCATCGTGAACATCGGCAGCGTCTCGGGCCTCAGCGGCAACCCCGGCCAGGCCAACTACGCCGCCGCCAAGGCCGCGCTCGTCGGCTTCTCGAAGACCGTCGCCAAGGAGATGGGCGCGAAGGGCATCACCGTGAATGTCGTCGCGCCCGGCTTCATCGAGACCGACATGACCGAGGTGCTGGGCGACGCGGTCAAGACCGCCGTCCTCCCCAACATCCCCGTTCGCCGCTTCGGCAAGCCGGAGGAGATCGCTGCTGCGGTCGCATACGCGACGAGCGACGAAGCCGGCTTCCTCACCGCTCAGACCATCGTCGTCGACGGCGGCATGGCCAGCTGACGGGCGGCAACACCTGCCGTTTCCGCCGCCGAGGCCGTCCGCCGGCCTCCGCGGAAGCCCCCGCCGAGCCCGCACGATCGACGCAGTTCCGCTATATTCCGCCCCCCGACTGGCAATCACCAGTCGGCAGAAGGTTGCCCGGGTTTTCGGGCCGCCCCAGATCGAGTCCCCCGAAGGAGTCAGACCGTGACCGACGCCGAAATCGAGAAGAAGGTCATCGACATCGTCGCCCAGCACACCGATGCGGAGCCGGAGACGATCACGCGCGAGACCAGCTTCACCAACGACCTCAACGCCGACAGCCTCGACATCGTCGAGCTGCTCATGGAGTTCGAGGCCCAGTTTGGCACCAAGATCCCGGACGACCAGGCCGAGAAGATCCACACCGTCGGCCAGGCGATCGACTTCATCAAGGCCAACCGTCAGCCGAGCTGATCGGCCGCACCTATGGCCGAACAGTTCTCTGAATCCGAGATCGAAGCGAAGGTCATCGAGGCCATCGCGGAGCAACTTGGCGTCGCCAAGGACGAAGTCACTCGCGATAGCGAGTTTGACAAGATCTGCGACAGCCTCGACAAGGCCGAGTTGATGATGGAGTTCGAAGACATCTTCGAGATCTCGATCACCGACGAGGCTGCGACCAAGATCTCGACCGTCGCGGACTCGATTCGGTTCATCCAGCAGACCTTGGGCGGCGACGCCCAAGGCGGTGAAAAGCCCGCCTGATCCTGCCTCCGCGGCGTGCCCCCTGCGGAACCTCGCCGGCACCGTGCGTGCCGCGGACGGTGGAGGAGGCAGCGGAAGTACGAAGGACGATCATCGATGAGAACCATCACCCTTCGCCGAGTCGTGGTCACCGGAATCGGCGCCGTGAGCAATCTCGGGCTGTCGGCCGCGGCGACTTGGGCCGCGATGAAGGAAGGCCGCTCGGGCATCTCGCCGCTGCGAACCTTCCCGCAGAACGAAGACTGGACGGTCCGGTTCGCCGGCGAGATCCACGACTTCGATCCGAGCCCCATCATCGAGGGCCGCGAGCAGAAGCGCCTCGACCGCGTGGCGATGCTCGCGATGGTCGCGGCCGACGAGGCCGTGAGGGACTCGGGCCTCGATCTCAAGAACGCAGCCGATCCGTACCGCAACGGCACGATCATCGGCTCGGGCATCGGCGGCGTCCTCACGATGGAGGAAGGCCACACGAAGCTCCTTCAGACCGGCCCGCGTCGCGTGAGCCCGTTCGTCGTTCCGCGCCTGATGGTCAACGCTGCACCCGGCAATGTCTCGATCCAGTTCAATCTTCGCGGCCCGAGCACCGCGGTCGCTTCGGCCTGTGCGTCGAGCGGTCACGCGATGGGCATCGCGATGCAGGCGATCCAGCGCGGCGACTGCGATGTGATGGTCGCGGGCGGCTCGGAAGCGGCGATCACCCCGCTCACGCTCTCCGCGTTCGCCTCGATGAAGGCGCTCTCGACGCGCAACGACGACCCGACCAAGGCCTCGCGTCCGTTCGACAAGGACCGCGACGGCTTCGTCCTCTCCGAGGGCGCCGCGATCGTCGTCCTCGAGGAACTCGAGCACGCGAAGCGCCGCGGCGCGCGCATCTACGCAGAACTCGCGGGCTACGGCGCGACGGGCGACGCGTTCCACATCGCGGCTCCCGACGAGCAGGGCTCGGGCGCGTTCAAGGCGATGGAAGTCGCGCTGAAGGATGCGGAACTCGACTGCAGCGCGGTCGGCTACATCAACGCGCACGGAACTTCGACGCCGCTCGGCGACAAGGCCGAGGTCGGCGCCGTGAAGCGCCTGTTCGGCGACCACGCCTTCAAGTTGGCGATGAGCTCGACCAAGTCGATGACCGGCCACGCCCTCGGCGCCGCCGGCGGCATCGAGACGATCCCCACGATCATGGCGATCCACGAGGGTGTCCTCGCTCCGACGATCAACCTCGAGAGTCCGGACGAGGGCTTCGACCTCAACTTCGTGGCCAATACGGCCCAGGAGCGCAAGGTCGATGTGGCGCTCAACAACACCTTCGGGTTCGGCGGACACAATGTGTCGCTCGTCTTCCGCCGCCTGACCTGACCGGTCGGCGCACGCCTGGCCCCCCGACGCCTCCGAAGGCCCCCGGCGCGCCGTTTGCGGCTGTTCCGCGTGGTTCGGGCCCGCTGGCCGAAGGAACACCGCCGCGAGCGGATTCTCCATCCGTGTTCTCGAACCGTGTTGCAATCCGGCCAAAGGCCGCACCCCGATCCGACCGATAAGGGAAGCATGTCCGCCGACCTGAACCGCATCCTGCGCCTCGAAGTGCCGCTGATCGTGCAGATCGCGGAGCGAAAGATGATGCTTTCAGAAGTCACCTCGCTGACGCACGGTTCGATCATCGAGCTTCCGAAGGCGATCGACGAGCCGCTCGATGTCCTCATCAACAACGCGATGATCGGCCACGGCCATGCCGTGAAGGTCAGCGAGAACTTCGGGATCCACATCACGCAGGTCTCGAACCTGCACGATCGCGTCGCAGCGATGGGTCCGGGCGGAGGCAATCCACCCGAGGCGCCTGCGCCCGAGCCCGCCACCGCGACCGCCTGACCGACAGAACCCAGAGAACGACCGACTGAACGCCAGTTCGGCGCAGGAAGCAGACCCCGCGCATGCCACGCAACATCCCAGTCGGTAATGGCGAGATGCTGGTCGCCTTCGACGACCAGTACCAGATGCGCGACCTCTACTGGCCGCATGTCGGCCAGCCGAACCACACCTGCGGCCACCTGCAGCGCTTCGGCGTGTGGGTCGATGGCCAGTTCGCGTGGATCGATTCGCCCGGCTGGATCCGCGACATCCGCTACAAGCCCGACACGCTCGTCACCGATGTGCGGCTGCGCCACGAACGCCTCGGCGTCGAGCTCGTCTGCAACGACGCGGTCGACTACTGGAGTCCCGTCTACTTCCGCCGCGTGGTGGTGACCGACCTGCTCGGGAAGCCCCGCGATGTGCGCATCTTCTTCCACCACGACATCAGCGTGAACGAATCGCCCGTCGGCGACACCGTGATGTTCGATCCGTCGTCGGGCGGGCTGGTGCACTACAAGGACAATGTCTACTTCCTGCTGAACGGCTGCGTGGGCACGCGGTTCGGCGTCGACCACTGGGCGACGGGCGCGAAGCGCATCGGCGATGCGGAAGGCACCTGGCGCGACGCCGAGGACGGCCTGCTGTCGCGGCACGCGATCGCGCAGGGCTCGGTCGACTCGACCGTCGGCTTCGGCGTGACGCTTTCGGCGTGGGGTTCGGGGAGCCTGCACTGCTGGCTCGCGGCAGGCCGCACGCACGAATCGGTGCTCGCGCTCAACGAGAAGGTGCGCACGAAGACGCCGCAGCGCATGATGGACCGCACCGAGGCGTACTGGCGCCTCTGGGCGCTGAAGGAGCCGCTCGATCTCTCGCCGCTGCCCGAGCGCCTGCGCGACATGTTCGTGCGCAGCCAGGTGATCATGCGCACGCAGATCGACAACAACGGCGCGATCATCGCTGCGAACGACTACGACATCACCCACTTCGCGGGCGACACCTACTCGTACATGTGGCCGCGCGACGGCGCGCTCGTGTCGCATGCGCTCGTGCTCACCGGACATGGCGAGCTCTCGCGCAACTTCTTCCGCTTCTGCGAGCGGGTGATCTCGAAGGAAGGCTACTTCCTCCACAAGTACAACCCGACGGGCACGCTCGCGTCGAGCTGGCATCCGTCGGTGCTCGACGGGCAGCGCGTGCTGCCGATCCAGCAGGACGAGACCTCGCTCGTGATCTGGGCGCTGCGGCGCCACTTCCAGGTCTTCCGCGATGTCGAGTTCATCAAGACGACCTACAACACGCTCGTCGTCGAGCCGGCGAACTGGATCCTCAAGTACCGCGACCACAACGGGCTCCCGCTGCCGTCGTGGGACCTGTGGGAAGAGCGGCGCGGCGTGCATCTCTTCACCGTCGCGTCGACGATCGGCGCGCTGAAGGCGGCTGCGAGCTTCGCGCAGGACATGGGCGCGTACGACCGCGCGGCCGAGTACAACGAGGCGGCCGAACGGATGCGCGGCGCGATGGTGCGCCACATGTGGGAGCCGGACCGCAACCGCTTCGCGCGCATGGCGACGCCGCTCGCGGACGGCTCGTACCGGCTCGACATGACGCTCGACAGCGCGGCGTTCTCGCTCTTCGCGTTCGGCGCGATGAGCGCCAACGACCCGAAGGTGGTCGCGCACATGGAGGCCGTGCGGCAGCGGCTCTGGGTCAAGACCCACATCGGCGGGCTGGCGCGGTACGAGAGCGACTACTACCACCGCGTCGAGCACTCGAATGTGTCCGATGTGCCCGGGAACCCGTGGGTGATCTGCACGCTGTGGATCGCGCAGTGGCTGATCGAGCGCGCCGACACCCTCGAGGACCTCGAGCAGGCGCTTCCTTATCTGCACTGGACCGCGGACCGCGCGCTGCCGTCGGGCGTGCTGGCCGAGCAGTTCGATCCTTATACGGGCGCACCGATCTCGGTCAGCCCGCTGACCTGGTCGCACGCGACGGTCATGATCGTCACGATCAAGTACCTGTTGAAGCACTCGCAACTTACGGGAAAGCCTTCCGGAAGCCTTGCCGAACGCGCGTACGGGAAGACGCGCTGATCCTCCGCTGATATTCTGTGCGTTCGGCTTGTGTGCAGGCGCAGTGTCTGCGACGGCCGCCTGAACGCCATGCTTCCGCTCGACCGACAGTTTGCAGAATCGATCGACGGCGTCGCGCGAGCGATCGCCGAATGGACCGTCACCGCGCTGTACGAGCGCAGGCC
>JBKCZS010000166.1:0-15426 GCA_046337925.1 bacterium | reverse complement strand
GGGCAGCCGTTTCGCCGCACAGAACGCGATCGACACCGCAGGATTGAAGTGCGCGCCCGAGACATCGCCGAAGGTCGAGATCATCGCCATCACGACGAGGCCGAAGACGAGCGCCTCGACATCGGCGCGCACCGCGTCGGGAAGCGGCTTCAGCAACGCAAGGTCGGACACCGCCACGCGCCCGCCCGGCTTGAGCACACGCGCGACCTCGCGCCAGACGCGCGGCTTGTCGGGCGAGAGGTTGAGCACGCAGTTCGAGATCACGACATCGACGCTCGCGTCCGCGACGGGAAGGTTCTCGATCTCGCCGAGGCGGAACTCGACATTCGCAAGCTTCGTCTGCTTCGCATAGCCCTCGATGTTGCGGCGCGCCTTCGACACCATCTCGGGCGTCATGTCGACGCCGATCACGCGGCCCTGCGCGCCGACCTTCGCACCCGCGATGAAGCAGTCGAAGCCGCCGCCCGCGCCGAGGTCGAGCACGGTCTCGCCCGCGCAGAGCGAGGCGATCGCCGTCGGATTGCCGCAGGAAAGGCCCATGTTCGCGCCCTCGGGCGCGAACGACAGCTCGCGCTGCGAGTAGCCGATCGCCTGCGCGAGCTGGTCGGGCGTGAAGGTCGCGGGGCCGCAGCAGCCGCCGCCCGGCGCGCAGCAGGACTGAGCGCCTGCGCCGATCTGCGCGGCGCTCCAGCCGCCGGCGCGCGCGATTCCCGCGTAGCCCTCGCGCACCTGGCTGCGCAGCGAGTCGTCCTCGACCGCCTTCACCGCCCCGCCCTGCTCGAGCGCGGCCGGCAGCCGCTCGATGAACGCGCGGATTTCGTCGCGCACGCGGCGGTAGTGCGGCATCGCCTCGTCGTCGTTCGCCGCGCCCTTTGCAAGCCGCGGCGGATCGTCGAACCCGACATGCACGACGCGCGCACCGGGGAAGACGGGGCACGACTCGTGCGCCGAATCGCACACGGTCACCACCACATCGAACGGAACACCGATATCTTCCGGCCGCTTCGATGCATGGCCCGAGATGTCGACGCCTGCCTCGCGCATGGCGCGCACGGCGAGCGGATTGAGCCCGTGCGGGCTCGTTCCCGCGGAGTAGGCGTCGATCTCCTTCGACTTGAGCGCGCGCGCCCAACCCTCGGCCATCTGGCTCCGGCACGAGTTGCCGGTGCAGAGGAACATCACGCGCATCCTTCGATCAGCAGCAGCCACGGCGACCTCCTTCGGAACAGTTCTTGGCATCGGGCGCACACTCTTGAATCGCATCCGCAAGCGCGCGGAACTTCGCGGCGACCTCGGCGTAGCGCACCGCATAGCTCACGGTGCGGCCGCTGCGCGAGGGCTCGACGAGCCCTGCGCGCGCGAGCGCCTGGAGATGCCGCGACACGACCGAGAGATCGACCGAGCAGCACTCCGCGACCTCGCCCACCGAGCAGGCGCGGCCACACTTCGCGACGCACGCGAGGAGCCGCACGCGCGTCGGGTCGCCGAGCGCCTTGAACAGCGCGGGCTCGAGCAGACCGTCGACAGGACGGCAGCAGGCCGCGGCCTGGCGCGGGGTCTTGGGCCGCCGGGACGGAAAGGATTGCTTGCGTACTTGCACCATGATGCAAGTATAGCGGAAATCCGCTGCGGGAGGGCATCGTGCGCATGCGGTACGCTGCCCCGATGTCCGCACTTTCCGACAACCTCGCGCGCAACCTGAACGACTTCGGCCTCCTCGTGCTTCGCCTCGGCATGGCTGGGCTCATGCTCACCCACGGCTACCCGAAGGCGCAGAAGCTCTTCGCCGGCGGCGAGATCCAGTTCGCCGACCCGATCGGCGTGGGCGCGACCGCGTCGCTCGCCCTCGCGGTCTTCGGCGAGGTCGTGGCCCCCGCCTTCCTGATCGTCGGATTCCTCACGCGCTGGGCGGCGATTCCCGCCGCCGCGACGATGGCGGTCGCCGCCTTCGTGGTGCACTGGAGCGATCCGCTCGCAAAGAAGGAGCTCGCGCTCCTGTACCTCGTCGGGTTCGTCGTGATCTTCTGTGCCGGCGCGGGCCACTACAGCATCGACGGGCTGCGCGTGAAGCGCGCCTCCTGACGCATCATTGCGGCGCGGGCGCGGGCGCGGGCGCGGGCTCGGGCTCGGGTGCGGGCGCGGGTGCGGGCGCGGGTGCGGGCGCAGGCGCAGGACCGACCGGCGGTCGCACCGTGCGGTCGGCGATCCACGGAATCCCAAGCGCGCCGGGCTCGATCTGCATGATGAGCGTTCCCTTCGGCTCCGCGGCCGCGTAGTCGCCGTAGTCGACCTGAACGCGCCGCGGCGCGTCGAAGCCGATCGGCCGAGATGCCGGCGGGGCGAGATTGATGTAGTAGTCGGTCGTCTTTCCACCCCGGCGCTTCCGTCGCGTCACCTTCTGCTTCGACACGATCTCGCAGTCGACCCTGACCGGCGCGCCGCCGCGCGCGTTCGCATTGATGTCGGACACGACCGAGACGCCCGTGACGGGCAGCGCGAGCGTGAGCAGGATGCCGCTCTCGACGAGGATGCGGTGCGCGCGCGAGGAGCCGCGCAGAAATACGACGATCAGTCCGAACAGCGCCGCCATCGCGAACGCGGCGGAAAGCGTGCCGAGCCAGAGGAGCCGTCCGTACTCGAAGTAGCTCCAGCCGAAGTCGTAGGACAGCGTGATCCACGACGACGCCGCGTATCCGAAGATTGACCACACCACGGCCTCGACGATGATGAACCGGAGCGCGAACGGCCGCGGCATGTGCACGCGATGGCCGTCGCGGCGCTCGAGGCACGACAGCGACTCCGCGATCTCGACGAGCGGCGCGAAGTCCTCCGGGCCAGGCTCCTCCTCCGCTTCCTTCCGCATCCAGAGCACCCTGCCGTCGGAGCGGATGCGGTCGTATCCGGCGTCGAGCGCGGCCAGGATCGCCGCCCGCGCGCGCGGCTCGAAGGTGAGGATGTCATGCAGGCCGAGATGGTCGCACGCGACATAGATCTTCTGGTCGAAGGAGGAGTCGCCCGTCTGGACCTCGTCGGAAAGCCCGAGCCACTTGAAGAAGCGGTCCGTCTGCGATTCCTTGTGGAAGTCGAACACGAACCCCGTGTCGAGCCCGACGCCGAGACGGAATCCCGTGATCTTTCCGCTCTTCGTCTTCGAGACCGACTGGTAGGCCGCGCGACCGCCCGCGATGCCCGTGGGCTTGCCCCGCCAGGTCGGCGAGAGGAACCGGATCACACCCGCGCCGATTGCGATGAGCAGTCGAATCACAAGCCACATGCGCGCATCTCCTTGGACGACCCGCCGGAACCGAGGCGGAATCGGCTACGGCAGACGGCAGCCATGTGGAATTGGGCGCCATGGGCCCGCGTGAAATGGACGGCGCCCCGGCTTTCGACCGGGGCGCCTTCGCTCTGGAGAACACGGGTGGCCGGGCGGCTGTGCACTCAGCCCGTCCAGCCCGAGAGGAGGACCGAAAGGTCCGCGGCGCCGACGAAGCCGTCGGCGTTCAGGTCGGCAGCGCCCGACTGGCCCCACGAGGAGAGGAGCACGGCGAGGTCCTGCGCGTTGACGCGGGCATCGCAGTTGAGATCGGCGGCGATGCAGCCGGTGACGATCTCGATGCTCGCGGTGGTCGCGGCGCCGGTCTCGTCGACGAACTCGACGGTGAGCTGCGAGCCCTTCGCCGACGCGGGGATCGTGTAGGACACGACCGCGACGCCATTCTCATCGGTGATCGCCTCGCCGACGGCCTGGCCGTTCACGCGGGCCGAGACGCTGTAGCCGACATTCGCGCCCGACTTCGTCAGGCTCGAGACCGCGAGCTCGACGGTCTCGCCGCGCTCGCCGCTGACCGTCGACGACTGGAGGAAGCCCTCTTCGATGTCGAGCTGCCAGAAGCCGCCGACCGAGAGCGCGCTCACGCCGTCGGTCGCGCCACCGAAGACCATGCCGTTCATGCCGACGGCGCTCGGGAACGCGTAGCGCTGGCCCTCGGGCATGGCGAGCGGCGTGAACTCGCCGTTCGGCCACGCGGCGGCCTTGATCTGGAACTCGCCGGCCGCGCCGGAGCCGTAGTAGTAGCCCGCCGCGATGCCGTTGCGGCCCATCGTGGTGCCCGCGCCGCCGAACAGGCCGGTCGGAATCGGAAGCACGCTCACGGCGCCGTCCGTCCCCACGATCGCGGGAGCGCGGCTCGAACCACCGTCGAAGTAGCCGTTGATGAGCACGCCGCCCTGGTTGTTGATCGAGATGCCCTTCGTCTCGAGACCGTCGCTCTGCACGAACGCGACGCCCTCGGAATCCCAGCGCAGCGCGGCCGACGGCGTGGCGACGGGCGCCTGGATGGTGCCGGTGATGACGCCCGCCGAATTGATGCTGTTCGCGAAGCTCCACAGTTCGCCGCCGCCGACATCGAACGGCGGAAGCGCAAGGACCTCGAGCTCGCGGTCGACCCAGCGCGCCGCGCGATACTCGCCGTTCACGATCACATTGCCTGCGATCACGCCGGACTCGTTGATGTCGACCGCGAACGCGCCTTCACCGAGGTCGGGAAGCTCGATGCGCTCGCCGTTCGACCAGAGGACCGCGATGCCATAGATGCCCGCGGGCTGGAACTCGGTGCCGACGATGTCGCCGTTCGAGTTGATGGCGACGGCGTAGCCGCCGTTCACGGTGGCAAGCTCGACGGGCTGCGAGGTCGCGGTCGGCCAGATGACCGGAACATAGGTGCCAGGCCCGCCATCGACGCGCACGGCTCCGACGATGACGCCCGAGGCGTTCACATCGGAGGGCGAGCAGCCGAGGCCGAAGTCTGCGAGTTGCTGGAAGGGAACATCGGACATCGCCGATGACGAGATGGCAGCGACAGCCGCCGCCACGAGGGTGGAAGTCATCCGAAACATGCTGTGGGCTCCGAGTGGGAGTGCGTGATTGCTGGCTGGTGAAGAGATGACCGCCGTCGCGAGCCAGACGCGTCGACAGTGCGCGGCTGTTCGCGCGCCTCTCCCTCCGCGATTCTCTGCAAGAACGAGATTTCTTCGTTTTTGCTTGCGCGAACAACGGTGCCGTTGCGAGGATGCGCGCGCATCACCACACCCATGTCCACCGAAACCCTCGCCCTGTTGTTGTCGCTTCCCCTGATCGCCCTCGGCGCATGGATGGTGGTCCGCGGACGCCGCGGCCGGGCGGTCCCCGGCGTGCGCGAGTGCGCGCGATGCCGTCACGAAGTGGATCCGGCGGCAAGCCCGACCGCGTGCCCCGAGTGCGGCAACGATCTCACGGCGCCGCGCGCGGCCAGCAACCGCCGCATGCGATCCATGGCGCTCACCGTCGTCGGCGTGTGGTTGCTCTCCTCCGGGCTGTCGGGCGTCGGCTTCGGTCTCTGGCAGAGTCTCTCGAAGTCGAATCCGTGGCCGAGCCTTCCGACAGGCGTGCTTTCGCTCGTCCTGAGCCACGGCACGGAAAGCCTCGCCGACGAGGCCGCGGCCGAGTTCGCGACGCGACTTTCCGCGAACGCACTCTCCGATGCGGAGACGCGCTCGCTCGCCGCGGAGATCGTGGAGCGCATCGAGGATCCCGACCGCGCGTGGAACCGCGCGTGGGATCCGCTCGCATCGATGCTGCGCGTGCGCGGCCTGATCCCGGACGCCACCTGGGGCGAGTTCTTCGCGCGCGGCATCGATCTCGCGCTGCTCGCACCCGAGAAGGCGCGGTCGGGCTCGTGGATTCAGCACGGATTCACGCACTCCACCCGCCCATTTCAGTTCGGCCAGCTGCGGCAGTTTGTCGCCTCGATGCGATTCACGCTGTCGGCCCTCCGGATCGGAGGCCAGGACATCGACTACAGCCGAAGGGTTGGAATGAATGGACAGATGGTGATCGACGGCGGCGGCGGATCGATGGTCACGCAGCTCTGGCTTCCCGAGATCACGCCCGGACCGAGCATGATCGAGGCCGAGTTCCGCTGCGAGATCCTCGACGGCGGCCTCGATTCCGACAAGGTGCTCGTCACGAAGACGCTGCGGCTCACGAAGCCCATCACCATCGTGGGCAAGGACGATCCGATCCTCGAGGTCGTGCGCGATGCAAGCCTCCGCGAAGCGTTCCGCTCGGCGATCACCCTCCGCAGCGCCAAGGTCCGCCCGGACCCGAACAAGCGCTGCATGGTCGACCTCTCGTTCGACATTGGCCAGACGCCGGTCGGCGCCGCGTTCCGGGTGTTCCTGCGCAGGCGCGACGGCGGCGCGTCGCCACGGGAGTTTGAGCTCCTGCCGCTCGCGATCACCGGCGCGAACCCCGTCCCGAACCGGGGCCTGGCGGGATTCGTCGATGAGTTCGCGCCCGGCCGCTACGACATCGTGCTGCGTCCCTCGCTCGAACACGCGGAAGTGGAGGTCGGCCTCACCAGCGTCTGGCTGGGCGAGGAGATCGTGATCGAGGATGTCGAGCTCACGCCCGTCGAAGTCAGTGAGCCTGCTTCGCCTTCGCCGGAATGAGCACGCTGAGCACCGTCGCGAGCGCGAGGGTCGCGAGCACGATGATGAGCGAGAGCGTCGTGTCGATCTTGATCGACTTCTGCGGCTCCATGCCGATCACATCGAGGTACGGCGGCACGCTGAGAAGCAGGAGCTTCACGCCGACGAACGCGAGGATCAGGATGAGGGCGGGCTTGAGGAAGCGGAACTTGGAGATCAGGGCCGCGAGGCAGAAGTAGAGCGCGCGCAGGCCGAGGATCGCGAAGATGTTGCTCGTGAAGACGATGAACGGGTCGGGGGTGATCGCGAAGATCGCGGGGATCGAGTCGACCGCGAAGACGAGGTCGGTCACCTCGACGAGGACAAGCGCGAGGAAGAGCGGCGTGATCGCCCACTTGGCCGACAGCGACCCGGCCGGCGGCGGATCCATCGTCTCCTTGCCCGTCGCCGGATCCTTGCTGTAGGTCGGCTTGAGGGTGCGCTTCGTGAAGAACTTCTGGCCGTCGTAGAAGTCGACGGTCGGCAGGAACTTCTTCGCGAGCTTGACCGCGATGTTCTGCGAGGGGTCGTCGTTCCCCTTGATCAGCGCCATCTTCAGCGCCGTCAGCACCAGGAACCCGCCGAACACGATGAGGATCCACTGGTACTTCAGGATCAGGCCTGCGCCGATCCCGATCATGCCGCCGCGCATGATGAGCGCGCCGATGATGCCCCAGAAGAGGACACGGTGCTGGTACTTCGCAGGCACCGCGAAGAACGCGAAGATCAGCGCGATGACGAAGATGTTGTCCATCGCCAGCGACTTCTCGACGACGTAGCCGACGAGATACTGCTTCGCCGCCTCGGCTCCCGTGACCTCGCCCGAGATGATGATGGGCTGCTCAGGCACCTGCCCCGCGAGTTCGTGCGTGTTGTAGCGCGGCGTGTCGAGGCCGAGCCCCAGCCAGTGCGCGTCGTAGGCCTTGTAGACGAATCCTGCGAACGCGATGCCGCAGGTCAGCCAGATGACCGACCAGGTCGCGGCTTCCTTCATCGAGACTTCGTGCGCCTCGCGGTGGAAGACGCCGAGGTCGAGGGCGAGGAAGACAACGACAAGGCCAACGAACGCCACATACGCCCACATCTTGAGGGAGGCGGGATTGGCGGCGGCCGTCGTGGCCGTATCGGTGGCGAGGAGGAGGAGTTCCGTCATGGGTGTCCTTGGGTGGGCGCGGATAGTAGCAGCGCCTTGGGGCGCGGCTGACTCTTGTGCGTCCGCATGGAAAGCCTATCGAGGACTGCTGCGCACGAGCTCGATGCCGGGGTTCAGCATCACGATCCGTCGCTCTCGATAGAGCGCGCCGATCGCCTGCTTGAAGGCCTTCTTGCTTGCCCCGAAGCGGCGGCGGATCTCGGCCGGGTCGCTCGAGTCGTCGAGGTTGAGCCGTCCCCCCACCTTCTCGAGCTCCTCGAGGATCTGCCTCGCGAGCGGCGCCACGCGCTCGTAGCCCGCGCGGTCGAGCGAGAGGTCGATCTTTCCATCTTCGCGCACTTCCTTGATGAAGCCGCGCATGCGCGCGCCGATCTCGAGCGGCGCGCCGACGGTCGAACGGTAGATGAGGCCGCGGTGGGTTCCCTCGACGATCGCGTTGTAGCCGAGCGTCGTCTCCTCGTAGACGAGGAGGTCGACCTCGAGCCCCGCGCGGTACTGCGGCCGCTCGCGGCTCAGGTGACGCGAGACGAGCGCGCTGGCGATGATGCGGTCGGTGTGCTGGTCGAGCATCACGCGCACCACGACCTTCTGCCCGACGCGCACCGGCGGGTCCTGCTCGCGGAACGGCAGCAGCAGGTCCTTCGGCAGCCCCCAGTCGAGGAACGCGCCCGCGCGGTCGTGGATGTCCTTCACGCGCATGCACGCGAACTCGCCCACGCACGCGAGCGGCGTGTCGGTGGTCGCGACGAGCCGGTCCTCGGAATCGCGGTAGAGGAAGACATCGATCGTGTCGCCCTCGCGCATCCCCTTCGGGATCATGCGCCCGGGCAAGAGGATCTCGCCGAGTTCGCCACCGTCGAGGTAGAAGCCCGACTGCGTCTCGCGCACGGCTGCGAGCGTGTTGATGGAGCCGAGTTTCGCCATGGATCGATAGGGTACGGCATGGCGGCGCAACGAAGGCGCGCCTTCGGGCGTACCATGCGCGAACCATGCCGATCGCGCCGTTTCTTGCCCTTCTCGCCGTCGCGGCCGCGCAGCAGGCGACGGCCCCCGCTTCGACGCCGCCCGTCGCCGCGAAGCCCGCGGGCATGGTCTGGATCCCGGGCGGCGAGTTCACGATGGGTACCGACGACACGCGCTCGTTCCCGAACGAGCGGCCCGCGCATCGGGTGAAGGTCGACGGCTTCTGGATGGACGAGACCGCAGTCACGAACGCGCAGTTCCGCGCGTTCGTCGAGGCGACCAAGTATGTCACCGTCGCCGAGCGCGCCGTCGACTGGGAGGAGCTCAAGAAGCAGGTCCCCGAAGGTACGCCCAAGCCGCCCGACGAGATGCTGAAGCCGGGGTCGCTGGTGTTCACGCCGCCCGACCGCGCGGTCGACCTTCGCGAGATGGCGAACTGGTGGACCTGGACCACGGGCGCGAACTGGCGTCATCCGCAGGGACCGAACTCGTCGATCGACGGCAAGGACAACCTGCCCGTCGTGCACATCGCGTGGGAAGACGCGGCCGCCTACGCGAAGTGGGCGGGCAAGCGCCTGCCGACCGAAGCCGAGTGGGAGTTCGCGGCGCGCGGCGGCAGCACCACGCGCTACCCGTGGGGCGAGGACTTCGTCCCGAAGGACGGCCCGCATGCGGGCGTGTTCATGGCCAACACCTTCACGGGCGAGTTCCCGCACCGCAACACGAAGGAAGATGGGTTCGCCCTCGTCGCGCCGGTCCGGAGCTTCCCGCCGAACGGCTACGGGCTCTACGAGATGGTCGGCAATGTCTGGAACTGGACGGCGGACCTTTACCGCGCCGACGCGCATGTCGAGCGCCAGAAGGCGGCGAAGGAGTCCCCCGAAGGCTGCTGCATCAACCCGCGCGGACCGGTGACGAGCCACGACCCGTCCCGCCCGGTTCCCGCCTCCGAGGAGCGCGTCACCAAGGGCGGCTCGTACCTCTGCAACCCGAGCTACTGCGAGAGCTACCGCGCGACCGCGCGGCGCGGGATGCCGCCCGACACGGGCACAGAGCACATCGGCTTCCGCTGCGTGAAGGATGCGCCGCGGCCCGCAGCGCCAGCCGCGGCGGCATCGCCCGAACCGCGCTGAGCCGAGCCGAATCCCGCGGAGGGTGCGCAGACGCCCGACGCATCGGGCTCGGGTCCACGCCCCACTCCCGCCCTTTCGCGGTTTCTTCCCCGGTCGCGTGATAACTCAGCGTGGCTCGCACGCATGATGGCGTCTCTGGAGATACCCATCATGAAGAACCCATCGATCTCGCGCTGGCTCATCGCCTTTGCAGGGGCCATCGTCGCGCCCCTTCCCGCATTCCTCCCGTCCGCAACCCTGTCCGCGTTCATCGCGACCGTGCCCGCCGCATCCGCGGCCGAGGCGCAGGTCGTGCCGCATCTCTTCGAGGCGATCCCCGGTGAACGAGAGTTCAGCGGCGTGCTCGTCGCCCGCCCGCTCCAGGCCGACACCGCCGCCGAGCGCGGCATCACCGGCGTCGCCTACGCCCGCGCGCGGACGCAGGCCGAGCGCGACCTCCGCGCCATCGGCATCACGCGCCACTTCCCCGAGGTCGACGAGTTCCTCGTGAAGGTGCCCGAAGGCGAGACGGAGAACCAGGTGATCGCGCGCCTCATGGCCAGCGGCAACTTCCAGTATGTCGAGCCCGACTGGACCGTGTTCCCCGTCGCATGCCCGAACGACGGGCAGTTCAGCCAGCAGTGGCATCACGCGGCGAACCGGCTCGGCTCGTGCGCGGCATGGGACCTCGAGACGGGTTCGCCCGACATCGTGGTCGCGATCTGCGACACCGGCATCCTCGCCACGCATGAGGATCTCCTGCTCCACAAGCGCGACGGATTCCATGTGCCGACGCAGACCTGGGAAAGCCAGGGCGGTCCGATCAACGACATCAACGGCCACGGCACCAACTGCTCGGGCAGCGCCGCCGCGAACGGCAACAACTCGGTCGGCGTCGCCGGCATGGGCTGGAACCTCGGCCACCGCACGATGCGCGTGACCGACAGCGCCGATGGCAGCGCGTCGATCTCGAACCTCACCCTCGCCGCCCGCACCGCGGCCGACGCAGGCGACAAGGTCGCGAGCGTGAGCTACAGCGGCGTCAACAGCTCGACCGTGTTCACGACCGGCGACTATGTCCGCTCGAGGGGCGCGCTCCTCGTCTGGGCCGCCGGCAACAGCAATGTGAACCTCAGCGGCAACCGCGAGGACAGCGTGATCGTCGTCGGCGCGACCGACCAGAACGACGCCCGGGCCTCGTTCTCGAACTACGGGACGCTCGTCGATCTCTTCGCGCCGGGCGTCAGCATCCGCACGACCGCGCGCACGGCGACGAACGCCTACGCCAATGTGAGCGGCACGAGCTTCGCCTGTCCGATCACCGCGGGGCTCTGCGGCCTCATCTGGTCGCGCAACCCGTCGCTCACCCCTGCGCAGGTCGAGTCGATCCTGCGCTCGGCATGCGTCGACCTCGGCACCGCGGGCGTCGACGGCACCTTCGGCTACGGACGCATCAACGCGGCCGCCGCGATCGCCGCGACTCCGCCCGATGCGCCCGACACCACGCCGCCGGCCGCGCCGACGGGACTGGTCGGCACCGCCGGCAACGCGCGGGTGGACCTCGCGTGGAACGCGTCGCCCGAAGCAGACCTCGCGGGCTACGCGGTGTTCCGCTCGACCGACGGCGTCAACTTCTCCGAGATCACGACCGCACTCCTGACGACGCCATCGTTCGCGAACACCGGGCTCGTGAACGGCGTCACCTACTCCTACTTCGTGGTCGCCGAGGACACCGCGGGCAACGCCTCCGCCGCTTCGTCGGTCGTGTCGCGCACCCCGACCGCCCCGCCGCCGCAGCAGACGCTCTTCACGGACGGCTTCGAGTCGGGCAACCTGACCGCGGGCGGCTGGGTGATCCAGAGCACCAACTCGTTCGCGTCGACCGCCGCCAAGTTCACCGGCGCATGGGGCGCGCGCGTGCGCCGCACCTCGTGGATGGAGCGCAGCATCAGCACTGCGGGCTACAGCGCCATCGAGCTCCGCGTCGCCCGCCGCACGGCCGGCTTCGAGAGCAGCGAATGGCTCTACATCGAGTGGTGGAACGGGTCGGCGTGGTCGGTCGCCGCGCAGGTCAGGCCGACGGCGTTCGAGCAGGTCGTGCTCTCGCTGCCTCCTGCGGCAGGCAACCTCGCGAACTTCAAGATCCGCTTCCGCACCAACGCCAACCGCAACGACGAGTGGGCGGATCTCGACGCCGTCGAAGTGCGCGGCACGCCCAGCAACTGAGCGCCCCGGCGCAACGGACTCTCTCATTCTCTCTCTCGGGCCCGTCCTGGTTTCAGGGCGGGCCCTTTGACTTGGGGCGGTGAACGGCGCCGTCACTCCGCGCGCTTCGGCGGCAGCATCGTGAGCTTGGTCGAGTCGACCCGGAAGACCGCTTCGCCCTTCGTCGCCCGGAGTTCGAGCACCAGTTCGACATCGGCGGTCTCTTCCGCCACCTCGAACTCGTAGACGATCTCGGCATCCTGCGTGCCGACGAGCGGCTTCTCGCACGCGCCGCCCGAGATCCGCACGCCTGCGCCGGCCGTCGGCTGGCCTTCCTCGGCGATCGGCTCGACGCCGCCGGTGCGCGCCGCGACCTCGAAGCGGTAGCGCCCGCGCGGCAGCAGCAGGTTCTTGCGGAACCCCGCCACACAGCGGCCGCTCGGCCCCGTCGCGATGCGGTACCACGCGCCGTCGCGCCCCTTCGCCGTCTCGACCGTCGCGTCCTCGACCTCGGAGAAGCTCAGCCATCCCTTGATCGCGCGCTCGCGGCCGGGACGGAACTCAAGCGGCTTCGGCTCCGGGGCGGTCGCCTGCGCGCGGAGGCTCTGCTCGCGCGCGACGAGCCGGTCGACGAACTCGCGCGCGGACACCGCCTGCTGCTCGGCGACCGCCGGGTCATGCGCCCGCAGCGCGACCTGTAGGCGCTTCTGCACGACCTCGAGCTTCGGCACGAGGCGCTTGGCGCTGAACGAGCCGAGGAGGCGGGACACCTGCCTGCGGTAGTCCTTGCGCCAGTCGGGGTTCTTCATCACGGTGCTGGCCACCACGCCGCGCGGCGTGTCGAGGACCGACGCTCCCGGATCCTGGAAGGTCTGGTCCATGCCGTGCAGCAGGAACACCGCCTTGCCGCGCGCATCGAAGAACAGCCTGTAGTTGTTGGTGTTCAGCGAATAGCCGTCCCAGTGCCCGAGCATCATCTCGAGCGCCATGAACCTGTGGAACTGCGGCAGATCGACGAGCGGACCGACCGCGCTCCACCGCGCCTTGAAGTCGCTGCCCGAGACGGCGGCGGCGAGCGCGCGGAGGTCGGCGCGGGCCGCGTCGCCCTCCGGCTTCTTCCCGTCGACCCGCTTCGACTCGTCGAGCTCGAGTTCCGCGTCGATGTCCTGGCAGAACCCGCCGTCGTAGAGATTGCCGTTCGGATCCTTGAAGTTGCGCGCGAGGAAGTGCTCGTCGAACGACTCCTTGAGCACATAGACCCCCATGTCGCGCTCGCCGACGAACACCCTCGCGTGCGTCACGCGCGCGTGCGGGTAGTCCGCGTCGCGGAGGATCTCGGCGGCGGTCCACTCGGAAAGGAGCGACGGATCCTGCACCGAGTTGTTCAGGTGGAACTTCTCGAGGCCGTTCCAGCGCGGCGACTCGCCGAAGCGGTCGACATCGACCGTGAACGCGGGGCGTTCGTCGAACGCCTGCGAACTGCCCGCCGAGCCCTTGATCTTGATGCCGGCGTTCTCGGAGACGGTCTCGCCGTCGACCACGAGCCGGAATCGCGCGTAGGTCCGCGGCTCGCTGCGCAGGCCGTCCGCCGACTCGGGCGGCAGCTCGAGGCGGATCGTCGGGATGACGCCCTTCTTGAAGAATGCCTCGGACTCGTCGCGCTTCGACTGTGGTGCGGCCGCGGCGGGAAGCGCCGCGAGGAGGCAGAGCGTGGCGGCGATTCCACCCGCGAAGCGGCGGAACAGAGCGGCGGCTGGCGCAGGCGGAGGCACGGAGGCACTATACGGACGGGGGCGGATCGGATGATGAAACCGCGGGTCCGCGCTGCGGAACGAGCGCGGACCCGCCCGAGGCGGCTACCCTTCGCCTCCCCCTTTGGAGACCAAGAGACATGGACAATCGCCAGATCGAAGCCATCGGAGCCATCTGCGTCATGGCCGCCCTCGCGGACGGATCAACGAGCGCCGCCGAGCGCGAGCGCATCGAGGGCATCTTCAAGGGTCTGTCCGATGGCGGCGACGAGGGCCGTGCGCTCGCGGCCGCGTACCGGCGCGTGATGATGAAGCAGACCACGCTCGAGGCGGAGTCGCAGGCGCTCGGATCGCCCGAGGCGCGCGCATACGCCTACGAGATGGCCGTCGCCGTGTGCGATGCCGATGGCCGCCACAGCGACGCGGAGGGCAAGTTCCTCGATGGACTGCGCGGCTCGCTCGGCGTCTCGGGTGCCGAGGCGGCGACCGTGCTCCGCGACGCCGATGAACTCGCGGAGATCGAGCTCGCGACCCCGGTGGCCGCGAAGGCCGCCGCCGCGACGGTGGCGGGCGCGGGCGTGGCCGCAGGCGTCGGTGCCGCGGGCGGCGCGATTCCCGCACCTCCCGATGCGCGCAACATCTCGGCCGAAGTCGACTCGAGCATCCTGAAGTACTCGATCCTCAACGGCGCGCTCGAACTCCTTCCGCAGGGCCTCGCCACCATGGCGATCGTGCCGCTCCAGATGAAGATGGTGTACGGCGTCGGCAAGGCGTACGGCGTGTCGCTCGACCGCGGACATATCAAGGAACTCATCGCGACCGTGGGCGTCGGCATGACCTCGCAGGTCGTCGAGGGCTTCGCGCGCGACCTCCTCGGCGGACTCGCGAAGAAGTTCCTCGGCAAGACCGCCGGGAAGATGGTGAGCACCGCGACGGGCGCCGCGATGAGCTTCGCCACGACCTACGCGCTCGGCCAGGTCGCCAAGCAGTACTACGCGGGCGGCCGCAAGCTGTCGTCGGTCGATCTGCGCGCGCTCTTCAGCCGCGAGGTCGAGCGCGCGAAGGGCCTGTACACGCAGCACAAGCCGCAGATCGAGCAGTCGGCGCGCACGCTCGACCCGCGGCAGATCCTGTCGATGGTGCGAGGGGCGTAGGTTGAGCGGTCGCCGCTGCGGCGGCTCCCTCTGGTGCTAGGAAAGGGTTGAGCGGTCGCCGCTGCGGCGGCTCCCGTCATTGGAGCGGTCGCCGCTGCGGCGGCTCCCTTTGATGCTAGCGATGCGGAGCGGTCGCCGCTGCGGCGGCTCCCTTTGGTGCTAGGGATGCGGGGCGTGTTCGCGCGGGCTCAATCCGTCTCGCCGTAGATCGCGGCCCAGTCGCGGGCCATGTCGACGACCACCCAGCCGCGGGCAGGCGCCTCGTCGAGGCCGCGCGCGAGCTTGCCGACATGCGAGGCGCGGTCGTACGCCCACTCGCGCGTCGCATCGGTGTGATGGATCAGGACGCCGAGGCGGGCGCCCTGCCCCGCGGTCGTCCACGCGAGCATCTCGAAGTCGCCGTCCGAGTTGCCGAACGCGATGCGCGGCCGGGTGCCGATGCGGGAGGCGATCCCAACGGGCTTCCCCTTGCCATCGTCGACGAAGTCGATCTCGCCGGTCTGGACGATCGTCGGCGCGCCGACGACCAGGTCGTGGCGGGACTTTGCGGTGCTTCGGACGATCTGATCGGACGGGAT
>JBKCZS010000165.1:0-4737 GCA_046337925.1 bacterium | reverse complement strand
CGCGCGCACGGTGTGGTTCCATGTCAGCCCGGGCAACGCCCGCTCGCAGCGCGCGCTCGAGAAGATCGGCGCGCGCTTCGACCGCGAGGAGATGGTCCCCGTCGGCGGTGTGCCGAGCGCGAGGATGATCTATCGCGTGGATCGCGGGTGACTGACGAGTTCGATCGTCTATGGAGCCGCGGATGAAGAAGACTCTGATCGCAGGACCTCTCGCGCTCGCGGCAGGATTCGTGCTCTTGCTCCCCGTGCCGCTCGCGGTGGTCTTTCTCGGAGTCTCTCCCGGCGGCCAACTTGGGGTGAGGCTTTCGCTCGCTGCAACCGCGCTGTGCTTCTGCAGTGTCGTCGGGCTCGCGCTCTTTCGTCGGAAGCAAGTCCTTCATCGCTTAGAGGCCTGCTCCATCCTGATGCCGCGTTGGCACTTTTGGCTGGGGATCCTCAGCGGGGGCGTGATCGTTGCCGTGGGGGCGCTGGCCCTCGTACTTGTCTTGCGGGAGCAATTCGGGCTGAGATTCGAATCAGAGCACAGGCTCGCGCTCGGTGCTGCGCTCGCTTCGTTCTGCTTCGGCACTCAGATCATTCAAGTCGCGCTTCTCTCAAGGTTTTGGCCGCGCAGCGCGACGAACACATGTTGCGCCACATGCGGTCAACACCTGTTCGCCTCACAGAAGCGCTGCCCTGAGTGCGGCGGCGAGCGCATCATCGCGCTCGAGGAGTGAAGTGTGCGTCTGGCGCGAGCGTCGATGCCTGCAGTCCGCACACATCGACGCGGTGGCCTGGGGGAGGCCGCGTGAATACCGACTTCAACTCGTCTCAGAAACTCGATGCGGTACAATTTCACGATGACAGTGCGAGGATCCGCAGTCCTCATGCCAGTACCGAGGCTGCTTCGACTTCAAGTCGCCGCGGCTGGCATGTGCGTGATCGGAGGCATCGGCGATGTCGTCTGGGGTATGGTCGTGCGTTTGACCGGAGGCAACGACTATCCCTCGTGGTCTCAGATCTCGTGGCCTCAGACCTCGTGGCCTCAGACCTTGTGTCTGCTCATACAGTTCGTGGGAGCGGGAGTAGCCATGCGCTGCTGGTGGCAGTGGCGGCGAGTGTTGCGGGAAGTTGCCGAGCCGTCACGCCACTGCGCTGCATGTCTCTATCAGATGACAGGCGATCGATGTGCGGAGTGCGGAGCAAGTCATCTCGCCTATGCCGAGGGCGCACTGCTGTCTGAAGGGCTTGCGCTTCGAGCGGGCAACGCGGTGCGGGGGTGGTTCCTGCTGTCAGCGGCTCGCATCGCGCTTGGCGCGCTCGTGGTGGTCCTCGGCGTCTCGGATGTCGTCTTTCGGGACGTCAGTCTTTTGATTTCACTGCAGACCGCGACGGTGCGGATCGTCCAAGGCGACCTGCACTTGCCGATATGCCTGGGCTTCGCGGGCTTTTCGATGTTCGCGCTTCGCGACACGATTCGACTGCGCACGGCGTACCAATCGGCTGCGCACGCTTCGACCGCGAGCAGATAGTCCCCGTCGGCGGCGTTCCGAGCGCGCGGATGGTCTATCGCGTGGATCGCGTGTGAGAGGTTTGGATTGCGTCGCCGCGTGCACCTGGCGGCACTCACGCCGCGCGCGAGGTTCGCGGCTTGCCGGCTCGCGCGGTCGAAGTCTTGGTGCGGAGCCGCGTGACGCGCACGCGCCGATGTCTGTTCGGGCCGGCGGGCTGCACCGTCAGCACGAGGCCGAGCGCGTGGACGACGGCGACGATGGTAGAGAAGCGGGGGTTGCCCTTCTCGGAAAGCGCGCGATAGAGGCTCTCGCGCTCGATCTGCGCTTCCTTTGCGATGCGGGCAATGCCGTGCGCCTTGGCGAGTTGCCGAAGCGCGACGAGCAACACCTTCGGTTCGTCGCTTTCGGCCAGTGCAGCCTTGAGATACGCAGCGGCGAGGGCCGGGTCCTCACGAAGGTCACGGGCGACCGCGTCGTCGTGCGAGACGCTCGCGGCGGCGGAGCGCTTCCTGGCGGGCGAATTCGCTTGGGTTGATGTGGTGGCGCGTGGCATGGATGTGGGCTTCAGGAGTTGGCGCAGTGGAGTGCGAATCAGGGTCGGGATGACCGTCGGTTGTGGTCTGCGAGCAGCTTGTGCGCGCGTTCGATGTCTCGGCGTTGCGTCCGTTTGTCACCGGCACAGAGCAGTAGGACGATCTCCTTTCCGGTTCGCGCGAAGTAGACCCGGTATCCAGGACCGTGATCGACACGGAGTTCCCAGACACCGCCGCCGACGGACTTGCAATCCCCAGCGAGCCCCGCCTCGAGTCGTGCGATCCGAACCAGAATCTGGGCTTGTGCCTCATGATCAGCGCAGGTCGCAAGCCAATCGCCGAACACATCCTTTCCTGCCGGGTTGAGCTAGTGACGCACTTCCCCGAACTTCAATTGTAATCTATAAGTCACAAGTTGTCAAGCCTCGGCGGCGTACCGAGGGCGCGGACGATCTAGCGCGTCGACCGGGAGCGAGGCGTTGATCACCCATCTAGGGCATGGGTTCGCGGGAATCGCGGCGCTCGCGGCTTCGTTTCCGACAGAATCGTGAAAGCCACGCGGTGCAGGGCGGAACCTCGCCGCTCCTGCATCCATCGGCGATCATGAACCGAGGTTCCTCGGCTTCAAGATTTCTCGGCTTCAAGATTCCTCGGCTGTTGTGCGCAAGCTGCACACGCCAACGAAGGTCACACCCATGCAGCGCGCTCTCGCAATCATCTTCCTCGTTCCGCTCGTCGTTCTCGCACGCTTCGCGCCGACCGCGCATGCAACGCAGAACGCGCAGCCGCCCGCCCCGTACCGCCTCGAGCGCGAGGGTCCCGTCGCCGAGCTCCCATGCGAGCGGAACTTCACGACCGACCGCTTCGGGCGAAGGATCACCTTCTATCTCTACATCCCCGAGGCGGCGAAGGCGACGCCGCTGCCGCTTGTCGTCTACATCCATGGTTCAGCGTGCTGCTCGGTCTTTGCGCGTCGTCCCGAAGACGGAGCGATCCGTGCGACGGGCGGGCATGGGGCGATTCCCACGGTCGCGGGCGAGCGCGCGGTGACGCTGGTCGTCGAGAAGCCCGGGGTCGAGTTCCTCGATCCGTACCGGCAGGCGACGCCGTGCCCCGATTCGTACAACGAGGAGCACACGCTCGAGCGCTGGTCCGAGGCGATCGAGGCCGCGATTCGTGCAGCGCAGCAGTCGCCTGCGGTGAAGCGGGCGACCACGCTCGTCATCGGCCACTCTGAAGGCGGCCTCGTCGCGTGCAAGGTCGCGCGCGACTTGCCCGACCTCGTCACGCATGTCGCTTGCGTCGCGGGCGGAGGAGGCAGTCAGCTGTTCGACATCCTGACGCTCGCACGCAAGGGGATCTTCTTCAACGGCGTATCGGAGGATCCCGATGAGCGTGTTCAGTTCGTGGTCGACGAGTGGCGCAAGATCAAGGCCGATCCCATGAGCACCGAGAAGCAGTTCTTCGGCTTCGCCTATCGCCGTTGGTCGACTTTCCTCGCGTCGTCGCCGATGCGCGAGCTCGAGGGCGTGGGCGCGCGGATCTACATCGCGCAGGGCACTGCGGACGAGGCGGTCGATCCAGCGTCGGCCGACCTGCTCTACGCGCACCTCCTTGCGCGTGGGCAGGAGCCGACCTACGACCGGGTGGAGGGCGCGGACCACGGATTCCGATTCGCGGGTACGCCGCCGCGCGACGGCTGGGCGGATCTCCATGGCCGCATCGTCGACTGGTTCCTGAAGCCCTGAGCGAGCACGCCCCCAAAACGACACCGCCGCAGGCGTTTCTGCCTGCGGCGAGTCTTGAGGTGGACCTGATCGGGCTCGAACCGACGACCTCTTCCATGCCATGGAAGCGCTCTCCCAATTGAGCTACAGGCCCGCTGAGTTGTGCCGCGGACATGGCTCCCGCGGGTCGGGAAGCGTACTGCGGAGACCGCTTCGGGGCAAGTCACTGCGGCAATTCGACTTGGATTGAAGAGCGGATAACTTCGGGCGCGAGGGTGGGTGCCGTGGTTTCAGCCGTTCGCAAGGCTCTTTGACGCCGTGCGCCGCGCGCCCGCAGGGCCGGTGCGGTCGAGCGTGCCCCCGCGCCATTCGGTCGAGAGCACCGACCAGACGACATGGTCGCGCCACGCGCCGTCGATCTCGACGAGGCCGCGCGCGACGCCTTCCTTCGTGAAGCCGAGCGCCTCGGCGACCGCGTGCGAGCGGCGGTTGGCGGGCAGGATGTTGGCGACCACGCGGTGGAGCTTCTTCTCTTCGAACGCGATGTCGAGCAGCGTCGCGAGCGCGTCGCGCATGAAGCCCTTGCCGGTCTCGCCCGCGCCGAGCCAGTAGCCCGTGGTCGCCGCGAGTTCGGGCCACTCGCTGATGTTGCCGAGCGACACGACGCCGACCATGCGGCCGGCGGGGCCCGCGGCGTCGGGCTCGCGGGCGCAGACGAGCACGCGGAGCTTGGTCGGCGTGTTGCACGCGGGCGGCAGCATGCGTTCGAACTTCTTCGCGAGCGTCGGTTCGCTTGCACGCGCGGCGCGCGGCATCCACGGCGCGAGATGCTCGCGCGAACGCTTGAGCATGGCGAGAAACTCGGTCGCGTCGCCTGGCTGCGCGAAGCGCAGCAGCGTGCGCTGTCCGACGCGCAGCACGCCCGCCGCGCGGTCGCGCGCGGACGGCTTGTCGGAGAGCGGCGGAAGCGCCGGGCTGGCCATG
>JBKCZS010000164.1:0-8040 GCA_046337925.1 bacterium | reverse complement strand
GGGGTCTTCCGTCGGCGCATGAATGCCGAGGGGCAGCCGATCGAGATGCTGTTCGTGCGCGGCGGCGAAGTACCCGAGCCGAACAACAGCGATGAGGCCGATTCCGGCTCGGGCTCTGGCGGCGCGCCTACGGGGTTCCGCGAGTTTCCCAGCGTTCCGCGCATCGACGCCGACAGCGAGGTCATCGCGACGCGCGGCAACTCGACGCCCGTGTGGACCTATCTCCTTCCCGATGGCAGCGAGACGCGCGCCGGCACCAACGGCGTCTATGTCGCGTGGAACGGCGAGCGCCACACGGCGTTCTCGCTGCTTGGCGCGGTGCGCGACGCCGAGACCGGCGCGGTTGTCTTCCCGTGGTTCTCGGTGCCCGATGCGCCCGAAGGAACGAAGTTCGATGTGTTCCCGGGATCGCCATCGGTGTCGGGCAGCCGCTATGTCGTCACCAAGGCCAACTGGACCGATCCCGAGACTTCCATCGGAAAGACCGGCATCTTCGTGCGCGACCTGCACGAGCCCGAGGGCCTGCTCGTGCGGATCGCCTCGAGCAATACGGTGATCCCGGGCCAGGATCCCGAAGTCGAGGATCCGGTCAAGTTCGGATCCACCGCACCTCCGACCGCAGCGAACGGCACTGTGGTCTTCCTCGGGGTCGACAGCGAGGAAGCGCCGACGATGGGCGGTCTCTACGCCGCGCCCGTCACGGGCCAAGGCCCGCTGACGGCGCTGGTGTCGATCGGCGGCGAGGTGCCTGGCGCGGGTAAGGGCGAGGTATTCACGCGTCTCGGCGAAGGCGTGTCGTTCAACGGACGATTCGTGGCGTTCTGGGGCGCGTGGGGCAGCGAGATGCGCGAGATCACGCTCGAGTGCCCGACCGACGGCAATCCCGACATCATCGCGTACTGCAACGACCAGCATCCTGCTGGCTACACGGTCGAGGTGCCCGTGCATCAGGGCGTGTTCGTGCATGACCTCGTCAGCGGCGACACCACGATGGTCGCGCAGACGGGTGCGGAAGAAGGCGACATCACCGACTTCGTCTACTGGAGTTTCAGCGGTCGCGCGCCCGATACGGGCGGCGGCGGTGGCGCTGGCGGCGGCGGCGGTGGCAAGGGCGAAGGCGGCGTGGCGGAAGAGGGCGGTGAGGACGGCGAGCTCGCGCGCTGGCGCAGCGCCACCTTCATCGCGGTCGAGAGCGACAAGTGGATCGGTGGCACTGGGAACGGATGCCGCGTCGGCTTCAAGGCGACGGCAGGCGAGACCGTTGGCATCTATCTGCGCGATACGGCCGCCGAGGGCGAGGCGAGCGCGATCGCCGTGACCGGCGGGCCGCTGAGTGCGATTGATCCGAATGCGAGCGAAGGCGTCGTGATCACCACGCTCGCCATCGAGCGCGAGAGCCTGCGCGACGGATGGTTCGCGATCGCCGCGTCTGGTACGGACGAGGCGACGGGCGAGTCGGTCGCAGGCATCTACGCGTCCGGCACGCGTCGTCAGAGCGGCGACATGGACGGCGACGGCAAGTCGGAGATCGCGTGGTTCCACGAGTCGGACCGCCTCGTCGCGCACTGGGATGTGAACGGAGATGGCATCGAGGGCGGCTACCTCTCCACGCGGCCGAACGAACGGGATTCGAAGCTGGTGGGAACCGGCGATGCGGACGGCGACGGGCGTGCGGATCTCCTGTGGTACGACCCGAACGCGAAGCGCTACTCCGTCTGGATCATGGACGACGGCGCGGAGGAGGTCTGGACCTTTGATCGCTTCGTCGACAGCGAGTGGACCGCGGTCGCGTTCACGGATCTCGACGGCGACCGGCGCGCGGATGTCGTGTTCCGCCGCACGCGCGATGGACAGACCGACATCGCGGTGTGGCAGATCGAGGACGGCGCGATCCGTGAAGGAGTGCTCACCACGATCGACGGCGCCTTCGAGGAGTGCTTCGTCGGAAACTTCGACACCGATGTCGGCGCCGAGATGCTGCTGCGCCGGCTGAACTCGGGCGAGGCAGGCGCGGTCTACATCGCGGAGTTCAATGGCGCGTCGCTCGGGCAGCCTGCGCGGGTCCGCTTCATGTCGGGCGAGGTCGCGCCCCTCGTGTCGCCGGCGTTCACCATCGCAGGCGTCGCGGACAGCGATGGCGACGGCATCGACGATGTGATCTGGCGTGGCCCCAACGGCTCGGTCGAGCATTGGCGGATGCACGAGCGCGACATCGAGCGGCATGCGGTGATCTGGGACGCGACGAGCAACTACTGGGAGATCGCGTCGTTTCCCGATCTCGACGGCGACGGGCGGCGGGGCGTGCTGTTCCGCGGCCGGGCGGGAGAGACCTGGACCTGGGAACTGGGCGGCACGGAGATCCTCTCGTCGGGACCGTTGCGTGGCGTCGAGCCGCAGTGGAGAACGCCGCTGCTGCAGCGCTGAGCCGTACATGCACACGACACGCATCGCCTCGCGCGGGTCACACCGCCGAGGCGATGCGCGTTTCGTGGGCTGCAGCGAGCGCGTCCCACGAGCGGTCGAACGCGAAGGCGTAGTTCTTCCATCGGCCGATCGATGTGGCGTTGATCGGCCGGCGCACCTGCTCGTGGCTGAGCGTGAACACCGCCCGTGCGTTCGACTCGGGCGCGAGGACGCGCTCGTCCATCGCGAGTCCCATGCGCGCGAGGCAGCGGGCGGCGTGGCCCGCGGGATCGGCGACGAGCTTCTCGTAGACGATCGATTCGTGCGGAAGCGCGAGGGTCTCGAGCGCGCGGGGGAGCAGCGCGCGCTCGGCTTCGGCCACGGCGCGGAGCGAGGCGAGGCTCGCGGTCCAGCCGTCCGCGATCGGATGGAAGTAGCTCAGAAAGGTGCTGATGGCCGCGTCGCGCGGATCGCGCGAGACATGGAGGCAGACCGTGCCCGGCAGCACGGCGGCGACGGCGGGAAGCCAGCGCCATGCGCGGAGCGTCTTGTCGAAGGTCCAGGTCGTTCCGGCGCGGGCGAGCGCGCGGGCGCCGTCGACATAGGCGCGCTGCATCGCCGCCGCCGCGGACCGGTCGACGAAGCCGACGCCACGGGGCCACGCGCCGAGCGAGACGAGCGAGGCGCCGAGCGTATCGATTCCCTCGTACTCGCCGATGCCGCTGATTGCGGGATGACGGTCGAGCATCTGCTCGAGGAGCGTCGTGCCGGAGCGGGGGAGGCCGACGACGAGCGCGGTCGACCGTACGGGCTCTGCGCGCGCCGACACCCACTTCGCACCTGAGTCGGCCTTCGTCGCGTGCTCGCGTGGAGCCTGCAGGAAACCCTCGAGATCGAACGGAGGCGTCGTGTCGGCATGGACGCGGACGGCGAGGTCGAACGCCTCGCGGTAGCGGCCGGTCTTGTCGAGCAGGCCGACGGCCTCGAAGCCGGCTGCGCGGCGCACGACGGGGCTCTTCGCGGTCGATGCCAGCGCGGCGAGCGAGTCGATGGCGCGCGCGGGATCGCCGCCCGCCGCGACGCGGGCGCGCATGAGCGCGGCGCGCGGGTCGCCCGTCCATGCGCCTTCCGTCTCGAGGAACCGCGCGAGTTCGTCGCGCCGGTGCGCGAACCACAGGACCTCCATCAGCGTGATCGCGGCTTCCGCCGCTTGCGGTGCGCGGGACGCTGCGATCCGTCGGAGTCGCGCGACTGCGTCATCGATGCGGCCGAGACGCTGCTCGACCATGCCGCGCAGGAGATTCGCCTGCGGATCGTCGGGCGCGAGCTTGAGCGCCGCGTCGAGGTCGGCGTCGGCCTCGACGAGCCGGCCACGGTTGAGGTTCGCGCAGCCCCGCCCGAGCCACGCCGCGAAGTTGCGCCGCGACTGCGCGAGCATCGCATCGGCGGTGCGGACCGCGCCGTCGAGGTCGCCTTGGTTCAGCAGCCGCTCGAGGTCGGCGGGGGTGGGGGCGCGGTTCGCCATGGGGAGAGGATACGGGCGGCAGGAGGGGGAGTGGCGAAATGAACACCGCCCCTGCGTGGGCAGGGGCGGTGCGAGAGATGCGGATGCCGTCCGTCGGTTCAGTAGGTGACCACGCCGAAACGACCGAGGAGGATGCCGAGGTCGAACGCGTTCACGGCGCCGTCGCCGTTGAGGTCGCCGTACTGCGGGTTCGGGATGCCCCACCAGCCGAGGAGGATGCTGACATCGAAGCTGTCGACCACGCCGTTGAGGTTGAGGTCGCCGAGAGAGGTCTCGCAGCTGTCGATGATCTGGTCGTTGTCGAAGTCGAGCGCGCCGTTGGCGATGTCGACGGTGTCGGGGATGCCGTTGTTGTTGCAGTCGAAGGAAGTCATCGCCGCGAAGACGGGGATGATCGGACGGATCGGTTCCTCGACCGTCTTGACGATGGTCGTGGTCGTCGTGTCGGCCGGCTCGGCGACCCAGGTGTTCGTCGCTTCGATCTTCTTCTCGACGATCGGAGCCGCGACGATCTTCGTAGTGTTGTTCACGGTGCCCGACACGCGGCGCTTGGAACCCGCGGCGGTGAGCGTGGAGGTGTTGCCAAGCGAGGCGTCTGCGAGCATGGCGGCGCCGACGAGAACGGTGGAGACGAGGACAAGGTTCTTCTTCATGCTTCTATTCCTTCTATGTTGCGACACGACAACCCCGCAGCCTTGCGGAGACCCCGTGCCAATCCAACTTGAACTTCGACGATTCCCGGGGTCTACACGACTCGACCTCCGTGCGTGAATGATACCACCCACACAAGCACATATACGGATGTGGATCTCCGAATTAGCAGATATCGAGGGGAATGGGGCGCGATCCTTATGATTGGGGTGGGGCCTCACCTGAAAGGGTGTGGGGTCGGGACACCGGGCGTGCCACACGGTTTCGAGCGGAGCGCCGAGAAGGATCGCTCGGACCCGCGATCCGATCCTCCGTCCGTATATGGAGTTATGGCGATCGGCCCGTTGCGCGCGCTGCTTGTTCAACCGAAGTTCTTGGTGTATCCTTCCCGACCCGCCGCACGGAAGTGCGCAAACGGGGTGTAGCTCAGCTTGGTAGAGCGCTTGCTTCGGGAGCAAGAGGCCGCAGGTTCAAATCCTGTCACCCCGACTTCGTTCGGAACATCGAAAGCGCCCGCCGGCCCTTGGCCTGCGGGCGCTTTCGCTTTCCTCACTGCTTCTCGGGGTGACGCGTCCGCGGCCTGCGGCCGCGTACGCAGACCCGCGTCGCTCCGCTCTGCCGAATGGTGCACGGCACGTGCCGTGCAGTGCCAGGCACTGACTGGCACGTGCCGTGCACCGGTCGGAGGGCGCGTGCTACCGTGTGAGCATGTCGCTCCCCGTTGCGCCGATTTTCGCTGCGGGTCTCGCCGCCAGCCTCGCCGTGTGCTCTGCACCCGCATTGGCGCAGCAGGGAACCGCCGCAACCCCGAACTCCGCGTCCGCGCCCGCCGACACCTCGCCCGACGGCGTCCGGGCCGCCGCCGAGAGGGGCGATGCGAGCGCCATGTATCGGTTCGGCCAGATGCTCGCTTCCGGCAGAGGCGTCGCGCGCAACGAGAAGGAGGCCGTCGTCTGGTACCTCCGCGCCGCCGACAAGGGGAACGCGCGCGCGATGGCCGCACTCGGCGTCATGTACTCGAAGGGCCGTGGCGTCGTCGCAAGCGATGTCGATGCGATCCGCTGGTACACGCTTGCCGCGAAACTCGGCGAGCCGAGTGCCATGGTCGCGCTTGGCGCGCGGAGCGCCAACGGTGCAGGGATGCCGCGCGACCTCGGCGTCGCCGCCGAC
Organism: bacterium; assembly: GCA_046337925.1. Classification (GTDB taxonomy): domain Bacteria; phylum Planctomycetota; class Phycisphaerae; order Phycisphaerales; family SM1A02; genus QWPT01. The sequence goes on along the minus strand of JBKCZS010000164.1, from coordinate 2,291 downwards.
TGGTACCGCCGGGCTTCCGAGGCGGGCAGTTTGCAGGGCATGCGGCTCTACGCCCGCGCGCTTGAGACGGGCGTCGGGGTTCCTGTCGACGACGGAGCCGCGGTCCTGTGGCTGACCCGTGCGGCGGAGGCGGGCGACGCGGAGGCGGCGTGCAACCTCGGTGTGCGGCACCTGTCGGGCCGTGGCGTTCCGAAGGACGCCACGACGGCCGTCCGCTGGCTGCGAGTCGCCGCCGAAGCCGGCGAGGCCACGGCCATGTTCAACCTCGGCGTCATGCTCGCGGACGGAAACGGCGTCGCCGAAGATGATTCCCTCGGCTTCAAGTGGATGAAGGCGGCGGCCGACCGGGGCGACGCGCCTGCGATGCTGCGCCTCGCGATGATGTATCGCGACGGCGAGGGCATCGGCCGCGACTCGGTCGCGGCGTACTACTGGAGTTCGCTCGCGACGGAATCCGTCGGCATCGATCTCCGCGAGAGGGCCGCCGCCGTGCGGTTCGAAGTGGGCGAGGCCGTTTCCGCCCAGGCGCGGGCCGAGACCGACGGGCGCATCGCCGCGTGGCGCGCGGCACGGAAGCCCGCTGCAATCGCGCCCGATTCCGCAGGCGATGTCGATTCGGACGGCGCAACAAAGCCAGATAAATTGTGAAGTTTGGCGCGCGGGGAACCGTTCCCCAACTCGACGCCGGATGAGGCCGATTGTCTCCCTGAACTCGCTCTGAACGGACGCGTGTGCGGTGGCGCAGGGTTGCGTGCGCCGTAGCGTCCCGAGCGGGGGAGGGAAGCCATGATCTCGCTCGTCGCACTCGTGCTCGCTGGTTCGCTCGCGCTTCGGCCGAACGATGCGCCGCAGCGCACTCCGCTCGAACAGATCGCAGCGCAGGCGGAAGCGGGCGAGGCCGACGCGCTCTTCAAGCTTGCGGTCGCGTACCAGCGCGGCCGTGGCGTCAAGGAAGACGATGCGCGGGCGGCGGTGCTCTACCGGCAGGCCGCCGAGAAGGGCGATGCACGCGCGATGGCGAATCTCGGCGTGATGTACTCGCGCGGCGAAGGCGTACCGCACGACGACACCGTCGCGCTCGACTGGTACCGCAAGGCCGCGGATGCCGGCAGTGCCAAGGCGATGGTCATGCTTGGGACGCGGTGTGCACAGGGGCAGGGCGTCGAGAAGAATCCGGCCGAGGCGCTGGCGTGGTACCGGAAGGCGGCCGAGAAGGGCGACGAGACGGGGATGTACCTTCTCGGTACGGCGCTCCTCCGCTCGACGGCACGAGCCGAGCTCGCCGACGCGCACCGCTGGCTTCGTGCCGCGGCCGACGCGGGACATGCGCCGGCGTTCACCGCGATCGGCACCGCGCTCCTCAACGGCACAGGCGTCGAAGCCGACCACACGGAGGCCGTGCGACACTTCCGGATCGCCGCCGAACTCGGCGACGCGACCGCCATGGCGAATCTCGGGATCGCGCACCTCGAGGGCACGGGCGTCGCACGCAGTTCCGACGAGGGCGTCCGCTGGCTCACCCGCGCCGCCGCGCTTGACGACACGCTCGCGATGGTCGCGCTCGGCGACATCCATCGAAACGGCATCCATGTCGACGCCGACCTCGAGTCCGCCTTCGCGTGGTACGAGCGTGCGGCGAACCTCGGCCACCCCGAGGCGATGGCGCACTGCGGCGCGATGTACGGCGACGGCAAGGGCACACGAAAGAACGGGGACAAGGCGTTCGATTGGACCCAGAAGGCCGCCCGTGCGGGCATCGCGGAGGCCATGCTGAATCTCGCCGCGATGTACCGCGACGGCATCGGCACCGATCCGAACCAGGCCGAGGCGTACTTCTGGGCGCGCGCGGGCGCGGAGAAGATCGACGAGACGCGCCGCGAGGGCGCGGAGCGGTTCGCCCGCAAGATCGGCGAGCAGGTCACCTTCCAGCGTCGTCTGGCGATCCAGAAGCGCGCGAGCGACTTCGTGGTGACCCACGCAGGCGACTGAACCGGAAACGGCCTGAAATGGTGCCTGGCACGTGCCAGTCAGTACCAGGCACTGCACGGCACGTGCCGTGCACCCGTCATCGGTGCACCCGTCATCGGGCGCTGGAAGACCAGCGGTCGATCACCTCGCGCAGTTCCGGCTCGGTCGTTTCCTTCGCGTCCGGGCCGAAGTACTTGAGCTCGAGCATCGAGATCTCGCGCCGCAGCGACTCGATCTGCGCTCGATCAAGCGCCGCTCCACGCTCCTGCTCGAGGCGCCGCAGCGAGGTGACCACGCCGAGCGGCGTGATCCGCGCCGGTTCC
>JBKCZS010000163.1:0-6261 GCA_046337925.1 bacterium | reverse complement strand
TCGCGCGCAAGTTCGAGTTCGCGCTTCGCCTCGCCACCGGCACGATGCACGCTCGACGGATTCGCCCACGCCTCGCGCATCGAACGCGCGACCGCATCGACGACGGCATCTGCCGGCCGCGTGGTTGCGTTCGAATCGAGGTAGATGCGCTCCATGGTGATCGCGAACCGATCAGCGCCGTGTCGGGGATTCCGAGTTCGAGCGTTGCCGTGCGTCGAGCAGCGCCCGCTGGCGAGCCGCCATGCGCTGCATCTCCTGCAGCTCGCGCTCGCGCTCGGCGGGCGTCAGCGTCTTGTCGCTCTCGTGGATCTGCCGCAGGCGTTCGAACTGCTGCGCCTGGAACTCGTTGAGCCGCGCGTGCTGGTAGGTGTACGCCTCGTATGGCGTCAGGGGCGTGGCCGGCGCGGCCTGCGGAGCCGGGAGGTTGGGCTGCACTGGCTGCGCGCGGTCGACCTGCTGGGCCGGCTGTGCCCGGCCTGCCGGCAACGCGCGGTCGACGGGCTGCGCGCGCTGCGCCGGCTGCGCGCGCTGGACGCGCTGCGCCGGCGGAGTCACGAGGAAGTCGCCGCCCGCCGGTGGCGGGTTGCCCGTGATCTTCGGCGCGTAGACCGGAATCTTGCCGCCTTGCGTGCGGCCGCTTCCCGCCTGTCCTCGGCTGTTGACGAACTCGATCGGAGCGCCTTGGCCCGTTCCGCCGCGCATCTTGACCGCGGCGAGGAACGCGTCCTTGGCCTCCGCGGCACCGAGGCACTTGGTGCGGTCGAGCAGCACGGCGTTGCGCGGCTCGGGCATCCGATGCGCGCTCGCGCCATCGGCCTCGTGCGCCCACGGGCCCCAGGTTCCGTGCGCATCGCGCGAGAGCAGTTCCTGCTCGGCCACCGCGAAGTTGCTCGTCGTCATGAGCCGCTCGACGGGCACGAAGATCCAAGCCATCGCGGGCTGCGGACAGGCGACCGCCTGCACATCGGCGGGGCTTGCGAGCGTGGGCGCCCAGCCGACGACACCGTTCGTCGCACGCCAGTTCACCGGCGCCGCCGACCACTCGTTGCCCGGAATCCACAGCCAGCCCTTCGACTCGTCGAAGGTCCACGAGCCGTAGTGCTCGGTCGCCCAGCCGAAGGGATAGCCGCTGCGCCAGTAGGGCGATCCATCCTGCGTCACCATCCACTCGCCGACCGAAAACGGCTGCCACCACGGCTGCACATCATGCGGCTGCCACACCCATCCGAACTGCGGATGCGCCATCCACGAGCCGTACGGGAGCAGCGCCTGCATGAACTGCTGCGCGGTGATGGTGCCGGAGTCGCCGACCTCCTGCTGCGCGGTGGCATGCGGGACGACGGCTGCCGCACCGCCGAAAACGAGCGACAGGGAAAGAACCGAAGTGGCAAGACGGGTCATGCCGCAATCGTATCAGCGACCACGCCACGCGCGGTAGCGCGCGATGAGCGCGTCCGTCGAGCTGTCGTGGCCCGACTTCGCCGACTTCGCGCCCGAAAGTTCGGGAAGGATCCTCTTGGCGAGGACCTTGCCGAGCTCGACGCCCCACTGGTCGAAGCTGTTCACGCGCCAGATCGATCCTTGCACGAACACCTTGTGCTCGTAGAGCGCGATCAGCCTGCCGAGCATGCGCGGCGAGAGCTTTTCGCAGAGAAGCGTGTTCGACGGGCGGTTTCCCGGGAAGGTGCGGTGCGGCACGAGCCAGTCGGGCGTGCCTTCCGCGCGCACTTCCGCAGGCGTCTTGCCGAACGCAAGCGCCTCGCCCTGTGCGAACAGGTTCGCGAGCAGGATGTCGTGGTGCATGCCGGTCGCGGGTGTACCGACATCGTGCAGCGGCTTCGCGAAGGCGATGAAGTCGCAGGGCACCGGCGAGGTTCCCTGATGGATCATCTGATAGAACGCGTGCTGGCCGTTCGTGCCCGGCTCGCCCCAGATCACGGGCGCGGTCTGCCAGCGGCACGGCGAGCCGTCGAGCTGCACGCGCTTTCCGTTCGACTCCATGTCGAGCTGCTGCAGGTACGCGCTGAAGCGGTGGAGGTACTGGCAGTAGGGGAGCACCGACACCGTGTCGAATCCGAGGAACTCGCGGTTCCAGATCCCGACGAGCGCGAGGAGATACGGGAGGTTCTTCTTCGCAGGCGCGGTGCGGAAGTGTTCGTCCATGTCGCGGAAACCCGCGAGAAGTTCATGGAATGCCTTCGGTCCGATCGCGATCATCGTCGAGAGGCCGATCGCCGAGTCCATCGAGTAGCGGCCGCCGACCCAGTCCCAGAAGCCGAACATGTTCGCGGTGTCGATTCCGAACTTCGCGACCTCCTCGGCGTTCGTCGACACGGCGACGAAGTGCTTCGCGACCGCCGCGGGGCTCTTGAGCTTCGCAAGCGTCCACGCGCGCGCCGTCTGCGCGTTCGTCATCGTCTCGATCGTGGTGAAGGTCTTCGAGCTCACGACGAAGAGCGTGGTCTCAGGGTCGAGGTCGCGCGTCTTCTCGTAGAAGTCCTCGCCGTCGATGTTCGAGACATACCGGCACTCGATCTCGCGCGCGGTGAAGTCCTTGAGCGCCTCGTACGCCATGACTGGGCCGAGGTCGCTGCCGCCGATCCCGATGTTGACGACCGCGGCGATCTTCTTTCCCGTGTGGCCGCGCCAGGAGCCGCTGCGGACCCGCGAGGCGAAGTCGGCCATCCGGTCGAGCACCGCGTGCACATGGGGCACGACATTCTCGCCATCGACCTTCATCACGCTGCCCTTCGGCGCGCGCAGCGCGGCATGCATCACGGCGCGGTTCTCGGTGAGGTTGATGTGATCTCCCGCGAACATCGCCTTCGCGCGCTTCGCGACGCCGCACTCCTTCGACAGCGACAGCAGCGCGTCGACCACATCGCCGTCGATCAGGTTCTTCGAGAAGTCGAGGTGGATGCCAAGCGCCTCCGCGGAGAAACGCGTTCCACGCGTGCGGTCCTTCGCGAACGCCTGGCGCAGGTTCATCGCACGGCCTCGCTTGGCGAGCGCCGCGAGCCGCTTCCACGCGCGTGTCTTGTCGGGCGCGACATGCCACGCCGGCACGGCCGGCGCCTTGGGCGCGGCGGTGGTCTTGCGGGAGCTGCCGGTGGATCTCTTGGGGGCTTTGTTGGAGGCTGGCATGGGTCGCCATCATCGGCAGAAACCAATCCCTCCGTGAAGGGGGAAACGCCGCGATCGGCCCCGTGCCCGCGGGGGTAGGCTCTGCTAGTCTTTCGCAGCCGCACGGAGGCCCATATGACCGCAGCCCTTCCCACCGCCCGTCTCGCAGCCCTCGGCCAGTCGCTCTGGCTCGACAACATCACCCGCACGCTCCTCGATTCGGGGACGCTCGCCCGCTACATCCGCGAGCTGTCGGTCACGGGCCTCACCTCGAACCCGACGATCTTCGAGAAGGCGATCGGCTCGGGCACGGCCTACGACGCGCAGGTCGGCGAGCTCGCGGCGAAGGGTCATTCCATCGAGGAGATCTTCTTCGCCTGCGCGATCGGCGACCTCTCCCGCGCCGCCGACCTCTTCGCCGACGTCCATCGCCGCACCAACCGCGTCGACGGCTGGGTCTCGCTCGAGGTCTCGCCGCTCCTCGCGAACGACACCGCGGGCACGGTCGCCCAGGCGGTCGAGCTCCACGCGCGCGCCGGCAAGCCGAACCTCTACATCAAGGTCCCCGGCACGCCCGAGGGCTGCCCCGCGATCGAGGAGCTCATCTTCCGCGGCGTCCCGATCAATGTGACGCTCCTCTTCTCGCGCGAACACTACCTCGCGTGCGTCGAGGCCTACACGCGCGGCATCGAGCGGCGCGTGGCGGCTGGGCTCGACCCCGTCGTGTGCTCGGTCGCGAGCGTCTTCATCTCGCGCTGGGACCGCGCGACCTCCAAGTCGCTGCCCGCGAACCTGCAGAACACCGTCGGTATCGCGATGGCGGGCCGCGTCCTCAAGAGCGCGCTCGACCTCCACGCCTCGCCGCGTTGGAAGGCGCTCGCCGCGAAGGGCGCGACCGAGCAGCGCGTCCTCTGGGCGTCGACCGGCACAAAGGACCCCGCGCTCTCACCCGCGCTCTACTGCGACGCGCTCGGCGCGCCGAACACCGTGAACACGATTCCCGAGGAGACGCTGCTTGCCGTCGCCGAGAAGGGCAATCCGCAGGGCGCGATGCCTGCGGACGGCGTTGCCGCCGAGAAGATTCTCGCCGCGGTCACCGCGTCGGGCGTCGATCTCGCCGCGCTCGCGACGACGCTCCAGATCGAGGGCCGCGACAGCTTCAACAAGAGCTGGGCCGACCTCCTCGCCAAGATCTCCGCGAAGCGCGAGGCGCTTGCCGCCGCGCGCTAACCGACAGGCCGAACCATGCAGACGACCGGTTTCCTCGATGAACTCACCTGGCGCGGCCTCCTGCACCAGACGACCTCGCCTGAACTTTCCGCGCACCTCGCCTCGGGCGCGCGCGCCGGTTACGCGGGCTTCGACCCGACCTCGGACAGCCTGACGATCGGCAACTTCATGGGCATCAAGATGCTCGCGCACCTTCAGCGCGCGGGCCATCGGCCGATCGTCGTGTCGGGCGGCGGCACGGGCCTGATCGGCGACCCGAGCGGCAAGAGCGCGGAGCGCCAGCTCCAGACCCGCGAGATGGTCGAGCACAACGCGCGCAGCCAGCAGCGGATCTTCGACCGCTTCCTCGACTTCTCGGGGCCGCGCGCCGCGAAGATCGTGAACAATGTCGACTGGCTGAGCGGCGTGTCGTACCTCGACATGCTGCGCGACATCGGCAAGCACTTCAGCGTGAACCAGATGATCGCGCGCGACTCTGTCGCGTCGCGCCTCGAAGGTCGCGAGCAGGGGATCAGCTACACCGAGTTCAGCTACATGATCCTGCAGGCGTACGACTTCCTGCATCTCTACCGCAAGGAACAGTGCACGATCCAGCTCGGCGGCAGCGACCAGTTCGGGAACATCGTCTCGGGCATCGATCTCATCCGCCGCCTCGAGCAGGGCGAGAGCTTCGGCGCGACCTGCCATCTCGTCACGACGAGCGACGGGCAGAAGATCGGCAAGACCGAGAAGGGCGCGATCTGGCTCACCGCCGACAAGACGAGCCCGTACCGCTTCTACCAGTACTGGCTGAACACGACCGACGCCGACGCGGTGAAGTTCCTGAAGTGGTTCACCTTCCTCGACGCGGACACCGTCGGGTCGCTCGCGCATTCGCTCGCGCAGGACCCCGCGAAGCGCGAGGCGCAGAAGCGGCTCGCCGCCGAGATGACGCGCATGACGCACGGCGACACCGAGCTCGCGCGCGCGATCGCGACGAGCGAGGCGATCTTCTCGGGCGATGTGAAGTCGCTCGACGCCGCGCAGATCGCCGAGATCGCGGGCGACCTTCCGTCGAGCGGCGTCGCGGCAGGCGCGCTGTCGACGGGCTTGCCCATCGTCGATCTTCTTACGGGCACCACCTGCGCGGCCAGCAAGCGCGAGGCGCGCGAGTTCGTGCAGAACGGCGCCGTCAGCGTGAACGGCGAGAAGGTCGGCCCCGACTTCGTCGTGAAGAGCGAGCATGTGCTGCCCGGCGGCGTGATCCTCGTCCGCCGCGGCAAGAAGGCGTATCACGCCGTGCGCGTCGAGAACTGATTCCGCGAGCCGCGTTACTTCGCGCGTTCGATCGTGATCTCGACGACGGCGGGCGTCACCGAGACGAGGTCGACGCCGAGCGGCGCGACCGCGGGCGACACGCTCAGCACATCGCGCAGCACGAGATCGTGCGTCCCCGGAGTCGACGGCACGCCATCGGCGCCCGTGAGGAGGCGGATCGTCCGTCCGCTGAGCGACTGGGTCGCGCTCAGGACCGCCTGGCGGGAGCCCCTGAGTTCCACGGTGAGGTGGAGCGGCTCCATCGGGCTCACCACGAGCCGAGCGGGGTCGCCTGAATCGATGACCGCATCGAAGGCGATCACGCGCGTCTGTGCTGTCTGACCCGCGGCCCAGAGCCACACGATCACCGTGATCGCGGTGACGGTGACGAGGTCGACCGCCCGTCTGCGCCAGGAGTTCATGACGCACCTCCCGCCGGCGGCTGGCTCTCCATGGCGAGTCCGCCTTCGCCGCGCGCGGCGCCGCGCGCGAGGCGACCTGCGATCTCGTACGCGAGCCGCTCGGACTCGAACGGCGAGGTGAGCGCGCCACCCGCAGCGATGCGCACCAGGCCGGTCTCCACGCAGACGACCACCGCGATGCAGTCCGACT
>JBKCZS010000162.1:0-2855 GCA_046337925.1 bacterium | reverse complement strand
CCCTTGCGGTGCGTGATGAACATCGGAACGCGCGTGCCGTCCTTCGATGTGTAGAAGACCTGCTCGACCTCGTAGCGGGACGGGTCGAAGTCGATCTCGGTGCGGCGGAACTCAGCGGACTTTCCGGTCGCGAGGTCGAGTCGGTAGATCGTCGGCGGCTGGTTGTACGAGGCGAAGCTGTAGAAGGTCTCGCGGTCGCGGCGACGCCCGCCGAAACCACCGGCTGCTCCGATGCCCGGCAGCTCGACCTCGCGGGCGAGCGTGCCGTCGGTGCGCAGCATGCGCACGAGCGGCCGGACATCCTTCAGGTACTGGGCGAAGATGAAGTCGCCGACCATGCCCGCGCCCTCGAGCACCTCCGTCTGCTGGGGCACGAGCTCGCGCAGCGACTTCAGGCCCTCGCGGACATCGAACGAGACGACGCGGCGGCGCGGCGCCTCGAAGTCGGTGGTCGCGTAGAAGGTCGTGCCGTCGTTTCCGATGACCGACCACTCGTTCGCAAACGCGCCGACGATCTCGCGCGGTTTCGCGGCTGGATCGCCGAGATCGCGGATGAAGAGCAGGTTCTTCGGATCGGTGCCTTCGAAGACCGCGATGACGAGGTAGCGTCCGTCCTCCGAGACGCCTGCGCCGAAGCCCCACGTCGGGTGCTCGGGCGTCGAGAAGACGAGCGCGTCTTCGCTCTGGGCAGTGCCGAGGCGGTGATAGCGCACCTCGTTGTTGAGGTTGAGCGACTGGAACTCCTCGCCCGGCTTCGGCTCGGGGAAGCGGCTGTAGAAGAAGCCCGTCTCGTCCTTCGACCACGATGCGCGGGGGAACTTCGTCCAGCGGATATCGTCGGGCAGGATCGTGCCCGTCACGACATCCATCACGCGCCAGCGCGCCCAGTCGGATCCCGCCTCGCTCTGCGCGAAAGCGAGCAGATTGCCCGAGTCGGAGAACGCCATGCCGGCGAGGGCGACAGTGCCGTCCGTTGACCATGTGTTCGGGTCGAGCAGCACGCGCGCCGGCGCGTCGAGCGAGTCCTGGATGTAGACGACAGCCTGGTTCTGGAGGCCGTCGTTCTTCGAGAAGACATAGCGCGAGCCCTGCTTCGACGGCGCGGAGTAGCGCGGATAGTCGAACAGCTTCTCGAGCCGCGCGCGGATCGCGCCGCGCTCGGGGATCGTCCCGAGGAATGCATCGGTCACCTTGTTCTGCTCGGCGACCCACGCCGCGACCTCCGCGTCGACGCGCACATCGTTCTCGAGCCAGCGGTACGGATCGGCGACGGCCGTCCCGTGGTAGTCGTCGACCTGCTCGATCTTGCGCGTCGACGGATACGCGAGGCGGCTGGCCGCATCGTCGCGATCGGGCGCCGAGCACGAAGGCATCCCGAAGGCAAGTGCGGAGAGAAGGACGGCGGCGGCGATGGGCTGGTTGGTGCAAGACATCGTTGGTCACTCGCAAGGCTGACTTCGACCTCGCCAGAAGTGCGGGCGGCGCCCTCGGCCCCTCGGAAAGAGGACGCAGGCATGGTAGCAGGGCTCGAACGCGCGACCCGAGTTCCTCGCGCGTGCGAAGGCGACGCGCTCGGGGCGCTCCTCTCACCCGATCGGGGCGCTAGTTTGGCGGCGGCACGCGAATTCCGCGCGGAACCGTTGCGCACACGGGCTTCACGGATATCGTGGGTGGTCATGACCCGACTGCTCGACACGCCGGGGATGCCCTCAGATGGGCGACGAGTGTCTCCATGAACCTCATCCGCCCTTCCGCACTTCGTCCCGGCGATCTCGTCGGCATCTGCACGCCTTCGCTTCCCGCGCACACGATGTTCCGCGCGAAGTACCTCCACGGCATCGAAGAATTGAAGCGCCTCGGCTTCCGCGTGGTCGAGGGCGACCTCACCGCGAAGGCGACCGCGCAGGGCGCGCGCTCGGGCACGCCGCAGGACCGCGCGGCCGAGATCAACGCGCTCTTCGCGAACCCCGAGGTGCGCGCGATCATCACGACGATCGGCGGATCGAACTCGTCGAGCCTCGTCCCCTACCTCGACTTCGGTCTCGTCCGCGCGAACCCGAAGATCTTCTGCGGCTACAGCGACATCACCTCGCTCCACCTCGCGTTCAGGCGCCACGCCGGGCTTTCGACCTTCTACGGCCCCGCCGTCATGCCGAGTTTCGGCGAGTGGCCCGCGGTGCTTCCCGAAACGGCGGAGTCGTTCCTCGACGCGACGATGCGGCACCTGTCGGGCGCGCGCGAGCTCGTGGCGCCCTCGCGCTGGAGCCGGCATATGCGCGACGCGCGCACCGACGCGTGGCGCACCGAGGAGCGCAAGTGGGAGCCGACGGCGGGCTGGCGCACGGTGGCCGGCGGCGTGGCCGAGGGCCCTGCTCTCGTCTCCAACCTCAACACGCTGCGGACGAATGCGGGCACGGCCGAGTTTCCCGAGGTCGACGGCGCGATACTCTTCATCGAGGACATGTCGAGCTCGCCGACGGACGCGGAGCGCGCGTTCCGCCATCTCGCCGCGCTCGGCGTGTTCAAGCGGATCGCGGGCCTGGTCTGGGGACGCGTCGAGTTCTGGTCCGACCAAGGATGCCCGCTCCAGGTCGAGGAGCTTCTGCTCGAGGCGATCCACGGCGAACTCGGCGGCGCGCCGACCTTCCCGATCGCGACAGACTTCGACTGCTGCCACACCGTGCCGATGCTCACGATCGCGCAGGGCGTCCGTACACGCCTCGACACCACCGGCGCCGCGCCGCGCGTCACGCTGCTCGAGCCCGCCGTCACGCCGCGCTGAGCGGCGGCGCGAACGCTACGAGGCGCGTCCCCACCCCGGCAGCTTGCTCGCCTGCTTCATCCAGCGCGCGATC
>JBKCZS010000161.1:0-21630 GCA_046337925.1 bacterium | reverse complement strand
CCGTCGTTTCGCTGCCGGAACCCGAACCCGAGTCGCCCTCGTCCGAGTTGTTCGGCTCAGGAACTTCTCCCCCGCGCAGGAAGAGCGGCTCGATCGGCTGTCCGTCCGCGTTCATGCGGCGGCGGAAGATTCCGCTGACCGGCTGGCTCGACCCGACCGAGCGCGCACGGAACACGATGACGCCGTTCCGGTTGATCGCGGGCTGGTTGAAGCTGCCGAAGTTGACCTCGGTGCCGGGTACTCCATCCGCATTGGTGGCGATGGGTCGCCACGGCGGCAACTCGACGAGTCGTCCGCTTTGAGCATGTGCGACAAGCGTCGCTCCGAGACAGGCTACCGACGCAAGGCCGACCCGCAGGGTCTCCGTACAGTTCATCGTTCAATCCCTCCGCCCGAGCTCGGCCGGCGAGAGCGACCACACGGTCCCTTCCTTTCGCCGCGCCTTGCAAGGCGGAGTGAACATAGAACCGCTGCAAGCCTGCATCTGCCCGAAGAGTTCCCGCAAGTAGGCCGCGCGCAGCGCATGCGCAGCATTTCGGACGCGCGGCGGAACGACTCAGCGCACCGACACCCGATTCACCTGAATTTCTCAGGCGGACGCTCGTGTCTCCGCGCCTTCCGCGTACAACCTACGACCCGGTTTCCGCAGTCTGGGTCTTGAAGCCCGCACTGAAGCCCGCACTGAATCCCCGTCCCGAAACCCGGTTCTCGGAGTCCACGCCATGCCGTTCACCTTCGCCATTTCGACCGTCACGCTTCTCCTCGCCCAGGCCGGCCCCGCCGTCCACGCGCAAGGCGGTGCCTCTCGCTTCGGCCCGCACGCCGAAATCGCGGGCGAGCTCGAGTTCTCCGGCGAACTCATCGTCCGTCCGAAGCAGACCCTCGGTGCGCGCGAACGCGCACGCGCGCTGGCCGCGCTCGGCGCCGCGCCCAAGCGCCACAATCCGAAGACCGACGAGTTCGTCGTGACGGTCGGCGTCGGACCCGTGAAGCCCGGCGCTGCGGAGAACGCATTCGCCGACCGGCTCATGAAGACGGGCCTCTTCGAGTACGCGTGCCCGAACTGGACGATCTACCCCCTCGCCACCCCGAACGACCCGCGCTACCCCGAGCAGTGGCACCACGCCATGATGCAGTCGCCCCTCGCGTGGGACCTTCACCGCGCCGACGCCGCGAGCGAAGTCATCATCGCGGTCACCGATACCGGCATCGTCGTGCACGAGGATCTCCTGAACCGAGTGCCCGGCTTCAACAGCGCCGACGACCTCGCCGAAGCCGACGGCGGCGACATGACCGACATCAACGGACACGGCACGCATGTCGCCGGATGCGCGGCAGCCGCGGGCAACAACGCGGTCGGCGTGAGCGGCATGGGCTGGAACCTCCGCATCATGCCGATCCGCGTCAGCACTGCGGCGAACGGCGGCGCCAGCTACGAGAATCTCCTGCAGGGCATCCAGTGGGCCGCCGAGAACGGCGCCAAGGTCATCAGCACCAGCTACTCGGGCATCGGCTATCCGCCGATCGAGACGACCGGCGAGTATGTGCGCTCGCTCGACGCGACCATGATGTGGGCCGCGGGCAACTCGGCCACCAACCACGCGGGCTGGGACTTCGAGCATGTCGTCGTCGTCGGCGCCAGCAACCAGAGCGACCAGCGCGCGGGCTTCTCGAGCTACGGCCTCGGCGTCGACCTGTTCGCACCCGGCGTCAGCATCCTGAGTTCGACGAGGGACGGCGGCTACGGCTTCGCGAGCGGCACCAGCATGGCGACGCCCGTCGCGAACGGCGCGCTCGCGCTGGTCCGCTCGGCCAATCCCGACCTCTCCGCCGAGCACGCGGAGTACCTCCTCTTCAACAGCTGCGACTTCTGGGGTGCCTCGGCCAACGACGAGCAGCTCGGCTGGGGACGCATCAACCTGCGCCGCGCCGTGGAGTTCGCGCTGGCTGCGGATTCGCCGCAACCGCCCGTCGCGCGCGACGACATGGCCAGCGCGCTCGTCGGAGCGTCCGTCGAGCTCGATGTCCTCGCGAACGACTTCGACGCCAACATGGACGCGCTCGAGATCCAGTCCTTCAGCGCGACCACCAGCACCGGGCGCGCGGTGTCGCTCGTCGAAGGCACCAAGGGCGCGCGCGACCGCCTCGTGGTCGCCGATGTCGGACCGGCTGCGGGAACCCAGAGCCTGACCTACACCCTCGTCGAACCGCTGAGCGGGGCGACCGCCACCGCCACGGCGTCCATCGACACGAGCATCCCGCGTCCGGCCGACAATCCGATCGGCGCGATGCCCGCGCTCGAGGCCGACTACTACGCGCTCGTCAACCCGACCGTGCTTCCCGACTTCTCCCAGCTCGTCAGCTACGCGGGCAATCTCGTCGCCGACCTCAACTATCCGTCGACCAACGATGTCTTCGGCGACAGCGGTCGCGCCGACAATGTCGGTGCGGTCTACACGGGCTGGATCGAGATTCCAACCACGGGCCTCTGGACGCTGACTACCACGAGCGACGACGGCTCGAAGCTCTGGATCGGCAGCGATCTCGTCGTGAACAACGACGGCCTGCACGGCATGGTCACGGTCTCGGGCACGCGGGCGCTCGCGGCGGGCAAGCACGCGCTGCGCGTCGAGTTCTTCGAGGCGGGCGGTGGCGCGGGCCTGTTCATGTCGTGGGCGGGTCCGGGGCAGTCGAGCGCGGTCGTGCCGGCATCTCGACTCTTCCACGGCGGCGCGATCGAGCCGGCCGACCTCAACCGCGACGGCACGGTGAACAGCCAGGATCTCGCGATCCTGCTCAACTCGTGGGGCACCGCGGGCTCTGCAGCCGACCTCAACGGCGACGGTATCGTGGGCGCGCCTGATCTCGCGATCCTGCTTTCGCGCTGGACGAGCTGAGACGAGGGTCGGGCCCACCGCACGCCGACGGCGCCGCCCCTTCATGACGAGCCCGAATCCGCCGAAGCCACCCACGCCCCCCTGGCGCCGCACGGCGCTGCGAGTCGTCCGCTTCGCCCTGCTGCTGTATCTCGCGTGGGGCGTCACGCTCTTCTTCCTGCAGCCGAAACTGCTCTATCTGCCAGCGCTCGCCGGGCGCGGAGCGGACGAGGCGGAGATCGCCGGGCTGGAGAAGCGCGATGGCCTCGTGCGCCACTGGATCGAGCGCGACGGCGCGCGCGTCGAGGCGTGGCTCCTTCCCTCGAAGCAGCCGACCGCACGAGGACTCGTCGCGATCACCCATGGCAACGCCGAGCTGATCGACCATCTGCTCGAGGACGCGAGCGAATGGCGTCGCATGGGCTTCGATGTGCTGCTCGCCGAATACCGAGGCTACGGCCGCTCGACCGGCTCGCCCTCGCAGGAGGCGATCGTCGGCGACACGCTGGCCGCCATCGACTGGGCGCTCGCGAAGACCGCGCGCCGCACGCTTGTCCTCCACGGGCGTTCGCTCGGCACCGGCGTCGCCATGCAGGTCGCCGCCAGGCTTGGCGAGATCCAGGCCCCGCACGCGCTCGCACTCGCGGTGCTCGAGGCGCCCTTCACCAGCATCGCAAGCTACGCCCCGCAGTACGGCCTGCCGCAGTTCATCGTGCGCGACCCGTACCGCACCGACGAGGTGCTGCCGACGCTCGCGTGCCCCGTGCTCATCCTGCATACGCGGGGCGACGAGGTCGTGCCGATCGCGCACGGAGAGGCGCTGGCGTCGCTTGCCCCGACGCGCATCGATCTCGTCGAGTTCGACGGTACGCACAACTCGGGCATCTCGATGACGCGCGCGTACTGGCAGGCGGTCGAGAACGCCGTGGGCAAGGCGCTTCCGCCCGATGCGGTCGATTGAGGCGGCGGATCGACGCGAGCGATCGGTGCTATCGATCCGTCCCGAGGATGGTCTCCGCCATCTTGCGGTAGAGCGGCTCGAACTGCCCCGACTGCGCGATCCCCTGATCGATCAGGCGCTTCGCGTCGGCGATGCGGCCGGCCTGCTTGTAGCTGATCGCGAGCGCCTGGTCGCACGCCACGAGATCGGTGCCGCTCATCCGCCCGCGCGCGGCCTCGAGATACGGAATCGCCTGCTTCCACTCGCCGCGCAGCTGGTGCAGGCGTCCGACATAGCGCTCGGTCATGCCGCTCTCGGAGTTGCCGAACGCAAGCAGCGTCCGGCCGATCTCGATCGCGCGCGCGGCCTCGCCCTTGTTGAATTCGGTCAGCGTGCCCGTCAGCCGCTCGGTCGCGGCGAGCTCGAAGTACACATACTCGAGGTACCACGAGGTGTACTCGGGAACCTGCGTCATCGCGCTGCGGTAGAGTTCCGCCGCCTCGGCGAGGCGGCTCTCGCGCAGCGCGATGCGCGCGATCATGCCGGTCAGCGGACGCATCGCGCCGCCGTGCGGCCGGACCGTCTGCCACTCGAGCAGCGCCTCGCGCACGGCCGGGCTCGACCGCTCCTCGAGCTGCCGGCAGAGCGCGTCGAAACGCTCGTAGGCCGCCTGGTTCGCGCGCTTCATGAACGAGATCCCGAACAGGACGCGCATCGTGTGATGCACGCGGTAGTCGTCGTACTGGTTCGTCCCGAGCCGCTTGGCGTAGGCCTGCCAGTCGGGTAGCGCCGCCAAGCGCGCCGGATCGCCCGCGAGCGGCCCGCCTGCGCGCAGAATCGCATCCGCCATCAGGCGCGCGGCCTCGGCCTGCCCGCGCACGGTCAGATGCACATGGTCGTCGAGAAGGTCCCAGCCCGTCGCTCCCATCGCGCTTGCATCGCGGAAGCGTTCGGCGATGTCGCAGAGCGCGGCGCCACCGCTGCGCGCCGCGCTTCGGATCGCCTCTTCGGTGCCGCGCGTCGGACGCCAGGGCATCGGATCGAGGTCGCGCGCCGCGAGGAACGCCTCGCGCGCGCCGCGCGCATCGCCGCCTGCCGCAAGCGTCTGCGCGGCCGCGAACCGCTCTGCGGCGGCGGTGCTTTCGCCGAGCGGCGCGAGCCCGCTCTCGTTGGTCGCCGTCGTGCACACGATCGGCACCGCGCCCGCGGCCTGCGTCGCCGCGATCATCTCGCCGAGGTGCGCCCCGAGATTGCGCGCGGCCGCCTCGCGCAGCGGCGAGTCGGGCGCGATCGAGGTCTGCCCGATCATCTGCTCCATGAGCGTGCGGTCCTGCGCGGCGCCGCCCTGGAAGAGCGACTCGGTCGCCTGCACGACCGCAAGCCCGCGCGCGGTCGCCATCAGCGGCAGCGCCCAGGTCGGAAGCGTGCCGACCGAGTTGATCGACGCCGTTCCGTACGCGCCGAAGAACTCGTTGTTTCCCACATAGAACACGATGTAGTCGGGCGAGTAGCGCGCGGCCTCTTCGGTCATCGCGACGAGCGGATAGCTCGCGACCGCGGTCGTGCCGAGGTTGATGACCTCGATCTTCTTGCCCGAGTCCTTCGCGAGATCGGAGAGCATCTCGCCGAGGAACGCGCTCATCGCGAGGTTGCGCGGCTGCGGATAGCCCTTCGCGGCCGACTCGCCGACGAGGAAGATCCGCACCGTGTCGGCAGGCTTGGGCATGACGAAGGCCGTTTCCTCGGCGAAGCCCGGACGATCGGGATTCGCGAAGAAGTACGGCCGCGTCGCGTCGGCGTCGACCGCGTGCAGCGTCTGGCCCGGCGCGATCTCCGCGATCTCGGTGACGAACGGCGGATAGCCGCCCCACCCGAAGAGCCGCAGCGCGCCCTCGACAAGCCCGACGAGGAGCACCGGCAGCAGGAGCGTGATCGCAAGGAACAGCCGCCGCTTCCAGCCGGGCAGCGAATTCGGCTTGCCGTCGTCCGGGGCGTCGCCCCCGCTCTTGCTCGTTGCGTCGTTCGACATCTCGCCACGCTCCTCCTAGAACTGCCGCTCGGGGTCGTGCCGGCCGCCATTCGCGATCGGCGTCCACATCGACGCGCCGCGCGGCTCGCGCAGGCGCAACCGGTCGCGGCCCATCAGCCGCGCGACGATCGCCGTCGGAACCAGCACGAGGTAGTAGACCACGCCGAGGGCGACCGTTCCGATCACGGTGCCCACGACGAACACGAAACCCATCCAGAGCCAGTAGGCGGGAAGGCCGATGCGCGTTCCCGTGCCGGCCGTCGCCAGCGCGAACGCGCCGAAACCCCACAGGACGAACGCCATGCCGCGCACGCCCGGCAGCAGGCCGAACGCCTCGAAGTAGAGGACCGTGCCCATCACGCCGAGCGCCGGCGCAAGCAGCAGCGCCCAGCGGCGGAGTTCGGAGGAGTTCGGATGCCAGTGGATGGTGATCATCGCGTCGGGCCTGCGTCGGTCAGAAGATCGAGTAGATGAACGGCGCGGCCTTCGTGCCGCCGAGGATGATGAGAAGCCCCGCGAGGAGCAGCATCACCACGATGGGGATGAGCATGTAGGCCTTGTGCGCCTTGATGAAGGCGAAGAGTTCGGAGAGGAACGATCGGCGGGGCATGGTGGGTTCTTCCTTCGGACTCAGTCGGGCCTGAACGAGCGCTTGTACTCCTCGGCGCCCGCCATCGGCGGCTGGCGGTCCTTGCGCAGCAGGCAGTTTCCGACGACGAGCGCATCCATGTCGGTGAACATGAAGCAGCGGTACGCGTCGCCCGGGTCGTGGACGATCGGCTCGCCGCGGATGTTGAAGCTGGTGTTGACGAGCACCGGACAGCCGGTCGCCCGCTCGAACGCGCTCATGATCGCGTGGAAGCGCGGCGAGCGCGCCGCGTCGACCGACTGGACGCGCGCGCTGTCGTCGACATGCGTGATCGCCGGCACGCTGCTGCGCAGCACCTTGAGCTTGTCGATGCCGCTTGCGGCCTGCGTCTCGCCGGCGTGCGCGCGCAGGTGGCGCTGCGCGACCGGCGCGACGAGCAGCATGTACGGGCTCTCCGCGTCGAGGTCGAACCATTCGCCGCGCCGCGACTCGAGCACGGCGGGCGCGAACGGGCGGAACGACTCGCGGAACTTGATCGCGACATTCATGCGCCGCTGCATCGACGGATCGCGCGGGTCGCCGAGGATCGAGCGGTTTCCGAGCGCGCGCGGCCCGAACTCCGCGCGTCCGTCGAAGTGTCCGACGATGCGGCCTTGGGCGAGTTCGCACGCCACCGCCTCGCAGAGCTCCGTCTCGCCGAGCGTCTCGTAGACCGCGCCCGCAGCGTCGAGCGCCGCACGGATCTCGCCGTCGCGGTAGGCAGGCCCGAGGTACGAGCCCTGCTGCGCGTCGCGCGCGTCGGGTGTCCGCGGCTTGCCGAGGTGGTTGTGCCAGTACGCAAGCGCGGCGCCGAGCGCGCCGCCCGAGTCACCCGCGGCGGGCTGGATCCACAGCCGCTCGAACGGGCCTTCGCGCAGCAGCCGTCCGTTCGCGACGCAGTTCAGCGCCACGCCGCCTGCGAGGCAGAGGTTTCGCTCGCCCGTGCGCGCGTGGACATGCTTCGCCATGCGCAGCACGATCTCCTCGGTGACGAGCTGCACGCTTGCCGCAAGGTCCATCTCGCGCTGCGTGAGCGGCGTCTCGGGCTTGCGCGGCGGACCGCCGAACAGCGCGTCGAACGCAGGCGAGGTCATCGTGAAGCCGTTCGCGTAGCGGAAGTAGCGCTGGTCGAGAGAGAACGACCCGTCGTCGGCCATCCGCACGAGCTTCTCGCGGATGAGTTCGGCGTACCGAGGCACGCCGTAAGGTGCGAGGCCCATCAGCTTGTACTCGCCCGAGTTCACTCTGAATCCGCAGAAGTAGGTGAACGCGCTGTAGAGAAGCCCCGGCGAATGCGGGAAGCGCATCTCCTCACGCAGTTCGATCGTGTTGCCCGTGCCCACGCCCCAGCTCGCGGTGGTCCATTCGCCAACGCCATCGAGGGTCAGGATCGCCGCACGCTCGAACGGGCTCGGATAGAACGCGCTTGCCGCGTGCGACTCGTGGTGCGTGGTGAAGAGGATGGGGCCCGTGTAGGCCTTGCCCGCGGCGGCGCGCAGGCCGTTGTCGATCTCGCGCGGCAGGTGCAGCTTCTTCTGCAGCCACACGGGCATCGCCGCGAGGAACGAGCGGAAGCCGAACGGCGCGCACGCGATCGCCGTCTCGAGCAGGCGTTCGAACTTGAGGAGCGGCTTCTCGTAGAACACGACCGCGTCGAGCTGCGAGACATCGATGCCGCCTTCGCGAAGGCAGTACTCGACCGCGCGCCCCGGGAAGCGGTCGTCGTGCTTTCGGCGCGTGAAGCGCTCCTCCTGCGCCGCGGCCACGATGCCGCCGTCGCGGACCAGTGCGGCCGCGCTGTCGTGGTAGAAGGCTGAGAGGCCGAGGATGTTCATGTCCGCAGGAAGGCTCGCATCGGTCACTCATCGGCCGTCCGGGCGGGCGCCCGCCGAGATTCGGCGGTTGCAGGGCGCAAAAACAACCCAGGTGCGAACGGCCGCTCGCACCTGGGTCGACTTTCATGTCGCCGCACGGTTTCCCGCGCGGCGTCTGTATGCAGCTGGTTCAGCCCTTGCGCGAGCGACGGCCACGAACGAGGCCGAAGGCGCCGAGCACCGCGAACGCGGCCGGAGCCGGAACGACGGTGTAGGAGAACAGGTTCGTACCGGTCGAGGTGTAGCTGTCACCCCAGCCTGCGACCGACGGGTTCGAGTTCGCGAGGGCGTCGATCGCGCCGTCGCCGCCACCGCCACCCGACGAGTACGCGTCGAAGTAGAAGGTGTCGCCGAGGTTCAGGCCCATCGAGGCGAGCGACATCGTGTAGGTGATCTGGTTGCCGGCGAAGGCGAACCCACCGAAGTTGCCGTTGTAGGTGGCGCCAGCGAGGCTCCATCCGCCGCTGAAGGCGCGGTTTTCAGCACCGCCGCCGCCATCGACCCACGAGCCGATCCAACGGGTCATGCCGCCATTCGGGGCATCCATGTTGATCGGACGGCCCCAGCCATTGCCGTTGCTGGCAGCAGCGCCGCCGTTGGCGATACCGATCATGAACTTGCCCCAGTCGACCGAGTTGAGGCTGCCGTTGACGGTCAGCTTGAACACGATGTCGGTGGCGTCGTTCGTGATCTCGAGGCTGAGGAGATCGAGCGTGCCGCCCGCGGTCGCGATGCCGGTGGCGATGTCGTTCGCCGAGTCGTTGTAGATGTCGGGATTCGCGTTCAGGTGGCCAGCAACGCCCAAGGCGAGCGCGCTCGCGAGGACAGCCGAGGTCGTACGGAACTTCATGAGGGACTCCATAGAGGGGAACAGGGAAAGAACACGACTCGATTCGGGAACCCGACCATCGGGGCGGGTCCCCTTGCCCGAGCGGGGGAACGCGCGGACAGACCATGGGCGCTGGGGGCGCAATGGTCCATAGAGAATGGCGCAAACCGCGGGCATTGCGTGTCAGGAAGACTCGACAAGTTCATCATTTCCTGCGCAGGACTTCATGAGCGCGTAATCCAGACGCCCGGGGATTATTTTATCGGACTTCCAAGCGCGTCCCTACCAGCCCCGCGCCCGCAAGCGCACCGCATGGATTGCCTGCAGCGCCTTTGAACGGAAGGTGATGTCCGCCCGGGCACGCGCGACCGCCGTTTCACGGGATATCGCCGGACTCTCGCCCCGTGCTCTTTGCACTGCCGCAGATCCGCTGCACACTCGCTCGCAGACGGCCGCGTCGTCGCTCCCTTCGCGGATCGCGGCGATTCGTCCCCGCCGCCGAGACACAACCAATCGAGATGGAGGCACCCATGAGCTTGTTGAACGGCACTCTGATCGCGACCGTTGGAATGTTCAGCGCATCGATCGCTCTCGCACAGAGCACGGCGGAAGTCGAACCCAACGAGACTCGCGCCAACGCTACGGTTGTCACGGCACCCATGCAGCCCGGGCACACGCTCACCGGCAGCACCACTGGCTCCGCCACCACGGCGGGTGCGGCGACCAGCCTCGATCAGTTCCGGGTCCAGACTGCGCTCGCGGCGCCCGGCGTCTATCGCTACCGCCTCGTCATCACGACCTCGGGTACCGCTGGCCACACAGGCACGATCCGAGGCCTCGGGCAGACTGGCGCAACGCAGGCGCCATGGCTTCCCGGCGAGGTCGTCGGCGCGGCGAACACGACGGATTCCACGCTTCAGACCAGTTCCGCCGCCACCGTCCCCGCGCGGTTCAACCAGTGGTACGGCTTCGGCAAGGGCGAGGAGATCTACTACCGCATCACGGGCGGCTCGACGACCCTCGCACCCTACACCGTGACGCTCGAGCGCGAGCCTGTCGCCGTGACCGACATCGGAAGCTTCGAGGTCGGCAACATCACGATCAAGACCTTCGGCCTCGGCCACACCACCGACACCGACTTCTGGGTGTACGACGGCGAGTTCAATGCGATCCGCGGGTTCGGCAACGACGACGAGGCCGCGTTCGCGGTGAGCGGCGTGTCGGGCGCGGCGGGATCCACGCTTCAAGGCGCGATGCAGCGCGATTTCGCGGCGGGAACCTACTACATCGCGATCAGCAACTACAACATCACCAACGACCAGCCGAGTCCGTCCGACGACGACTTCCGCACCGGCGCGCTGATGGACTTCCCGAACGCGATCGCCAACTCGAGCACGACGACCAACATGAACCTCAAGTTCTCCGTCACCGACTCGACGGGCGTGCCGGTCGAGGTGCCGAACACGAAGGTCGGCCCGTTTGATGTCAACTTCTTCCGCTTCACGGTGGGGAATGCTGGCACCCCGTGCCCCGCCGACCTCAACAGCGACGGCGAAGTCGGACCGCAGGATCTCGCGACCCTGCTGAACGGCTGGGGAACCGCGAAGGGCGATCTCAACGGCGATGGCGACACCAACGCACAGGATCTCGCCGACATGCTCAACGCGTGGGGCCCCTGCCCGAATCCGTGATCGCCCCGCCAGGCCGAGCCGACATGTTCGTGCACGCAGCAGGCGCGGTGCAATCCGCGCCTGCTGCATGAATCGCATCTTGCGATTGCGTCCGCGCTCGGTATCGTGTCACCATGCGAACCAACCTCCTGCTCGTCGGAACCGCGCTTTTCCTCTCGCTCCACGCACTCGTCGGCTGCGGCTCGAGTTCGGGTTCGAACGCCCCGATGCCGATCCAAGGCACGGCGACGGACGCGGGCGAGGTGTTCAACCTCGCGGACTTCTCGATCACGCTGCCGCCCGAACTGGTGGCGGTCGATGTCCCGGGCGAGGCCTTGGTGGAGGGCGCAGACCAGATGGCCCAGCATCTCGATTCGGCCCAGGGGAAGCTCATGTCGGCGCAGATGGAACAGGTGCGCGCATCTGGGCTGATGAAGCTGATGG
Source organism: bacterium (assembly GCA_046337925.1). Classification (GTDB taxonomy): domain Bacteria; phylum Planctomycetota; class Phycisphaerae; order Phycisphaerales; family SM1A02; genus QWPT01. The sequence continues at coordinate 10,340 of JBKCZS010000161.1, read as the reverse complement.
CGGCGGATATCGCGAACGGCGATCCCGAGTTCGTCGACAATCTCAATGTGATCGTTCAGCCGCTTCCAATGAAGCTGTCGCAGAACTCGGTCCTCCAGGTGAACCTCAAGCAGATGCGCGACATGAACATCGAAATCGTGTCGCAGGACAGCATCGCGGTGAACGGACAGTCCTTCGATCGACTGCATTGCCGCGCGTCCTTCCTGCCCCATGAATTCGTGTGCTACCTCGCGACCGTCAACGACAAGTCCTACACCTTCACCTTCTCGGCGCGGGCGGAGCGGTCGAACGCGTTCTTCCCGCTTGGCGAGAAGGTCATGCAGACCGTCCAGCTGAAGTAGGAACGACGGCCCCATGAATCCGCGGAATCGAGTCACCGCAGCGCTGCTCCTCGCCGGGTCGCTCGTCGCGTCGCTCATCGTGCAAGCCGGCTGCGGCAGCGGCACGCCGCCAGCGCATGTCGGCAAGGTCACCCCGCAGGGGCGCGTGTTCGAGGCGGACGACTTCAGCATCACCGTCCCGCTTCGATTCATGGCGACTGGGTTGTCGGCCGGCGCGACCCGCTACCAGGCGGAGCAGGCGGGCTTCCGCAAGGCGCAGACGGATGCGGTCGTCACGATGAGCGAAGTCGCGGTGAAGTCGGGCCTGCTCCGTTTCTACCTGTTCGACGGCACCAGCACCGATTACGAGCGTGCGGACCGGATCGTCGTCTGCTCGTTCCCAAGCGGGCTGTTCTCGCGCACCGACATGGGGATCGCGGATCAGCGCTTGCAGCTGTGGCTCGACATGGAGCCCGTGAAGTGGGAACAGATCGTCGTGAACGGACGCGAGGTCGACAGGCTGCATGCGCGGGCACCGAGATTCGGCACCGAGACCTTCTGCTACTACCTCGACGCGGGCGCGACGACCTATTTCGTTCAGTTCGGCACGAAGCCCGAGCGCGTCGAGAAGCTCCTCGCCGAGTCGGAAGAGGTCATGAGGCGTTTCACGGTGAAGTGAGGCGCAGGCAGGCGCGATCCCAAAGCGCGATGGAGTTCCGATGTCCGCAGTCGAGCGTCACAGAGTCCGCACGGTGCTTGCCCTCGGCCTCATGGCCGCGTACTACGGCGCCATCACCTGCTTGCCCGCGGTTCTGTTCGCCGTCACCTTCATCGATTGGCTGAAGGGTCGCGGCGGGCTCTCCCTTGTCTTCGGCTCCTTCTTCGTAGGCGTCATGATCCTCTGGGCGCTGTTCCCGCGCCTCGAGCGGTTCTGCCCGCCCGGGCCGAGGATCGATCGGTCAAGCCAGCCCGAACTCCTCGCGGCGATCGAGGAGGTGGCGGCTGCCTCGGGACAGCCGGTTCCGCGCGAGATCTATCTCACGATGGAGCTCAACGCAGCGGTCGCCGAGCGCGGAGGCCTCTTCGGACTCGGATCTCGCCGCGCCATGGCGCTGGGCGTGCCTCTCCTCCAGGTGCTGAGCGTGTCCGAGTTCAAGGGCATCGTCGCCCATGAGTTCGGACACTTCCACCGAGGCGATACGAGGCTTCAACCGTGGCTTGCCCGGATCAACCGTGCGATCGGACGGTCGCTCGAGGTCTTCGACGACTCCATGCTCGGGACGCCGTTCGTGGTGTACGGCCGCTTGTTTCGCCGCATCACGAACGGCATGACCCGCTCGCGGGAGCACGCTGCGGACGCGCACGCCGCCTCGATCGTCGGCAAGGGCGCTGTCGTGACCGGCCTGCGGTCGATGCATGCGGCCGCTGCCGCGTACACCGTCTACTGGACGCGCGAGGTCGTTCCAGTCCTCGATGCCGGCTTCAGGCCGCCGATCACGGCAGGTTTCGAACTGTTCCGACATGCGCCGACGACGCGGGCCGAGATCGCGCGTCAGCTCGAGTCGGACGCGGCACATTCGCAGGCGACGCCCGACGACTCGTACCCGACGCTTGCCGAACGGACGCAGGCCATCGAGGCCCTGCCCGACGCGTCGGCGCCGATCGCGACGGATGACCGCCGTGCGATCGGGCTTCTCCGTGGGATCTCCGAGGTCGAGCTTCAGATACTCCGCTTCACAGGCGGCGAGGGGCCCGCGGGAGAGCTGAAGCCGATCGTGTTTCGCAACCGCGACGCGACGGCAACGCCCGTGACGGTGGACCCGTTCGAGTCGATGTGCGCGCTCTCCGAAGGCAGGCTCGGCGGAAGCGAATGGGATTCGATCTGCCAAGCGTTCCGGATCGACACGGTCGCGCTCGAATCGGCCGCGGCGGCGCGGCAGATCGAGGAAGTCGCACACGCAGATGGAGCACCCAGATGAACACGATCAAGCCCAAGCGTCTCAGCAGGTCGCGTCAGACCGCCGCAGTCCTCCTCATGATCCTCTGCTTCTACGGGCTCACGCTCGGCGCCGCGGCGTTGCTCACCGCGCTCGCGTTCAGTGCGTTCCCGGTCCTCGGCATCCTCGGGACCGCGATCGGACTGAAGTGCCTCGCGTTCGCGGCCGTCATCGTCTGGACCGTGTTCCCGAGGCCCTCCAGTTCGATCGTCACTCTCCCGCGCGTCACGCCCACGCAGGAGCCGATGCTCTTCAAGGCGATATCCGAAGTGGCGCATGCGATGGGGCAAGCTCCGCCCACAGCCGTCTACATCTCGCCCGACATCAACGCATCGGTTCGCGAGCATGGCGGCTGGCTCGGCTTCGGCTCGCAGCGGCAGATGCTCCTCGGACTGCCGCTTGCGCAGGTCCTCACGGTGGCCGAGTTCAAGAGCGTCATCGCCCACGAACTCGGACACTTCCAGGCAGGCGATACCAAGCTCAGCCCCTGGATCTACCGACTGCGGGTCTCGATCGGGCAATCGCTCAGGCGCGTCGAGTGGGGACTGCTCGAGCTCCCCACGCTCTGGTTCGGCAAGCTCTTTCTCCGCGCATCGATGGGTCTCTCGCGCGAGAAGGAGTTTGAGGCCGACGCAGCCGCGGCCCGCGTCGCGGGACCCGCGGCCACCGCCGACGCGCTCCGCAAGATCAACACCGTCTCCCCGCTCTTCCCCGCGTACTGGGAATCCGAGGCGATTCCGCTCCTCGAGGCCCGCTACCGGCCTTCCATCACCCATGGATTCACGCGATACCTGAAGGCGAAGAGGGTCCGTGCGGAAATCGCGAAGGCGCACGCAGCGTCGATCGAGAAGCGGAAGGTGGATGAGTTCGACACGCATCCGCCGATCGTCGAGCGCGTCGCGGCGGTCGAGGCGCTTCCTAAGACAAAGCAGCGGATCCCAGACGACACGCGCCCCGCGATCACGCTGTTCCAGACCGTCGAGTCGCTGGAGTTCGAGCTGCTCGTCGAGCTCGGCGGCGTGCAGAGCATCGTGGACCTCGATCCGATCGACTGGAGCGCGACCGGTGAGAAGGTCTACCTTCCCATGTGGGCAAAGACGGTCAAGAGGCTTGCGCCGAAGCTCCGCGCCCTCGACCCGAGCGACCTTCCCGGCCGTGCGCTCGATGTCGAGGGCATGACGCGCTCGCTCGTGCGGGTCGAGATGCAGGACGCTCCTCCCGAAGTGCGTCGCGCGATCGGACTCTGGGTGCTCGGAGCGGCGCTCGCCTATCTCCTCCACCGCAAGGGACATCGATTCGACTGCGCGGTGGGCGAGGAAGTCGCGTTCCGCCACCGCAACGCCGGCGCGAGCGCCACGCTGCCAGACGGCTCGCCGAGTACGCTTGAGCCGTTCAAGGTGCTGTGGGATCTCTCCGAGCGCAAGATCACGCCGACCGAGTGGGCCGCCCGCTGCGAGGCGTTCGGCATCGCAGGTGCAGGCCTCGGGGGCGAGGACCTCGAACTGAAGGTGTGAGCGACTGAACCGCACGCCCCCGCCGCCAGGCGTGCACGCGAGCACGCCCGGCGGGCAGGTTGCGGTGTGGCGTCTCTCCCCGACGCCTCGGGCGCGTCAACCGCGTGTCGCGGCCGTCAGTTCCTCCACCACTTCTGGGTCATGTAGACATCCGCGAACTCGGGGACATCGTTCGCGGTGTTCTCGAGGTCGTACTCCTCGGTCAGCGTGCTGCCGAGCCAGCCGTGGAGGCGTGCGGCGGCCTGCGGCGGCGCGTGGTGGGTCGCCATCTCGGTCGCGAAGTTGAGGAGGTCGTAGACGCGGCAGTTCGACTGCAGCATGCGCTGGCGCTTCACGCTCAGCGCGTCGACCGACGCGATGCCGTAGCGCGCCTCGTAGTCGCCCACCATGCGGCGGAACGCGGAGCGGCGGCTCGAGGCGCCGTCCGTGAGGCCCCATGAAACCGTGTCGAGCTGGCGCTCGAGCAGGCGCACCTCGCGCAGGCTGGCCCACGAGCGCTGCGAACTCTCGAAGCGGTCGCGCATCGCGGAGAAGCCGTCGTCGTTCGCGAAGTGACCGAGCGCGCGCTCGATCGAGTGCTGCGGGTCCTTGCCCATGCGCACCACGCTGCGGAAGACCGAGCGCGTGCCGATCGCGCCGTTCTGGCAGACGAGCCGCAGGAGCGCGACATGGAAGCGCGGCTCGCCGAGGCCGTCGACCGGCACATCGAGCTGGAAGCGCTGTCTGAACTCGTCGGGGCCGATCTGGATCGCGCGGTCGCCCGACGCGGGGACATGCATCGACCGCAGGACGCCGCCCGAGTAGGCGATGCGGTGGCCGTCGTAGCGGTCGATGATCTCGGCGACGGCCGAGCGGTCGAGGATCGGGCCGTTCGGCGAGGTGACCGCGAGCAGCTTGCGGGCGCCGCCGCGCGAGGCGTCGCCTTCGATCGCGAAGCGGATCGAGCGGCCAGAGTCGACGCTCGCCACGCGGTCGAACACCTCGGCCGGGTCGAAGTAGCGGAACACCGATTCGCTCAGACCGCAGCGCACGAAGAGGCTCCACCAGAAGCGCGGCGTGGTGAGCACGGGCTCGCCGTTCAGGTAGAGGGCCTTCGGTGCGCGGGCGCGGACCTTCGCGGCGACCGCCTCGCGCGAGGCTTCGTCCGGGCCGGGCGCTGCATCGCCCTGCGTCGCGATCTCGGCGTCGTCGCTCTCGTGCGACGCCGCGTCGTCGCGCCGCGCGAGTTCGATCGCCTCGCCGAGGTTGCTGCAGGGGCGAAGCGCGCGCAGGCTGCCGACGCGGTACTCGATCGCAGGCAGCGCCTCGTCGGCCGTCTTCGGAAAGCGCGCCGTGAGCGCCTCCGTGAGGCGGCGACCCGCGTCGGTTGGTCCCTGCGGAAAGGCGTTTGCCACGCTGTCGAAGTTGATTCCAGGCGATCCGTCGCTGCTGCTGCCGTTGCTGTTGTTGATGTAGGTCATGTCAGTTTCCCCAATTCGATGTGCGATGCGTACAGGCTGTCAGGGTCGGTTCGTCGGCTCGTCGCGATCGATCACGCTGTCGATCTCGACGCAGCAGGCGATGATGGCGAACGCGCCGCTTGCCGCGAAGGCGAGCGCCGCGAGCACGAGCGGCGTGGCGCCCGTTGCGGGGAGCCAGCCGAGGCGCGTCGCGCCGATGCCAATCGCGGCGCCGGCGACGGTGGCGACGGCCGCGACCGAGGCGACCGACATCCACGCGCTGCGACGCGTGCGCGAGCCCGGCTGCGCGACGCCGCCGGTCACGACCGAGCGCCATTCGCCGCGGCGGTGCCAGTGTGCGCCGATTCCGCGGCGGCCGCGGGGCGCGCTGCGGCGCCGGCGCGTGGAAGGAGGCGAGTCGAGAGGTTGATCCGTTGGATTCTTCATGCAGTGTCTAGGTAGGTTCTGTCCGTCAAGCGACGGTGAGCGATTCGTAAATGGGGTTTCGTGAAGTGGGTTCAGGGCGGCGTGATTCGGGCTTCGGACGGCTGGTTGCGTTCACGCGTCGCGCATCGCGCCGCCATGGCGCGGGCCGCGCCGCGAACGCGACTGCGCGCGCAGAATCGCCTTCGGAAGCGCCGTCTTCGTCTGCGCGAGCTTCACGCGCATCGCCTCGATCTCGGCGTCGAGCGCGCGCGTCGCGCCGAGCGAGCGCCAGCCCGCGTCGGTCAGCAGGTACTGCTCGGTCGGACGCACGATGCGCGCGAACGGCAGCTCGGTGTCGCGGCTCTGGACGACCTGCTTGAGCGGAGACGCGGGATCCTTGCGGAACACGCGGCCGCACATCTGCACGGTCGGCAGCCGCGACGACGGGCGGCAGAACACGGTGCGCAGCGACGGACAGTCGAAGCCCTCGGTCAGGACATTCATCGAGACGAGGGCGTCGACCGCACCGGCGCTGAAGGCGGCGAGCTGCGCGTCGCGGTCGCTCGAGCCCGTGACGAGTTCGACGCGCACCCCGGATGCGCGCATCGACTCCACGCAGCGCCGCGCCTCCGCGAGCGTGCGGAAGAAGAGGAGCGAACGCCCCCACTTCTCCCGCTCGCCTGCGTAGAGCGCCGCGAGTTCCTCGGGATTCCACCGCTCGAGCATGAAGTGCCGGTACTCGCTCAGGTACCCGTCGTCGACGAGCATCTGGATCGAACAGCTCTTCACGGTCTTCTCGAAGCAGAGCTTCACGCGGTCGCGGCGAAACGGCGTCGCCGTGAGGCCGATCACGAAGGCAGGATCGATGCACCCATGCAGGGTCGCCATCGACATCGCTCCATCGTGATGGGCCTCGTCGACCACGAGAAGATCGACCTTCGGAGGCGTGCGGTCGAACATCGAGATGAGCGCGAGCTGGTTGTCGAAGCCGAACTTCGCGTTCTCTGAGGCGGCCTGACGCAGCAGCTCGCGCCGGCCGGCGCACCAGCCGATGCGCACACCAAGCAGCATGCTCAGCGCGCGGGCGCAGAGGAGGCCGATGAAGGTCTTCCCCGCTCCCGTCGGCGCCTGGATGAGCGCCGAGCGGCTGCGGCGTCCGTCGAGGCGGGCGATGCCCGCAGGCGCCGGTCCCGTCAGGTGACCGAGCGTCTCAAGCGCGATCTCGCGCTGGTAGCGGCGGGCGCCGAAGCGCTCGCAGAGTTCGCCGAGCGCCGCCGCGAGTGCGTCCGACGAGATCGGCGCAGTTGATGTTGTGAGCAGTCCCTGTGTCATGTCGATTCCCCAATCCTTCGGCCACCAGCCGTCAGCGCTCGGCCGTCAGCCGCCGGCCGTCAGCCGCCATCCGTCGGCCGTCGCGACTGCACCAGCGGTGCGCGCAAACCGGCTTCACGCGTCCGGCCTGCGCTCTGAATCGGGCGCGGGCTCAGTTGACTGCTCTGGCGCAGGCCGCGGTGTCTCGCCCGACCTGTGCGTCCGCTCGCGCAGCTTGCGGAGACCGCGTGTCTGGTGGCGGAGCCGACGCCACTGCCGCTTCGAGAGTTCCGGTCCAAACACGACATTGAGCCATTCGCGGGCGATCGTCAGGAACCCATCGCCCGCGAGGCCCGGGCGCTCAAGGCTCGCGCCGAGGAGCGTGGCTGGAAGGGAACCGAAGAGCCCCGGGCCCTCGATTCCCGTGGAGGAAGGCCGAGTCCCGGGGCCATTGAGGTTCCAAGTGGGCTCGATGAGCTTCACCGCCAGCAGCACGCCCTCGGAGACCGAGGCGATGAGCCCCGGCTGGAGGAAGCGGCTCGCCTGGTAGAGGACCTTGCCGGGGTTGTCCGAGGTCATCACGATCGCAGGCGCGCAGCCGCGCTCGATGAGGATGAGCCCGTACTGACCGTCGGCGATGTAGTCGACCACCGCGCGGCACGCGAGGTTCGGGTTCGGTGCCGCGCCGAGCGGACGCACGCGCTGCGTGCGACGACGACCGCGGGCGAGAGCGCGAGCGGCTCGGCCTCCAGACGGACGGCGGGTCCCCCACAGGCCCGCCGTCCGCTGGAGGTTGTGTTCCGTACCGGCGGGGACTTCGACGAGCGCCTGTGCGGTCGCCTGCGCGGGCGCCGCCTCGACAACGACCACCCGAGCGCGGGGACGCGGAGCGTGCCACGCGCGGTTCGCAGCGCGAGCCTGGCTCTTCGGGCCGGGGCGCCAACGCTTGGGGTAGAAGTTGAAGGGGTTGCTGGTCATGTGTCCTCCGCTGGTGATCGTGTTGATTCGTGTCTGTGTGTTGTGCCTCTGTGCTGTCGTGAGATGTGCTGTCGTGAGTTGTGATCTCGGGAGTTGTGATCTCGGGAGTTGTGCCTGCGTGACTTGTGTTCGCTTGAGTTGTCAGCCGTGAGTTGTCAGCCGTGAGTTGTGGGCTGTGAGTTGCCCGCTGTGAGTTGCCCGCCGTCAGTTGTCCGCCGTCAGTTGTCCGCTGTCAGTTGTCCACCCCCCACCCGTGTCGCCGGGGTCATGCCCGACTGTGGGCGTGGAGATAGCGCCCGGCCCAAACAGGCCGTTTTCCCCATGATTTCCGCCGTTTGAGCGCGAGTGATGTCCTCGCCGCCGTTTGTGTCCGACGCGCTTCAGGGTCCCAACCAAACTTGATGTCGAGAAGCGTCCACGAAAACCGCGGGACCTCCCCATATATACGAGTGCCCAGGTTCCCGGCACGCGTCCACTCGCACCGAGGTCCGCTGCCGCTGAAACAGCGCACGGCAAACAGCCTCTCGGGCTCGTCTTTCCACCATTCTGAGTTGTGTGTTTCCCCGCCAAAACATCGGCAGGGATGCGGAATGTAGCCGAAGCTCCGCATCCTGTCAATCGGTCACGAGAAGATTTTTCGCACGCCGAAATGCTCACACAAGCGCGTCGTGCGAGGCGTTGCTCGCGCCGCGCGCGCCGGCGCTACCGTGCCGCGACACTCACCCAAGGGCCCACCAACATGACGCGTGTCTTCCAGCGCCATCGCCGCCTCGCCTCTCTCCTGCTGCTTCCGGTCGCCGCCGCAGGCGCGAATACCGCCGCGGCCGCCGAACCGCCGCTCCTGCGCACCACGCTCACGACGGCCGACCCGAACCAGGAAGAGCGCTTCGGCTTCGCGGTCGATGTGCAGGGCGACCTCGCCGTCGTCGGTGCGTACGGCGACAGCGCGCTCGGGCAGCTCTTCCGCGGCTCGGCGTCGGTGTTCCGGCGCGATGCGCGCGGCATCTGGAACCTCGAGCAGAAGTTGACAGCGGCCGACGGTGCGGGATTCGACCAGTTCGGGTTCGCCGTCGCGATCGTCGGCGAAGGCGCCGCGCGCGGGGTCGTCGTCGCCGCGCCGAAGGGCCCGGGCGCGCAGCACCCCGACCAAGGCTGCGCCTACGCATTCGAGCGCGTGGATGGCGCGTGTACGCAGGTTGCGAAGCTCACGCTCGCGACGGGCGCGAACAACGACGCGTTCGGCTACAGCGCCGATGGTTCGGCGAGCGCGGTCGTGGTCGGAGCGGTGTTTGACGACGCGAGCGCCACGAACCAGGGTTCCGCGAGCGTCTTCCGCCGCGCGGGGAGCGGCGCGTCGGCGGCATGGACGCTCGAGGCGACGCTGCTCGCGCCCGATGCGGCGCCGAACGACCAGCTCGGGTTCGATGTCGCGATCGAAGGCGACGCGATGGTGGCCGGCGCGAACGCCGACGATGTCGCGGGCGCGGTCGACAAGGGTTCGGCGTGGGTGTTCCGCCGGGCGAAGGGTTCGTGGGTCGCCGAGGCGCAGCTGACCGCGGCGGGCGGCACGGCGGGCGACTTCCTCGGAACGAGCGTCGCGATCGGCGCGGGTGCGGGCGCGGGCGCGGGCACAGGCGATCTCATCGTCTGCGGCAGCATCTTCGACGCACCTGAAGGACAGGTGAAGCGCGGCAGCGCGACGGTGTTCCGGCGCGCGGGTGTGGCGTGGACGGAAGGCGCCACGCTGGTCGCGGCCGATTCAGCAGCAGGCGACGAGTGCGGCGTGACGGTCGCGATCGGCGCAGGCGGACTCGTGCTGGTCGGTGGCTTCAAGCACGATGTGCAGGGCTTCGCCGACGCAGGACGCATCTGGGCGTGGTCGGTCGATGCAGTCGGCGGCGCGGTGCCCGCGTGGTCGCTCGCTGCGCCCGTGGTTGCCGCGGGCGATGCCTTCGGACACGCGATCGCGCTCGACGCAGAGTCGCTCGCGATCGGCGCGTACGCGACCGACGGACTCGCGCCGAACCAAGGCGCGCTCGCGCTCTACGCGTTCGCAACGCCGCCGTGCGCAGCGGACCTCGACGGCAACGCCTCGGTCGGGCCAGCGGACCTCGCCATGCTCCTCAGCGCGTGGGGCACCGCGATGGCCGACCTCGACGGCGACGGCACGACCGGCGCCCCCGACCTCGCGGCGCTGCTCGGGGCGTGGGGCGCGTGCAACTAATGCGTTCGGGCGGCGCGGGATCGGGTCACTCCCAAGTCGCGCGGGGTGCCTACGCTCTCGCCCACAAAGGCCTGCCGAGCGCAGGCAGATTCTCGAGTTCCACCCATGCCCAACCGCGATCTCACCAAGAC
>JBKCZS010000160.1:0-46373 GCA_046337925.1 bacterium | reverse complement strand
GGCGGGAGAGAAGAGAAGAGAAGCCGGCGAGAGCTGGGCTTGCCTCTCCTGTCAGTTGCTGACTCTTTCTTTCTGCCTTCCCATCATACTCACGGCACAGCGCGTCCGCCCGAAGGACTTGGGCTCCGTGTCTCTGTGTCTCCGTGAGAAAAAATCCCGTCCGTACGCCCTCGCACTCGTCACCCCAGCGCGGCTGGCGCTCTCTGTGAGGTTTTCTCTCACGGAGACACGGAGGCACGGAGATCAGGGGACGGCGTTCGCCACATGACGGGACAGGCGGGAGAGAAGAGAAGAGAAGAGAAGCCGGCGAGAGCTGGGCTTGCCTCTCCTTTCAGTTGCTGACTCTTTCCTTCTTCCTTCCCATCTTCCTCACGGCACAGCGCGTCCGCCCGAAGGACTTGGGCTCCGTGCCTCTGTGTCTCCGTGAGAAAAAATCCCGTCCGTACGCCCGCGCACTCGGCACCCCAGCGCGGCAGGCGCGCTCTGTGAGAAACCCTACGGCAGGCGCAAGATCCGCGCGCGGCTACTTCGGGAACAGCTCCACATTGAGGCCTTCCGCACGGATCTTGTCGAGCAGTAGGTTCACCGTCGCAAGCGCCTCGTCGAGGCGCTTTGCGGCGTCGGCAAGGCCGTCGTAGAGCTGCGGGTCCTTCATCAGCTTGCCGACGGTTCCGTCGCCCGTGCGCGCCGCCACCAGCACCTGGTTGAGCTGGTCGAGCGCCGATTCGGCGCGCTCGAGGACGGGCAGCGCGTTCGCCTTGAGTTCGGCTGCGTCGGCGGCGAGCGAATCGGCGAGCGCCGTGATGCGGTTCGCGGTCATCGACGCGTCGCGCATCAGTTCGCTCGCGCCGTTCGCGGTGTCGCGGATGTCGGTGCGGAGCTGCTCGTCGTCGAGCCATGCCTGTGCGCTCGCCATCGCGCGGTCGGCCGAGGCGAGCGTGTCGTTCAGCCTGCGCAGCGCCGCGCGGAGGCTGTCGGGGCTCGGCTCCTCGCCGGGCTTCGGCGGCGCGACGAGTTCGTTGATGTTCCGCGCGAGGAGGCCCACATCCGCAAAGGCGTCGACCACCGGCTTGATGCGGGTCTCGATCTGCTCGATCAGCTTGCTCTCGATCGACTGCACGCGCCCGCGGAGCGGCTCGGTCGAGTCGGTCGGGTAGTTCCTCGGCGGGTCGGCCAGCGGCAGCTGCGCGGTGAACTCGAGGCGCGCGCCCGAGCCGAGCAGCGAGGCCTGCACCGTGGGCACGCTCGGATCGGGAATCCGCACTTCCTTCTCGATCAGCGCGGTGATGAGCACGGGCTGGTCGCGGTCGCCCCAGAACTTCACGCTGTCGACGGCGCCGACGGGCACGCCGTTCACGGTCACCAGGCTTCCCTTGCGCAGGCCGCCCGCCTCGTTCATCGCCACCTGGATCGACCAGCGCGGCGTCATGAAGGGCTCGATCTCTCCGAACAGGAAGAGAAGCAGGGCGGCGCTGCCGAGGCCGCCGATCGTGCAGGCACCGACAAGGACATTGCGAACGCGTTCTCTCACCGGATACCTCCGCTTGCAGACTTGCTCTTGACAGACTTCGCGGCGTCGAGATTCGCCGAAGTGACCTCGCGGATCGCCCGCAGCTCATCGTCGCTCGCCTCGCCGCGCAGGAACCTGCCGACGATCGGATTGTCCGAATTGCGGAACTCCTCGGGCGTCCCTTCGAGCACGACATGCCCCTCGTGGAGCATCACCATGTGGTCGGCCACCTTGAACGCGCTGATCAGATCGTGCGTGACGACGATGCTCGTGACCTTGAGCTCGTGCTCGAGCTTCAGGATGAGTTCGTTGATGACATCCGACCGGATCGGGTCGAGTCCCGTGGTCGGCTCGTCGTAGAGGATCACCTTCGGATCGAGGATGATGGCGCGCGCGAGCGCGACGCGCTTCTGCTGTCCGCCCGAGAGTTCGGAAGGGAACTTGTCGATGGTCTCCTCGAGCCCGACGAGCCTGAGCACGCGCCGCACGCGATGCTCCTCGTCGTACACGCCGCCGCGTTCAAGCTCGCGCAGCGGGAACGCGATGTTGTCGCGCACGCTCATCGAATCGAACAGCGCGCCCTGCTGGAACAGGAACCCGAAGTTGCGGCGGATCGGGGCGAACTTCCGCTCCGACAGGGTGTCGATCCGCTGCGACTCGAAGAACACCTGCCCCCGGTCCGGCCGCAGCAGGCCCACCAGGTGCTTCAGCATCACGCTCTTGCCGCAGCCCGACGGGCCGAGCACGACGGTGGTCTTCCCGCGAGGGAACGCGATCGTGATTCCCTTGAGCACGCGGTGGCGGCCGAAGTGCTTGACCAGCCCCTCCACGCGGACGGGCGCGTCCGGGCCGGTCGAGCGGCCGGTTGCGTCCGCGGCAGCGCGGGGCTGCTCGGTCGCGTTGGTGGGATTCGGTCGCTCGGGCTCGCTCATGGAAGTATGATCGGGGGAAGTGATACCCGAAGCGCAGATTACGGTCACGCACACGGGACCCGTGTTCAGGGTCGAGCGGTTGCGCCTTCCGCACCCTCGGCCCGAGCTTGGCGAACCGACCATCGAGAAGGATGTCGTTCGACATCCCGGCGCCGTGGCCGTTCTCGCCCTCCTCGACGACGGGCGGCTGGTCCTCGTGCGCAACAACCGGGTCGCGGTGGGCCGGGTCCTGCTCGAGTTCTGCGCGGGGAAACTCGAGCGAGGCGAGGACCCGCGCCACGCGGCTGCCCGCGAGCTCGAGGAGGAGACAGGGTATGCCGCGGGCAGGATCGAGCGCCTTGGCGAATTCTTCACATCACCCGGTTTCACCGATGAACGGATGCATGTGTTCCTGGCGACCCAGCTCAGGCCGGTCCCGCAGCGGCTCGAGCCGGGCGAGGAGATCGAGGTGGTGCTGATGGAGCGGGGCGAGTTCGAGCGCGCGATGGCCAGCGGGGCCGTCGAGGATGGCAAGACGCTCGGCGCCTACCTGCTTTGGCGTCTGCAGGGCACGGACCGCCCGTCGGGAGGGTCTCGATGAGCGCATGGGACGACACCCCCGAACGAGGGCGCCCGGCTGGATTCAGCGGCGACTGGCGCGGCAGCAAGCCGAGTTTCGACGACCCGATGTCGTGGGCCTTCCCGCTGTTCCGCGTCGCGCGGATCACGGTGCGCGTCCACCTCTTCTTCCTCGCGTTCATCCTCGCCATGCTGGCGAGATCGGCAAGCGTCGGCTCCGACGCGTCGTCTGGACTGATCCCGACCGCCATCGGCCTCGCGGCGCTCTTCCTCGTCGTGCTCCTGCATGAGTTCGGCCACTGCATCGCCTGCCGCGCCGTCGGTGGGAGGGCCGACGAGATCCTCCTCTGGCCGCTCGGCGGCCTCGCGTCGTGCTCGCCGCCCGAACGGCCGAACGCCCACCTGTGGACCGCGCTCGGTGGTCCGCTCGTCAATGTCGCGCTCATCGCCGTCCTGACGCCCCTGATCGGCCTTGCGACGGGCCAGTGGCTTGGGCTCGCCATTCCCAACCCGTTCGACCTCGGCGGCATGCTGCAGAGAGAGGACATCGGCGGCGGCGTGGTGGGCGGCGTGGCGCTGAGTGCCCTCGGCGGCAGCGCGGATTCCGAATTCGCCGCGTGGATCGACCTCTCGATCGTGCTGCTCAACTATGTGTCTTGGACGCTCCTCCTCTTCAACCTGATTCCGATGTTCCCGCTCGACGGCGGGCGCATCGTGCAGGCGCTGCTCTGGAAGCGGCACGGCTACGCGCGCTCGATGCGCCTCGCGTGCCGCAGCGGCCTCGTGGGTGCCGTGATCCTCGGCATCTTCGCGATCGCCACCGAGAGCACCACGCTCCTCGCGATCGCGCTGTTCGGCGGAATCGTCTGCTTCATGACCGCGAAGCAGGTCGAGCTCGATCGCGACTATCTCGGCTTCGAGCCCGATCCGGCCGAGCTCGCCGCGATGGAGGAGGAGCTCGAGCCCGCTCCGCGGCCGAGTCGCGAGCGCGCGGCCCCGGGCGCCGCGCGCGGAGCCGCCGCCGCTGAAGCGGACGCGGAGATCGACGCGATCCTCGAGAAGATCGCGAAGCACGGAATCGGCAGCCTCTCGTCCGCAGAGCGCGAGGCGCTCAAGCGCGCGACGGATCGCCGGCGCGGTTCGTCGCCGGGCGGCCCGTCCGACCAGGCCTGAGAAACGCGTCCGCATCAACTCCGTACACTCCGCGCATGGGCCTCGCCGACAGGGATTACACGCGATCGACACCTCCACGGGGCGCCCGTTCGCCTCGGCGTGGCGGCTGGGTTTCGCGTTCCCCGATCGGCGGCCTCACGCGGCTGTCGGCGAACTCGGTGCTCATCATCGTCTGCTGCGCGGTCTTCCTCCTCGACCTCCTGATGCCGAAGGTCGCGGTGCAGCTGTCCGAGTGGCGCGTCACGCCGGGACAGGAGCAGGCGTGGGAGGATCTCCAGCGCTCGCACGGCGCGGTCACGACGCTGGAGCTGAACGCGAACGAGCAGGGCGTCGGACGACGGATCGTGTGGGCGGGCAACATCCCGGGCGAAGTCGCGCTGTCGATCGATCCGATCGCGGAGGCGGACTACCTGATGGTGTCGCCGCTGCGCGCGTGGCTTCAGTTCACGACCGCGCAGGCGATCGTCTCGTTCTCGCCGGACGGCACCATGCAGGGGCTCCAGTTCTGGAGGTTCCTCGGCTACGGGTTCCTGCACGTCGGCTTCCAGCACCTGCTGCTCAACATGGTCGGCCTGTGGGTGTTCGGCGGCATCGTCGAAGAGCGCTTCGGCCGTCGGCGGTACTTCGCGATCTTCGCGGTGAGCGTGGTGGCCGGCGCGCTCCTCTTCCTCGTGCTGAATGCGTTCGGCATCGCACTCGGCGGCGGCGCCGGCGGCATCAACATCCCGGGACTGCTGTCGAGCGATCCGTACACGCCGCTCATCGGTGCAAGCGCGGGCGTCTACGGCATCATCCTCGCCGCGGCGTGGCTTGCGCCCGACGAGGAGGTGCTGCTCTTCTTCATCGCGCCGGTCCGGATCCGGACCCTCGCGCTCATCCTCCTCGCCATCGCCGTCTACGCGCTCCTCAGTTCGGGCCGCAACGCGGGCGGCGAGGCCGCGCACCTCGGCGGCGCGCTCGCGGGCTGGTGGGTCGCGCGCCGGCCGCACCTCCTCGACGACTTCTTCGACCTGTTCGGTCGGAAGATCTCTCCGCGCAGCACGCGTCCGCTGCCGGTCAGCGAGCGTGAGATCGACCGGATCCTCGACAAGGTGCGCGACAAGGGCCTTGGCTCGCTGAACGACCGCGAGCGCGAGACGCTGCGTTCGGCCCGCGACACCGTCCGGGGTTCGGATTCGCGGGGTTCCGATGGCCGCGCATGACCGCGCCGTTCGTTTCGAGATCCTCGCCCGCAGCGGCTCGAGCCGCGCGCGGCTCGGTCGCGTCACCACGCCGCACGGCGCGTACGACACGCCTGCGTTCATGCCTGTCGCCACCGCGGCCACGATGAAGGGCCTGACCCCCGACCAGATCGCGTCGACCGGCTCGCAGATCATCCTGAACAACGCCTACCACCTGATGCTGCGTCCGACCGCCGAGCGCATCGCGCAGTTCGGCGGCACGCACGAGTTCATGCGCTGGCCGAAGCCGATCCTCACCGATTCGGGCGGCTTCCAGGCGTGGTCGATGTCCGACGGCACGAAGCTGACCGAGCAGGGCGTCGAGTTCCGCTCGTTCATCGACGGCTCGAAGATCATGCTGACGCCCGAGCGGTCGATCGAGGTGCAGAACCTCATCGGCGCCGACATCATCATGGCGTTCGACGACTGCCCGCCCGCGCTCGAGCCCGATGCGCCGCTCGGCGACCCGCAGATGTCGCGCAAGCGGCGTTCGAAGCCCGAGGACCACGCGAAGCGCGTGCGCGAGGGCGTCGACCGCACGGCGCGCTGGCTCGAGCGGTGCGTCAAGGCGCACGCGCGCCCCGACGCGCAGGGCCTCTTCGGCATCGTGCAGGGCGGCACCGACCTCGACCTCCGCAAGCGGTCGGTCGAGCAGATCTGCGCGCACGACCTGCCCGGCTTCGCGATCGGCGGCGTCGCGGTGGGAGAGACGCCCGACGAGATCCACCGAACGGTTTCGGCGGTCGCGCCGCTCCTTCCCGACGACCGCCCGCGCTACCTCATGGGGGTCGGGTACGAGCGGGACATCCTCGCCGCCGTCCGCGCGGGGGTCGATATGTTCGACTGCGTGCTGCCCACCCGAAACGGGCGCAAGGGCTACGCCTTCACCGCCGAGGGGGCGGTGCGGATCCGCAACGCCCGCCACACCCTCGACAAGGGCCCCCTCGACCCCGCCTGCGACTGCCTGGCCTGCGCGGGGGGGTTCTCCCGCGGTTATCTCCGCCACCTGTTCATGGCCGAGGAGATGCTCGGACCCACCCTCCTGAGCATCCACAACATCCGCCACTTCCAAAGGTTGATGGTGGACATCCGAGCTCGAATCCTAGATGATGCGTGGCTCGACCTTGAACGCAGGTGGCCCGTCCTTGGGTTGCCGGCGGTTGCGGTCGGAACCCCTGCAGAGACCTCTGAGGAGGGCTCGGGCGAGGGGGGCTGAACGCCCGGCCATCGTTGGTCCGGGCGCTTCGCGTCCGGGGGCGCCGCCCTCGGGCGGGTGTCGTGGGTCCGTGATCGGTCCCGCTGCGCCCGCGGCGTGTGCTTCAAACCTGTGCCGACCGCTCTCCTGATCGATCGCGAGTGAACCGATGACGACCTTCCCGACTCTCGAACTGCGTCCGACCGCCACCATCCTCCTCCAGGATCCGCCGGACGGGGGCCTCGCGACCAAGACGACGCAGGGCGCCGACGGCACGCCCGTCGGCACCGGCACTGGCGCCGGCGGCAAGGGCGGCTTCGACTTCCTCACGCTCATGATCCTCGGCGTGCTGCTCGCGCTGATCGTGAGCACGCTCCTCGGCGGCCGACGCGAGAAGAAGAAGTTCGACCAGATGATGGCCTCGATCAAGAAGAACGATCAGGTGCGCACGGTCGGCGGCATCATCGGCAGCGTCGTCGAGGTGAAGCCCGATGTGATCGTCCTCAAGATCGACGAGAACTCGAACACGAAGATCACCGTCGTCCGCACGAAGATCGAAGCCGTCATGAAGGAGTCGACCGCGACCGAGTGACGCGCGTGTTCCGCATGACCCGACGGCGCGGAGGCAGGACGCCTCGCGCCATGTGAGCGCAGACTGGACCTGACATATGAAGAACCCCTGGATCAAGCTCCTCCTCGTCGCCATCCTCACCGCGCTCTGCGTGTGGGAGATCGTTGTCAAGGAAATCCGCCTTGGCAAGGACCTCAAGGGCGGCGTCAGCCTCATCTACGCGGTGAGCATCCCCGGCAGCCAGCCGGGCGACGAGGTGCTCGGCCAGGTGATCGAGGTGCTCAAGCAGCGCGTGAACCCGCAGGGCGTGCTCGATATCGGCATGCAGCCGCAGGGCAACGACCGCATCGAGGTCGTGATGCCGCTGCCGTCCGACGAGGTGCGCGCACTTCAGGTCGCCGCGAAGGAGAAGGCCGCCGACTTCATCGGCAAGACGCAGATCTCAGGCATCGAGCTCGACGCGGCGCTGCTCTCGGGCACCGCCGCCAGCCGCTTCGGCAAGCAGAACCCCACGGTCGTCGACCTCGAGGCCGCGTGGCAGCAGCTGCAGCTGGCGAAGTCCGATCTCGACGCGCTCGTGAAGCGCGGCGCGCTCGCGGAGGAAGTCGGTGCGGTCGAGGACCGCGTCGTGTCCGCCGAACTGCGGGTCGAGTCGCTGCGCGCCGCCGCGCTCTCGCGCACGCTCGACGCGTCGCGCCTCAACAAGGTGCTCGGCCTCTCCACCGAGAAGCAGCCGCTCCGCGGGCCGGACGGCAAGGTGCTCAAGGACGAGAAGGGCGATGTCCAGTTCGGACCGAGCCCGCGTGAGAACGAACTCGCTGCGATCCGCGCTGAGTTCCCCATGCTCGGGGCGGACCTCGACGCGGTGGTGGCTGCGCAAGACGCCTACCTCGCCCGCCGCAGCGGCCTCGACGACCCCGAAGACCTGATGCGCCTCCTCCGCGGCGCGGGCGTGCTCGAGTTCCGCATCGCCGTCACGCCCAACACCATGGGCGTCAACATCGACGAACTCCGCAGCGAACTCGCCACCAAGGGCCCGCGCGCCGGCGAGCCGGGCGTCGCGCGCTGGTATCCGCTCAACGACCTCGCGCAGTGGTACGAGAAGCCCGCGGAGCTCGAGACGCTCCGCGCCGACCCCGCGGCCTACTTCGGCGCGAACTACAACCTCGTCGCAGGCCAGTTCGGCGGCGAGATCTACCTGCTTCTCCACGACTCCGACGCGAAGTCGATGACGCACGACGGCGGCACGCCGTGGTCGCTCACGCGCGCGGGCCGCACCGTCGACCAGCGCCTCGGCTCCTCGGCCGTCAGTTTCGAGCTCGACCAGGTCGGCGGCGAGCGCATGGGCGCCCTCACCACGCCGAACATCGGCATGCCGATGGCCATCGTGCTCGACGACCAGGTCTACACCGCGCCGCGGCTCAACGACCGCATCTCGACGAACGGCATCATCACGGGCAAGTTCTCCGACGCGGACATCAACTACCTGATCCGCGTCCTCACCGCCGGCAGCCTGCAGGCGCAGGTCTCGCCCGATCCGATCTCGGTGAACATCCTCGGCCCGTCGATCGGCGCCGACAACTTCGCCAAGGGCAAGGAAGCGGTCATCATCTCGGTGCTCATCACCTGCGTGGTGATGCTGCTCTACTACTTCCTCGCCGGCGTGGTGGCCGACATCGCGCTCGCGGTGAACACCATCCTCATCTTCGGCATCATGGGCCTCATCGACGGCACCTTCACGCTGCCGGGCCTCGCGGGCGTCGCGCTGTCGGTCGCGATGGCGGTCGACGCGAACGTGCTGATCTACGAGCGCATGCGCGAGGAGCTCGAGCAGGGGAATCCGCTCAAGGTGGCGATCGTCACCGCGTACAGACGCGCGCTCAGCGCCATCATCGACGGCAATGTCACCAACCTGATCGTCTGCATCGTGCTCTACAAGGTGGGCGCGACCGAGGTGAAGGGCTTCGCCCTCACGATGTCGATCGGCGTCATCACCACGCTCTTCACGGGCATCTGGGTCACCCGCGCGATGTTCGACGCGGCGACCGGCCTCGGCCTCAAGTCGCTGCCGATGCTCCCGACCGTGGTGCCGGCGATCTCTCGCATCCTGCTCCCGAAGGTCGACTGGATCAAGCTCCGTCCGGCGCTTCTCGCCTTCAGCGGCGTCCTCTTCGTCGGCTCGCTCGTCGCGGTCTACGCCCGCGGCAACGACATCTTCGAGACCGAGTTCCGCGGCGGCGTGCAGATGTCGCTCACGACGCGCCTCGCGAAGTCGGGCGAGACCTCGGCCGAGGACGGCCGCCTCGGCTTCACCCGCGCGGAGTTCGAGGAGCGCGTGCGCGCGCTCGGCGCGAAGAACAGCGACGACCTCGTGGTGTCGCAGCTCGCGAGCGCGAATGTGCTCTCCGTCGGCACGACGGGCGCGACCGGCCTCGGCTCGCAGTTCCAGATCCGCGTCGGCAACCCGCCGTCGCCGCCCGAGGACTTCGACGAGACCCGCATCACCCGCGATGTGGTCGCCGCGGTGACGCGCGAGTTCGCCAACGACCTCGATGTCCGCCTGCCGCTCGTCTTCAAGGGTTCCGACTCGAGGGACCACACGGCGTTCACGCGGCCGGTCGAGAAGGCCCTCGTCGGCTCGTCGATCGGCCGTCCCGATGTCGCGCAGGAGCCCGCCGCGGACTTCCGTGGTGGCGTTGCGATCGTCATCGATCAGCTGAACCCGCCGGTCACCCCGACCGATGTGTCCGAGCGCATCACCCGCATGCGCGCGCAGCCCGACTGGTCGTCGACCGCCGGCCGCAAGACGAAGGTCTTTGGCCTCGAGCCCGCCGATCCGACGGCGCCGCAGGGCCTCCAGAAGTCCGTCGTGGTGCTCGTCAGCGACTCCGAGCTCAACAGCCTGGAGATGGACCTCGAGATCTGGGATCGCGACCTCGCGGCCCAGGAGTGGCGGCTGGTCCAGCAGGCGCTCACCCAGCAGGCGAGCCTCGACCAGGTGTCGAGCTTCAGCCCGGTCGTGGCGGAAAACCTCGCGGCCACGGCCGTCGTGGCGGTTGTGCTCAGCCTCATCGGCATGCTGGCCTACATCTGGGTGCGGTTCGGAAGCTTCCGCTTCTCGACGGCCTCGATCGCCAGCCTCACCTTCAATGTCGTCATCTGCCTCGGGTTCCTCTCGCTGACGATTCCGCTGGCGAAGACCGGGTTCGGAGCGGCCCTCTTCATCGAGGAGTACCGCATCGATCTCAATGTCGTGTCGGGACTTCTGACCATCATCGGATACTCGATCAACGACACGGTGGTCATCCTCGACCGCATCCGCGAGAACCGCGGCAAGCGCGCCTGGATCAGCCGCGACACGGTCAACCTGTCGATCAACCAGACCTTCAGCCGCACCATCCTCACCGGCGGAAGCACGCTCGCCACCGCGATCGTGCTCATCGCCCTCGGCGGTACGGGCATCCGCCCGTTCGCGTACACCTTCCTGATCGGCCTCATCGCGGGCACCTTCAGCTCGGTGGCAATTGCTGCGCCTCTGGTGTACAGTCGCAAGGAAGAAGAGGCTGAGCGCGCAAAGGCGGCCATCGCGCCGGTCAGCGCAAAGCCTCAGACCGTGTGAGTCTGGAAGGAAGCGCTCGAGTGGATGCGGCAATAACCCGCTGATATTCGGGCAGAAACATACTTTTTCACGGGTGCTCGCCGGAACGGATGCCGGAGCTCGAGCCCCGTTCGCACTTGCGATACCGTCGCACAATCGAGCACAACATGCCGACCGGTACCAAGATCGCAGCGATCGTTCTCGTCGTTCTCCTCGGAGCAGCTGGCCTTTACTACGCCGTCGTCGCTCCGCCCGCCCCCAACAACAAGTCGGCCGCCGCGAAGGAGAGCGGGGCTGCAACGGGTGGTACGGCCGTCAACGGACTGTCGTCGCAGACCCCGGGCACCCTCGCACCGGCCGTTCCCAGCGTCGGCGCGCAGCCGTCGCCAGCCACTTCGACGCCCGCCATTGGCACGCTTGGTGCGAACGGCACTGCTGGTTCGCCGACCCCTGTTCCGACAGGTCTTCCGGCAGGTACGGGCACCGCTGGCGCGCGTGAGCAGCCTGGCTTCGCTCCGGGCAGCCTGAGCGCCGGTGGCACCGGCAAGGGCGACATGCCCGCCTCGGCGCGTCCCGCGCCGGCTCCTGCTCCTGGCACCACCATCAACGGGATCCCCGTCAGCGGTGGCACCGGAGCC
Source organism: bacterium (assembly GCA_046337925.1). GTDB lineage: Bacteria > Planctomycetota > Phycisphaerae > Phycisphaerales > SM1A02 > QWPT01. Next base: position 34,978 of record JBKCZS010000160.1, on the reverse strand, counting down.
ACGACCCCGACGGTCGGCGCGGTCCCAGCGAGCGGCACCGCTCCCGCGGTCACCCCCCAGGGCGGCCCGCGTCCGACGAGTCCGACGCCGGCAGGCGTCGTCCCGTCGGGCGGCGTGAACGGCGGCCTCGGAACCGTGATCGCTCCGACCAGCCCGGCGACCGTGGCAACCTCGCGCGGCGAGACCACCCACACCGTCGCCTCGGGCGAGACGATGAGCAGCATCGCCAAGAAGTACCTCGGCAGCGAGAACGCGTGGCGCACGATCGCCAAGGCGAACCCCACCGTCGATCCGACGGCGATGAAGATCGGTACCAAGATCCGCATCCCCTCGGCCGACGAGGCGGATGCGAAGCCTGCAGCCCGCACGAACGCCGGCGGCACCTCCGGTGCGACCTCGGCTCCCGCATCTCCGTCCGCGGGTGGCGACAGCACGCATGTCGTCGCATCGGGTGACACGCTCGCTTCGATCTCCCGCAAGTACTACGGCAACACGAAGCACTGGGAGCGCATCTACTCGGAGAACAAGGGCCTCATCGGCTCCGACCCCGCCGCGCTCAAGATCGGTCAGAAGCTGAAGATCCCGGCCAAGTCGGCCGTGGTCGGACGCTGAACGCGGTCATTCGTCTCGTCGTCACCTCGTTCTTTCCTTTCAACGGACGCGTCAGGTGGTGTTCCCAACGGAACGCCATCTGGCGCGTTCGCCGTTATGCTCCGCGCCTCTCGCCCGTGCGAACGCGGGCGTCTCTCCTTGCCATATTGCAGACTCGCCATGCCAACAGATGTCGTCCTGATCCCGGGTGATGGAATCGGTCCCGAAGTCGCGGTCGCCGCGCAGCGCGTGCTTGACGCCGCGGGAGCGGATCTCCGCTGGACCGTCTCGCACGCGGGCGAGGCCGCGATCAAGGCCGGCGAGAAGCAGCTGCTTCCCCAATCGACGCTCGACCTCATCGAGGAGTTCGGCGTGGCGCTCAAGGGGCCTTGCACGACCCCGGTGGGCACCGGTTTCCGCTCGGTCAATGTGCTCCTCCGCAAGACGCTCGACCTCTACGCCGCGGTGCGGCCGATCCGCTCGATGCAGGGCGTCGACACCCGCTACACGGGCGTCGATGTCGTGATCGTCCGCGAGAACACCGAAGGCCTCTACGCGGGCATCGAGAACGAGATCACGAAGGGCGTCGCCACCAGCCTGAAGGTTGCGACCGAGTCGGCGTCGCGACGCATCGCCGACTACGCGTTCCGCTACGCGCGGGAGCGCGGCCGCAAGAAGGTCAGCGTGTTCCACAAGGCGAACATCATGAAGCTGACCGACGGCATGTTCATCCGCTGCGCGCGCGAGGTGCACGAGGCGCGCTACGCCGACATCGGCTACGAAGAGGTGATCGTCGATGCCGCCTGCATGAAGTTGGTGCAGGATCCGACGAAGTTCGATGTGATCCTCGCCGAGAATCTCTACGGCGACATCCTGAGCGATCTCTGCGCAGGCCTTGTCGGCGGCCTCGGCGTCACGCCGGGCGCGAACATCGGAGAGAAGGGCGCTGTCTTCGAGGCCGTCCACGGCTCCGCGCCCGACATCGCCGGCAAGGGCATCGCCAATCCGCTTGCGCTGATCATGTCGGGCGTGATGATGCTCAACTGGCTTTCCTCGACCCGCCACGCGCCTCACTTCCGCGAGGCCGCAAGCCGCATCCGCGCCGCGTATGACCGCGCACTTGCGGAAGGCGCGACCACGCGCGACCTCGGCGGACGCCACGGCACGATGGAGTTCGCAGACGAACTCGTGAAGCGGCTCTGAGCGCCCGCGTCGAAGGGGCGCTTCGATGACTCCGCTCGAGCATGTCTCGTACCACCCCGACTATGTGATCCCGCTTCCGGAGGGACACGCCTTCCCCATGCGGAAGTACGAGTTCCTGCACGCGATCCTCGTGGAAGAGGGGCTGGTCGGGCCATGGAACGAGCATCGGCCCGGTGAGGTCGCGTGGGAACTCCTGGCGCTCGCGCATGACGAGGGCTATCTGGCGAAGCTCCGCGACGGGACGCTGACCTCGGACGAGCAGCGGCGGATCGGCATGGAGTGGTCGCCTCGGCTGGTGCGTCGGGCGCGGCTCGCGGTGCAAGGCACCATCGACGCGGCCGTCGCAGCGCTCCGCGGGCGCGGCCGTCTCGCGGCCAACCTCGCGGGCGGAACGCATCACGCGCTCCGCGATGCGGGGGAAGGCTACTGCACGCTCAACGATGTGGCGGTGGCGGCGCGGTTTCTCCAGCGGGAGTACGGCGTCGAGCGCATCCTCGTCGTCGACCTCGATGTCCACCACGGAAACGGCACGGCGTCGATCTTCGCCGGCGACCCCGCGGTCTTCACCTTCTCGATGCACGGTGCGAAGAACTTCCCGCTCAAGAAACCGCCGTCGAGCCTCGATGTGCCGTTGGCGGACGGCCTTGGCGACGAGGCCTACCTCGCCACGCTTGCGGAACACCTGCCCCGCGCGATCGACGCGGCCGGCCCGCAGTTTGCCTTCTACCTCGGTGGCGTCGATGTCGCGGCGGGCGACCGGTTCGGCCGGCTCGCGCTCACCGAAATGGGAATCGCCGCCCGCGACCGCATGGTGCTCGACCAGGTCGCAGGACGGGGCATCCCCTTGTGCTTGACGCTTTCAGGCGGCTACGCGACCGGCGACGACGGGCGAACCTCGTCCGAGCGCACCGCCGCGCTCCACGCCATCACCCATCGAGAGGCCGTGGCGTTCCTCTCCCGGGATTCACGCTGATCAGCCGGCGCGCCGCGCCACGCGCGAAAGGTCCTCCATGACCGCGCGGGTGAACTCGGCGCTCGCGATCGCGAGTTCGGCGTTGTCGCGCTGGCGGGCACGAAGGCGCTCTTCCGCCACGGCGGCCACGATCTGCGGGCTCTCGGTCATGTGCGATCCGCAGGTCGATGCGAGGATCTCGCGCGCTTCGCGCACGAGCTCGATGAACAGCGCGCTCGGGTCCTGCGGCGTCGACGATGACGAGTGGTGCTTGCGGTTCATTGGTGATCTCCTTCCCAATACTGTGGGAAATAGGAGGTCGTCCGAGGAACTCGTGCGCCGTGATTCCTGCAGGATCTGCGCGGGGACGCCCGTCCAGACCTTCCAGACCGCACAGAGCGAACCGTTGCGCCCGCGCGGTCGGAATCTCGTCCGTCAGGGTGCTTCGTCGCTCAGGGTGCTTCGTCGCTCAGGGGCGCTGGCATCGACCTGACCTTGCCGTTGCCGCGGCTGGTGTCGGTCAGCTTGATACGCGAGATCGCGTACTGCGCGTCGATCGAGGAACCTGGGCCGAGGTTCCAGCCCCACGCGGCGTAGCGGTCGGCGCGCTGGAAGCCATCGGGCACCGGCTTCACCGCGAGAGGAATGACATCCTCGAGGTCGGACACATTGGCGAAACCCTTGATGGTCGCGCCCGCGCCGCGGGACCCTGCGCCCTGGCCGCGCATCTCGACCGGGTCGAACGGGATCCAGCCGATGTCGGGAAGATAGAACTCGCAGATCATCCGGAAGTTCGTGTTCGACTTTCCGCCGCGCGTCTCGTTGACGATGAGGCCGTACACGACGCGTGACGGGATTCCGATCGCGCGCAGCGCGGTCACGCAGGTGGTCGCGAGTTCGACCGGCGTTCCCCGGCCGATGCCGATCCCGTACACGCCGTTCGGGCTGAACTGCAGCCCGCGCAGCGACTTGTCGGGACCGAGCTCGCTGGAACTGCCGGTCATCGACTTCCAGCGCACCATGACGGCGACGACCGCGTTCTTCGCGGCGATGAACGGCGAGGCGCTGCGCGGGCCGCCCTGGGTCGCCTGCTCGGCCAGCGCCTTCAGGGTCTGGTCGTTCGGATCGATGCCCGTCTCGCCGACGAGGTAGCGCTTGGTCCAATCGGGCCACTCGCGGGGCCAGGTCGAGCGCGCCGCCGCGCGTTCGTCGACCGTGACCTTCCAGCGCTGCGTGAGATAGGTCGCGAGGAACCGCATCTCGCTGACGCTCGGCGTGGGCGGGGTTCCGTCGAAGCGCAGCATCGACTCGACGCCGGTGGTCGGCTTCGTGTAGACGCGGGCGGGGTCCATCTTGAATTCGCGTCCGTCGAAGTACGCCCGCGCGTCGAGCGCGGAGAAGTCGGTGTCGCACCAGCTCGTGCGGGTGAGGACCGGGATCGCGACGGAGAGGCTGGTGATCCGGTAGGCGCCGCCGGTGGGAACCGAATCGTCCTGAAGCGGATTGGCCGCGTCTGCGTACTTGGTGGCGTAGCAGCCGACCTCCAGCCGCACCTCGCGGATCTTGGGCTCGCTGCGCACCACGACCGGCTGCGCGGGCGGCGGCGAGGCGGTCTGCTGGGCGGCCACCGGCAGCGCCGAAAGACCGCAGAGAGAGACGACGAGTGCGGCGCGGCGGAGCGTGATGCGCATGGAAGGGGCCTCAGCTGACCAGGGTCTTCATGCTTTCCGGATCGAGCAGGCGCTGGAGTTCGCCGAGGAACTGCGCCAGCACGAGGTTGATCATGATGATCGCGAGGAAGCTCGCGACGAAGCTCTCGGTCGACGCGCGGCCGACGCCCGATGCGCCGCCCGAGCAGGTGAATCCCTTGTAGCAGCTGATGAGCGCGATCGCGAGACCGAACGCGATGCTCTTGAGCACGCCGGTCATCGGATCCCACACCGAGACGAACTGCGCGGTGTAGTGCCAGTAGTCCGCGTTGGTGACGCCGAAGTACGCGGTCACGATCAGCCATGCGCCGAGCGACCCGACCACATCGGAGTAGATGGTGAGGATCGGAGTCATCAGCACGCATGCCACCACGCGCGGGACCACGAGGGTGCGGATCGGATCGGCGGCCATCGCGCGCATCGCGTCGAGCTGCTCGGTGACGCGCATCGACCCCAGTTCCGCCGCCAGCGACCCGCCGACGCGCCCGGCAAGCATCACGGCCGCGAGCACGGGGCCGATCTGCTTGGTCACCGCGGCGTTGATGACGCCGCCCATCTGCTGCTCCTGCCCGAGCGCGGCGAACTGGTCGTAGCCCTCGAGCGCGAGGATCATGCCGATGAACGCGCCCGTGATGGCAACGACCAGCACGCTCGCCGCACCCACCGAGTAGAGCTGGGGACCGATGTTCTTCCAGCGCAGCCAGCTCATCGGCTCGAACACGGCGATGCGCAGGGCCGCGAGGCTGAAGATCGCAAAGCGTCCGAGGCCATCGAGCGTGATGACCGTCGAGTGTCCGAAGTGCGAGAGCGCCTGCATGCCGGGAAGCATCGCGGTGTTATACGCTGCAACGCGCGACGGCATTCCCGCGAACTTCCATCATGCAGAGCGATCGGCAAAAAGAAAGCCGGCGACGGAGGACCGTCGCCGGCGGGGGGTGTCAGGAAAGGGTTGCCTTACGGGCAGCTGCCCCACGCCGCGAGCATCGCGGAGAGGTCAGGCGCACCGACGGAGCCGTCGCCGTCGATGTCGGCGGATCCGCCCTTGGTGCTGCCCCACGCGCCGAGGAGGGTCGCGAGGTCAGAAGCACCCACGATGCCGTCGCTGTCGAGATCGGCGGGGCACGGCGTGCTCGCGTAGTCGCAGCCGGGGTTCGGCGCGCCGGGCGTGTCGATCGCGGTCTTGGCGGCCGGATCAAAGGTGCCGATCGACCAGGTGTCCGTCGACGGGCAGTAGGCAAGCTGGCTCGGGACGAAGCCGTTCGGATCGGGTCCGACGCGGACAGAACCGTACGCGTACTCAGTGTTCACCGGCGGCGTCGCAGCGCTCTCGATGAACGCGACCGACTGGAGCATCGAGAGCCACGGAGTGACATCGAGCTCGCCGTCGTCGTTCGTGTCGAGGTCCTGGTTGACCGTGCCCGTGAAGCCCCAGACCAGCATGTGCGTCACATTGTCCGAGTTCTCGAACTCGGGCGTCGTGGGCATGACGAGGTCCGGAGTCGCACCGTCGAGCGTGAAGCTCGCACGGGCCGCGAGGAAGAAGCCGTCCTCGGGGATGCGGTTGCCGTTGAAGCTCTGGACATACTCGATGACGCCCGAGCCTGCCGTGGTGCTGCCGTCGCCGATGACGATGTAGGTCAGGCCGTTGAGCAGCGTGTTCGGCGTGCCGACCAGCTCGACATACTCATCGATATCGAAGCTCGTCTGGTCGATGCGGATCTCGCCGATCTTCACATCGGGCGGGTTCGACGGGATGAAGCAGTTGAGCGTCGCCTGTTCGGCGCAGCTCGCGTCCCACACCAGTTCGCAGCAAGTCACATCGATCGCGCAGACCGAGGCGCAGCAGGTTTCGTCCGAGCATCCGGGAACGGATTGCGGGGCGAAGCAGCTCGCGCCGCCGGGAACGCCGCAGGCGTAGGCGGGCGGGCACACCGTGTTCGCGGTGCCCGGGGTGCCGAAGCCATCGGTCGCCGCCGGGTCAAAGCGGCCGAAGCGCCACGAGCCGTCGGTGCACTTCACGACATGGCCGGGCAGGCCGACATAGTCGGGGCCCACAGTGGTCGCGGAGTAGACGCAGCGACCGTCGCCCTCGCTGATGCCGACGCTGTCGATCGTCGCATCCCACGGCAGCGCGTCGAGCGCGCAGTTGTTGTCGAGGTCGTAGTCGAGGTTGGGAAGTCCGGTCCAGTTCCACACGAGGAAGTAGGTCACCGAGTCGCCGTTCTCAAGATTGAACGACTTCACAGAGTCGGCGGTGCCGAGCGTGAAGGTCGACTTCGCGAGCAGGAAGATGCCGTCCTTCGGGATCGAAGCGCCGTTAAGCGGGATGATCGTCTCGGCGATGCCGTCGAGGTCCGATCCATCGCCGATCACGACAACCGAGACGCCGTTCAGGCTCGCGCCCGGGGTGCCCTTGATCTCGATGTACTCGTTGGGGTCCGTGCCGTTCGGCTCATCGAGGCGGATCTCGTTGAACGAGAGCACGGGGGGCGTGCCCGCGGCGAGGCAGAACTGACGCGCGAGGTCCACGCATGCCTGATCCCAGGTCTCCGTGCCGCAGGTTGGGTCGGCACCGACCACAAGGTTGCAGCACGAGGTATCGACGCAGCCAGGAGTGGCGTGAACGGCGTGGCAGTTGCCCGCGCCCGGCCCGCAAGTCGTGCAGATCGGGTTCCCGGCGCCCGCCGTATCGATCACCGTCTGGCCGGTGGCACCGAACGGACCGATGAGCCAGGTTCCCGCCGTGGTGCAGCGGTAGATGTGCCCTGGCCAGAAGGTGCCATCGGGACCGACGAGCACGGGCGAGTAGACGAGTTCCTGCGGGGTCGTCTCCGTCGGGTCGACGATGGCGACCGAGTCGAGGATCTGCGTCCACGGCGTGAGGTCGAGGACGCCGTCGTTGTTGGTGTCGAGATCCTGCCCGTTCGTTCCGGAGAAGTTACGAACGAGGAGGAAAGTCACATTGTCATCTGTCTCGAAGTTGAGCGGGTTCGGGCCGGCCAGCACGACATCGAGTGCGCCGAAGCCCGGCTGGTTCGCGAAGGTCGCCTCGCCAACCGAGAGAAGTCCGTCCGACTGGATCGCGAGGCCCTCGAGCGGGGACACCGATTCAATGACGCCCGAGCCTCCCGTGCCGTCGCCGATCACGATCACCGTGAGTCCGTTGAGCGATTCTCCGATTCCACCCTTCAGCTCGAAGTACTCGTTGTTGTCCGCGCCAGGCTGGTTCGTGCGGATCTCATTGAAGATCACGCCCTGCGGAACGCACAGCTGGTTGGCCGCGCCCGGGCTGTCGATGCCGCCGAACGGATCCTGCGTGCCGATGTTCCACTGCGAGGTGTTCGCGCAGAGCCACGCTGCGGCGGGCTGCTGGCCGGCGTCGGGGCCGACGGTCGTGGTCGAGTAGAAGTAGTCGCTCTTGCCGCCGTTTGGCGAGAGCGTCTGCACGACGGCGACGCTGCCGACGACCGAGGTCCACGGCGTCACATCGAGCGTGCCGTCGTCGTTGGTGTCGAGCTTCTGGCCCTCGAAGCCAGTGAAGTCGCGCACGAGGATGAAGGTGACATTGTCGCCGCCTTCGAGATTGAGGTCTGCGACGAGGTTCGGAACGCCGAGCGAGAACTTCGGCTCCGCGACCACGAAGAAACCGCTCGCGGGCACCGCGCCGCTCAGCGGAATGACATCTTCGATGTAGCCGTTCTGCTGGCCGGGAAGGGCGAAGTCGTCGTCGCCGATCACGATGATCGACACGCCAGCGAGCGACTCGCCGGGCGCGCCCGCGATCTCGATGTACTCATCGGTGTCGGCACCGGGTTGCTCGAGGCGGATCTCGTTGAGGCGCAGCGGGGCGTCAGCGAGCGCCACGGCAGCGATCAGCGAAGGAAGACACACAACGCCCGAAATGGCGAATCGACGCATCGGAAACTTGCTCCTGCTCTTCGAGATGTGGCTGCGGGCGCGTTCGCCGTTCAGTCGGAGGCTCGATCTCGATCGAGCTTGGCGACACGCGGGCTCCCGAAGCGGGACCAGACTCCCTCGAACCGAGGGCTTCGCGAGTGTAAGTCGGGGGGGCTCGGAGTCGATTGGAAACCTCGGTCTTGACGGGGAATTCAGGCTCTCTGAACGAGAGCGCCTAGGTTCTCGGACTTATCAAGAATCGCATGGCACCCTGAACAAGGCGTCGCGTGGCAAATGAACACGGAGGAGCCGAGTGGCTCCTCCGTGTCGAGTGGTTCTGGCGATGCGACGCCGCGAGGCGCCGGGACTTACTTGAGGTTCTCGCCTTCCTCGCTCGCCTTCACCGTCTCGGTGGCGGGAGCGGGGGTGTTCGAGCGCGCCGAGACGCTCTCGACGGCGGGCATCGGAACGAGGAACAGCTCGACGCGACGGTTCATCTCGCTGCCGCGAGCGCCGTTGGCGGCGATCGGACGGAACTCACCGTAGCCGGCCACCATGAAGCGGTTGGCATCGATGCCATCGCCCACGAGCGCGTCGCGCACGGAGATCGAGCGGTGCGCCGAGAGGTGGATGTTCGTCGGGTGCTGCGCCGCGGTCGAGCTGCGGCGGATCGGAACATTGTCGGTGTGGCCGACGACGCGGACCTCGAGATCGCGCGCTTCGCTCGTGTTGAGGATCGCGGCGACCTTGCCGAGGACGGCATCGGCCTTCGAGGTGAGCTTGGCGCTGCCGAGATCGAAGGTCACATCGCTCTTGAAGCGGAGCATGCCGCGCTTCTCGTCGTACTCGAAGATCTCCGGATTCGCATCGGCGAGTTCGCGGAGGCGCGAGTTCACGCTCTCGGGAAGCGGGCTGAGCGCGTTCACCTGCGCAAGCAGGTCTTCGTAGCGCTTCTGCAGCGCATCGAGCGCGCCCTTGTCGCCACCGACGAGTTCGCGCGCGCGGGCGAGATCGGCCGCGGCTTCAGCGAGCTGGCGGCGAAGCGCCTCTTCGTTCGTGCGCGAGGTGTCGAACTCGTTCTGCAGCTGGAGGAGCTGCTGCTCCTTGCTGCGGTACGCGTTCATGAGGTCGTCGTACTGGCTCTGCGGGACGCAGCCGCCGAGCGCGAGAAGAGAGGCGCTGGAGACGAGGATTGCAGTGGGAAGTGCAAGGCGCATGTGTTACCTGCTTGGATGAACTACCTGGATTCCGGACGGCGTGAAAAGAGACAACTGGCTCTTTCGCCGCATCGCGCGACGCGGCGTTTCGGTTGCTGTGCGTTTCGAGATGACTCGACGCGCGGGAGCATACGGAATTTCGCCCGCGTTGTGTTGGGTCGCTAGGAAAACCCGCGAATCGGGGCGTCGGCGACGCGCGCCGCGGCGGTTCATCCGCCGATGCGCGCCGACAGGTGGGCGTCGCTGAACGCCTCGTCGAACTCGTACACCGAGGAGAAGTCCTCGACCGAGTCGTCGGCGGTCTTGGACATCACTCCGCCCTCGATCATCGCGTAGACGATCCGTCCGAAGTCCTCTGTCCGCACGATGTTCCAATGCCGGAGCACCGCGGGGGCGAGCATGCCGTACTGCAGGATGGCGAAGTCGCGGAGGCCAAGGCAGAGCTGCTGCCCGGTCACATGGTGGGTGTCGGGGTTGGCCAGGCCTGCGCGCTGGGCGCTCTCATGCTGGAGCATGGCGCGCTCGACGGTGTGGTTGAGGCCCTCGCGAACGAACGCAAAGGCTTCGATGGGGTACGCGCCCGCCCGTTCGAGGATCTTGGGCCAGTTGATGTCGCCCTCGCGGACCTTGCCCGCTGCGGCCGGAGCGACCGGCGAGATTCCGTGTGCCTCCGAGGTCGGCGGCGTCTGCCCGCCCATTGGCTGGGGCGGCTGGTCAGGACTCGGATCGGGAGTCGGATCGGGGTTCGGTTCGGGCGGCATGGGCACGGCTGTGAAACGCTCCGCGGCGACCGAGAGTGTATCGGCAAACACCCGCCGGGTCTGCGGGAATCGCGCGTGCCGCACCTGCGTGAAACCAACGCGCGGCGGCCGCAGAAACGGTACCTTCCGCACACGCGCGGCGCGCCGCGCCGGATGGCGCGCGGATGGGTCGCGATCGATGGAGGCGCACACGGATGGATGACGCCAAGAAAGCCCTGCAGCGGGATGCTGCATCGTCGAACGCGCTCGGTGCGGCGTCGGGCACGACCGACGCACCAAGCGGCGCCGACGGCGCCCACGGCCACCCGCCGATCGACTTGCGCACCGCGCACCTCTGGCATCTTCAGCCGGTTCGCGACATCCTCGTGATCGCGATCGTCGTGCTGACGATCTATGCGGGCTACGCGCTGCGCACGGTCACGGTGCCGCTCCTCGTGGCGCTCGCGCTCGCGTACCTCGTCGAACCGGTCGTCGCGCGCATGACGCAGTGGCGTCGGATGAACCGTCCGCTCGCGGTCGGAACGATCCTCGCCGTCCTTGGCGCGCTGCTCGGGGTGGTGGTGGCCGTGGTGGTGCCCATCGCGGTCGGTCAGACGCTGTCGTTCGCGGAGAACCTTCGCAACCACCGCTACGACGGCGCGATCGAGCGCGCGCTCGAGGCGGTGCCCGACAGCTACCGCGAAGACGCGCAGCAGTGGATCAACCGGTTGATCTACTCGGAGTCGAAGGGTGGCGGCTCGGCTGCGGAGCCCTCGGGCGAGCAAGTGCCCGCGGTCCAGGCGGCGCCGTCCGATGGCGTGGGCGATACCGCGGCCGCGCCCGAAGGCGAGGCTCCGGCAGCCGAGCCTGCGCGCACGGCGGCCACGATCCCCGAAGCGGTGCGAGGCTTCGACATCGGCAGTCCGGTGCTTTCGCTCCTCGGGTCGGGTTCGCGACAGGTCTATGACTTCATGCTCGGGGTCCTGCAGCTCAGCCTTGTGCTGTTCCTGATCCCGTTCTACTTCTACTACTTCAGCGTCCATTGGCCTTCGATCACGGGGTTCTTCGCGAAACTCGTGCCCGACGACCGCAAGGGCGCGGTCTTCGAGATCGTCTCGGAGATGGACCGCGCGGTCGCAGGCTTCGTGCGCGGCCGCATCGTGATCTGCCTCCTGATGGGCGTGATGTTCGCGATCGGCTGGCAGATCTGCGGCGTGCCCTACGCGATCGCGCTCGGGCTGCTGACGGGCGTCCTGTCGATCGTTCCATATCTCGGCGGCGTCGGTGTGCCGCTCGCGGTCGGCCTGCTCGTCGTCGACCAGTTCGGCATGCCGCCCGAGGCGCGCATGGCGATCTGGGGCATGGTGCTCTGGCCCGTCCTCGTGTTCGTGATCGTCCAGACGATCGAGGGCTATCTGCTGACGCCGGTCATCGCCGGCAAGGCCACGAACCTCGACCCGGTCACGATCGTCGTCGCGATCCTCGCGGGCGGCTCCGTCGCCGGCGTCTACGGCATGCTGCTTGCGATCCCCGCGGCGGCCTGCGGGAAGATCGCGATCAAACGCGTGGTGTTGCCGCGCCTGATCGAGTTTGCGCGGGGCCGCGTGTCGGACCCGCTTCCGATCGAAGGCGCGCTTGAGGAGGATGAAGCGAAGTCATGAAGCTCTCGACCCTGATCGCCGGTCTCGACGCCACCGTCACAAGCGCGGTGGATCCCGTGGTGTGGAATCTCGCCGAGGACTCGCGCAAGGTGCGCGAGGGCGCGTGCTTCTTCGCGCGCGTCGGAACCAAGGCCGACGGCCGCGCCTTCATCGCCGACGCCATCGCGCGCGGCGCTGTCGCCGTGATCGCGCCGAAGGGTTCGACCCCACCCGACGCGCTGCCTGCATCGGTCGCATGGGTGGAGGCCGCCGATCCCGCGCTTGCCGCCGCGCTGATCGCCGAGCGCTTCCACGGATCTCCCTCGCGCACGCTCGAACTGATCGGCGTCACGGGTACGAACGGCAAGACGACGATCGCATACCTCGTGCAGCAGCTCCTGACCGCGGCAGGCCTGCGCACGGGGCTGATCGGCACGGTCGAGATCGACGACGGCGCCTCGCGCGTTCCATCGATGCTCACGACGCCGCCGGCGCTCGAGCTCTCTGAGCTCTTCGCGCGCATGGTCGACCATGGCTGTCGCGCCGCCGCGATGGAGGTCTCGAGCCACTCGCTCGACCAGCGCCGCGTGGCGGGGCTCCTCTTCCGCACGGCGATCTTCACCAACCTGACGGGCGACCATCTCGACTACCACGGGACGATGGAGCGCTACGCGGAGGCGAAGGCGCGGCTCTTCTCGATGCTCGATCCGACGGGCGCCGCGATCCTGAACATCGACGACCCGTGGCACTCGGTGATGCTCGCCGCGGCGCGCGGCGCCGGCGCGAAGGTGCTGCGCACGAGCCTCGTCGATCCGAGCGCCGAGTGCTTCGGCACCGTGCACGGCATGGGGCTCGATGCGATGGAGGTCTCCTTCCGCGGCCCGTGGGGCCTGATCGAGATGAAGCTGCCGCTCGTCGGACGCCACAACGCGATGAACGCGCTGCAGGCCGCCGCCGCCGCGTGGACGCGCGGCGTCGATCAGGCGCGGCTGGCGCGGGCGCTCTCGACCTGTTCTGCGCCGCCGGGCCGCCTGCAGCCGGTCTCGGTCGGCGGCGCTGGCTTCAGCGTGCTCGTCGACTACGCGCATTCCGACGACGCGCTTGCAAATGTGCTCGGCGCGCTTCGTCCGACTGTTCCGTCGGGCGGACGCCTTCGCGTGGTCTTCGGCTGCGGCGGCGACCGGGATCGCACGAAGCGGCCCCGCATGGCGAAGGTCGCGTGCGACGGCGCCGACGAGGTGATCGTCACGAGCGACAACCCGCGAACCGAGAACCCGGACGCGATCATCGACGAGATCCTCGCCGGCGTGCCCGAGCAGGCGCGCGGCAGGGTGTCCGTCGAGGTCGATCGCGCGAAGGCCATCGCCCGGGCGGTCTCGACCGCGCGCGAGGGCGACATCATCCTCATCGCCGGCAAGGGCCATGAGGACTATCAGATCATCGGCACCGAGAAGAAGAACTTCGACGACCGCCGCGAGGCGGAGGCCGCGGTTCGCATGCGGCTCGGTTCGTAGTCCGAGGCATGGCGTCGGACGCCGGCGGTCGGTCCATATCCAGGATGGAGTGCAGGATGGCAAGCGTGTTCCGTGTCCATTGCCCGTCGATCCAGGCGATCGTCCTCGCAACGCGAGCGGAGGTCGTGCGTCGGCCTGCGCGAGAGGCGGCCTCGCTTGTCACCGACACGCGCGACGATCTGCGCGACGCCTGCTTCGTGGCGCTCAAGGGCGAGCGTTTCGACGGACACGCGTTCGTCACGGCGGCGGCGGCGGGAGGGGCGTCGTTCGCGATCGGCGAGCGCGCGCTGACCGACGCCGAGCTGGGGCTCCTGCCGCCGGGCTTCGGCGTGCTGCGCGTCCGATCGACGCGGGCGGCGCTCGGCTCGATCGCGCACGCGTGGCGGAAGAGCATCCTCCGCCTCCGCGTCGTCGCCGTCACGGGAAGCGCGGGCAAGACGACCACGCGCCGCCTGATGGAGGGCATCCTCTCCGAGGTCGGCGTCACCCACGCGAGCCCGAAGAGCTTCAACAACGACATCGGCGTGCCGCTCACGCTTCTCTCGACGCCCGACGACGCGGGGTTCCTCGTCGCGGAGATCGGAATGAACCATCCGGGCGAGATCCTGCCGCTCACCGAACTGGCGGAGCCCGAGGTCGCGATCATCACCCTTGCCGGGCGCGCCCATCTCGAGGGGCTCGGATCGGTCGAGGCCGTGGCCGCCGAGAAGTCATCGATCCTTGCGGGGGTCTCGGGCGTCGGCGTCGGGGTCGTGAACGGCGACAACCCGCCGCTCCTCGAAGCGGTCGAGGCGCTGGTCGCGGAGGGGCGCGGACCCGAGAGGATCGTGCGCTTCGGGACCGCCTCCGGCTGCCACTATCGGCTGGTCGGACGGGAACCCAAGGATTCAGGCCAGGAGATCCTCGTGACGGTTCCGAGGGGATTCGTCTCGGACGATGCGGAAGCCGTCGACCGAGGTCCGCGGCGCTACATCCTCGCCATGCCCGGCGAACACAACGCGCGCAACGCGCTTGCCGCCATCGCGGCCGCGACCGAGATGCACATCCCCGACGAGTGCATCCGGCGGGGCCTGGCCAAGGTCGAGGCAAGCGACATGCGCCTCGAGCGGCTGGAACTCGCGGAGAGGGTGATCTTCAACGACGCCTACAACGCGAACCCCGATGCGATGATCGCGTCCCTCGGCGCCTTCGCCGAACTGGCCGCTGCGGCGCCTCGCCGGGTGGTCATCCTCGGCGAGATGCGTGAACTCGGGCCCGAGGCCCGCGCTCTCCACGCGGAGGTCGGCCGGTCGGCGGCGGGGCGGCTCCAGGCGGGCGACGCGCTGGTCGCGGTCGGGCCGCATGCCGACGCCCTCGTCGAGGCGGCGCGTGCCGCCGGCTTCGCGGGCGAACTGCGGGCCGCGCCCGAGTTCTCCGAGGCCTTCGCCGCCGAGATCGCCGCGCTCGTACCTTCAGGAACCTCGGTGCTTCTCAAGGGAAGCCGTGGCGCGCGCATGGAGCGATTCCTCGACCCGCTGAGGTCCGCGTTCGCGACGGCCTGACGGGCCCGTCGGAGTTTGAAGCATCCGTTCGCGAATTCCCGATACATCGCTTCCCGCATGTTCTACATCCTGACGACGCGATTCCAAGACTGGCTCGACGAGGCGGGGCTGTACCGCGTCATCCAGGTGTTCACCCAGCTCGAGTTTCGGGCACTCGCCGCCGGCGTGTGCTCGTTCCTCCTCGTCATCCTGCTCGGTCCGCGCACCATCGCGTACCTCAAGCGGCTGAAGGTCGGCGACAACCCGGAGTTCTACAACCAGGAACTCAACAGCCTCAACCACTCGAAGAAGGACACGCCCACGATGGGCGGGATCCTGATCTGCGCATCGATCCTGGTGTCGCTCCTTCTCTTCGCCGACTTCGTCCATTCGCGGTATGTCCACCTGTCGATCGTCGTCCTCCTGTGGCTCGCGGCGGTCGGGGCCTTCGACGACTGGCTGAAGCTCACGGCGGCGCGGCGGGCGGCCGGCACCCGCGAGGGCCTCTTTGCGAAGGAGAAGCTCCTCTTCCAGCTCGGTTGCGGCGCGCTGGTTGCGTTCTTCCTCTACGAGGCCGCCGACCCCGCGACCAACCCTGCGGCCGTTTCGCTGAACCTCCCGTTCCAGCGCACCTACGAACCGTCGACCATCTCGAACATCGGCGGAGCGCTCCTGAATCCGTCCGTCCTCATCCTCGGGATCGGCGCCTATGTCGTGCTGGGCACCCTCTGGATCGCGGGCACCTCGAACGCCGTCAACATCGCGGACGGCATGGACGGCCTCGCAGCGGGCACGATGTCGATCGTCAGCTTCGTGCTGATGGTCCTCTGCTGGGTCTCGAGCAACCAGACCGCGTCGCAGTACCTCCTCGTCCCCTTCGTGCCCGGGGCGAAGGAGCTCATGGTGCTCACGGGCGCGATGGGCGGCGCCTGCCTCGGGTTCCTCTGGTTCAACTGCAACCCCGCGCGGGTGTTCATGGGCGACACGGGCTCGCTCGCGCTCGGCGGCCTCCTCGCGTTCGTCGCGTTCTCGATCCGCCAGGAGCTTCTCCTGCCGCTGATCGCGGGCATCTTCTACCTCGAGCTCGGCAGCACGGCCCTGCAGGTGGCGTACTTCAAGTCGACGGGCGGGAAGCGCATCTTCCGCTGCGCTCCGATCCATCACCATTTCCACCTCGGCGGATGGAGCGAGAGCCAGGTGGTCGTCCGGTTCTGGATCATCACGGCGATCCTCGGCGCGCTCGCGCTCGTATCCGTGAAGCTGCGCTGATCCGCACCGCCCGATTCGCGCCGTCTCGCGTACCTTTCCCACATGGCATGGATGTCGGAACGACCGAAGCAGGGCGCACGGCGCGCCTTCAGCCGCTTCGACCGCAGGGTCGGCGTGCTGGCGCTTGTCGCGTTCGGCGCGCTCGGCATCCTCGTCCTCCAGCTGGCGCGGCTGTCCGTGGTCGAGCATGGCGTCCATCGCACCAATGTCGAGCGGTTCCTTCTGACGAAGCGGCTCCTGCCTGCGCCGCGGGGCCGCATCATCGACCGCCGCGGAGAGATACTCGCGGCGGACCGCGCGAGCTGGGATGTGCTGCTCGCCTACGACGCGATCGCGGGCCGTTGGGCGAGCGAGATGGCGCGGCGCGAGCTGGTCGCAGAGCTCGGTCGGTCGCGCTGGCTCGAACTGTCGGCGGCGGAGCGGGCCACGGCGCTCGTCCAGCGGCAGGCGAAGTTCGACGCCGTGCTCGACTCGATCTACGCGCGGATCATGGAGGCGGGAGGGTTCGACCAGGCCGAGCTCGACCGCCGGCTGGACGCCGTGCTGTCGCGGGCCGCGCGCGAGTCGACCTCGCGGCGCCAGGCGCTCGTCGAACGCGAGATCCGCGTGTTCGGCGACGATGCGCGCCTCGGCGACATCGACCGCGAGCGCGTCGCCTCGCAGCGCGGCTCGCATGTCGTCCTTCCCGATGTGCCCGATGAGGTGGCGTTCTACTTCCAGCGGCTCGCCGAGGAGTTGCCGGGCACCGTCGAGGTCGAGCCCTCCACGCGCCGAACGCGGCCATGGGAACAGGTCGTCTTCGATCTCGATCGCTCGAACTTTCCCTCGCCGATCCGCTCGTCGAAGCGCGCCACCGTCACGCTGAACGGCGTCGCCGACCACATCATCGGTTCGACGCGCTCGCAGGTCTTCGCGGACGAACTCGCGCGGCGGCCCCTCGTGAACACGGAGACCGGCGAGATCATCGACCTCGGCGGATACCGCGCCGATCGCGATGTGGTCGGTGCGGTCGGGGTCGAGCGTGCGCGGGAACCCGCGCTGCGCGGCACGCGCGGCGTCATCGAGCGCGACCTCGAGAAGGGCACCGAGAATCGGCTCGATCCGGTTCCAGGCGCAGACACGCAGCTGACGATCGACATCCGGCTCCAGTCGCGGATCCAGTCGCTGTTCGCGTCGGAGTCGGGACTCGCGACCATCCAGCAGTACCAGCGCGGCGTCGACGCCGAGGGAAACCCGCGCGGCGGGCCGCTTCCGCTCGGCTACGAACTCGACGGCGCCGTCGTCGTCCTCGAGATCGCGACGGGCGAGATCCTGGCCGCCGTGAGCCATCCGACGATCGCGGACGGTGCGCTCATGACGCCGGCGCGCCGCGCGATCGAGCACCCCGAGATCTTCCGCCCGACCGAGGGCGTGTATCCGCCGGGATCGATCCTCAAGCCGCTCGTGTTCTGCGCCGCCGCCGCCGAGGGGATCGTGCGGCCGGGCGACACCATCGAGTGCAAGGGGCACTACTTTCCCGAGCGGAACGACGCGGCCCGCTGCTGGATCTACCGTCCCGCGGAGGGAAGGCAGTCGACGCACGGGCCGCTCGATGCGCAGGGGGCGCTTGCGCGCAGTTGCAACATCTACTTCTACGCGATCGCCGACCGGCTCGGTCCCGAGCGTCTCGTCGCGTGGCTCGGGCGCTTCGGGCTCGCCCGCGCGCCCGGCACCGGGCTTGGAATCGAGACCGCGGCCGAGTCGGGCGAACGGCGCATCCAGGGCGAGTCGACGGGAGTCCTTCCGTCCGCCGAGTCGATCGCGGAGATCAAGACGCGCGGCGACCGCGTGACGCCGATCCTCCTCGGCATCGGCCAAGGGCCGCTCACCTGGACGCCGATGCACGCGGCGAGCGCCTTCGCGACGATCGCGCGCGGCGGCCGCGTCATCGCGCCGCACTTCATCCGCGGTGCGCCACAGCCGGCGCCGGTCGATCTTGGGATCCCGCGCGCCGCGATCGACGCCGCGCTCGCGGGTCTGCGCGGATCGGTGAACGAGGACTACGGCACGGGCCACCACATCACGCTCGAGGGAGGCCGCCGCGAGCGCCTGTTCGACTTCACCGATCTCGATGTGTGGGGGAAGACCGGCACCGCGACCGCGCCGCTCCTCGCGCTCGATGGCAACCAGGATGGAACGCCGGAGACGCGCGTGCGCACCGACCACGCGTGGTTCGTCGGCCTCGTCGCGGAGAAGGGCGCGTCGCCGCGCTACGCGGTGGCGGTCCTCCTCGAGAACGGCGGCTCCGGCGGCAAGGTCGCGGGTCCCATGGGTGCGGCCGTGATCCGCGCGATCGCCGCGGAAGGCTACCTCGGCGAATCGGCGCGGCGCGGAACGGGAGGGGTGGCGGCGCCATGAGTCCGCGCTCGTTCACGCCCGCCGAACTCTACGAAGGCACCGACGCGGTTCCCCGCTCGCGCGTCCGCCTCGGTACGCCGGCGTGGCTCGCGGTCGGTGCCGCGCTCGCGCTCTCGCTGCTCGGCATCGCATCGATCTCGACGACCGAGCCCGAACTCGCGATGCGGCAGGCCGCCTATCTGGTGGTCGGGGTGGCGGCCGCAGCGATGGCGACCCTCGTGCCTCCGCAGTCGCTGCGCACGGTGTCCTGGGTCGTCCTCGCGATCTCGGTCCTGCTCCTGATCTTCGTGCTGCTGCCGTTCGTTCCACGCTCGATCGTGACGCCGCGAAACGGCGCACGCGCATGGATCGACCTCGGCATCGTCGACTTCCAGCCGTCCGAACTCGCGAAGATCGCCTTCATCCTCTGCCTCTCGCAGTGGCTTGCGCTGCGCGGGAGCCCTCGAACGCTGCGCGCGCTCCTCGTTCCGATCCTGCTCCTCATGGTGCTCGTCGGACTCATCGTGCTCGAGCCCGACCTCGGATCGGCGCTTCTCTTCTTCCCGACGATCCTCGCGATCCTGATCGCAGCGGGGGCGCGCTGGCGCCACACGGTCGCTGCGCTCGCCATCGCAGCGGCGCTCGTCCCGATCGGGTACTTCGCCGCGCTGAAGCCGTACCAGCGCGCGCGCATCGACGCGATCGTGGCGCAGGTCAAGGGCGACACGCGCTTCGAGCGCGACATCGGGTTCCAGGGTTGGCGCGCGATGCGGCTCGTCGGCTCGGGCGGTCTCGTCGGAAACGACAAGGACCACGCGCGCGCGCTCGTCGTGTTCAACGCGCTCCCCGAGGAGCACAACGACATGATCTTCGCGGTCGTTGCGTGCCGCTTCGGCATGCTCGGCGGCGCGCTGACGCTCGGGCTCTACGCGCTCTACCTGTTCGGGGCGTTTGCGGTCGCGGTCTCCACACGCGACGGCTTCGCGAAGCTTGTGGCCGTCGGGATCGGCGCGCTGCTCTTTGCGCAGATGGTCGTGAACATCGGCATGACGATCGGGCTTCTTCCGATCACCGGCGTGACGCTTCCTTTCGTGAGCTATGGCGGCAGCAGCCTCGTCGCTTGCTGGGCGCTCACGGGTATCCTCGTAAGCATTGGAATCAGGCCGCCCACGGGCGGAGACAAGAGTCAATTCGATGGGGAGCAATTCGATGGCTGAAACCCGTGGCCGTGGAGATCATGACAGCGCCGCCGAGCGCGCGGCACGCGAGGCCGAGCTCTCGCGATGGCTCGCGTTCGAACCGGAGCCGCCGGCGATCCCGTGCGACCCCGCGGCGCGCGAGCAGCTCGCGCGGCTCGGGATCGAGCTCGCAGCCGCCGAGGAGGCGCTCCTCGCGCGGTTTCTCGGCATGCTCTTCGTGACCAACGAGCGCTTCAACCTGACGCGCATCGACCGTGAGAGCGCCTGGAGCAGGCATGTCGTCGACAGCCTCACGCTGCTCGCGCCGCTCTCCTCGTTCGAGAAGGTCGAGACCGCGATCGACATCGGTTCGGGCGGCGGGCTTCCGGCGATCCCGCTCGCGATCGCGCGCCCCGACATCGCCTGGACGCTCCTCGAGGCGACGGGCAAGAAGGCGCGCTTCCTCGAGGCGGTGGCGGCTCGGCTCGGGCTCGCGAATGTCGCCGTCGTGCAGGAGCGCGCGGAGACGGTCGCGCGCGGCCCATTGCGCGAGAAGTTCGATGTCGCCACTTCGCGCGCGGTCGGGGCGCTCGACGGCCTCGCGATGATGTCCATTCCGTTCCTGCGGATCGGCGGCGTGATGCTCGCGATCAAGGGCGAGCGGGCTCCCGAGGAGATCGTCGCAGCCAAGCAGATGCTGTACGAACTCCACTCGGCCGTCGTCGGAGAGATCCGCACCGAGACGAACACGATCGTCGCGATCGAAAAGCAGCGGAAGACGCCGGCGAAGTTCCCGTGAGCGGGGCAGCCGACTAGGCAGAGCCTAGGGATTGCTCCAGTTGGCGAGGACCAGGGCGAGGTCGCCTTCGCCGACCACGCCGTCCTCGTTGACATCGCCCGCTCCTCTTCCGCCCCAGTTGTCGAGGAGGATCGCAAGGTCGCGCGCCCCGATCGATCGATCGGAGTCGAGGTCGCAACGGCGGCGCAGAAGCTCCTGCTCGAAGAGTGCTTCGTCGGCCGCCGTCACCGCGAGATCTCCGTCGAAGTCGAAGCGCATGCAGGCGGGCGAGGGGACTCCCGATGTCGCCGCGCAAACGACCATTGCCGCGCGGTCCACCGCGTCGAGGTCGCCGTCGCCGTCCGAATCGCCGAGCAGCGCGGGATGGACGATGGTGTAGCGTCCGGGCGCCATCGCCCCGAGGTGCCGGGTGGCGCCGTCGGGGAAGTAGACCGTGGCCTCGTCGACCTGCTTGTTCAACGCGGTTCCGAAGTGCAGCGCCAGCGTGTTCTGGCCGAGGTAGCCGACGCCGCCCGCGTGCAGTTCGCGGGTGACGGAACGCTTTCCGAGACGCGCGACCGCGCGCGCGCCGATCGCATCGGTGTTCCGGTCGATCCCCTCGAGCCGGATCGTGACGGCCGACGGCGTTGCGGAGGTGGTGTTCACATAGAGGTAGAGGTTCGCGGCAAGATCGGAGACCACCATGTCGAGGTCCCCGTCGTTCTCGATGTCGGTGAACACGCTGCAGTAGCTCCAGCGCGCCGAGGTGCCGGCTGCGCCTCCGGCGTTCGGAACGAGCTGCGCGGGAGGCATGCCCGGGTTCCGCCAGAGCTTGTTCGGCGCGAACTGGTGGTTCACATAGAGGTCGAGGTGCGCGTCGTTGTCGAGATCGAGGAACAAGGCACCCCAGCCGAGGACCAGATCCTCGACGCCCCACAGTGTTTCGGCGCGGACGAATGTTCCGTCTCCCTGGCCGAGCATCAGCGGATTCACTCCGAAGACGGGCGCGTCGGCTGTCGGGATGTTCGTCACGAGGAAGTCGGGGAAGCCGTTTCCGTCAAAGTCGCCGCAGGCGGTCCCCATCGAGAAGCACGCGACATCGGCGCCGCTGCCTGCGGAGATCTCCACGAGGACTCCGCCGTCGTTCCGCCACAGCTGGTTCTCTTCGAACAACGGTGCAAGATGCCCGCGGTCGTTCGAGACATAGAGGTCCTGGTCGCCATCGAGGTCGATGTCGCTGAACACGCCGAGGAAGGTCCGCGCAGGGCGGTTCATGGCGCCCGCCGCCGCGATGTCGACGAGTGCGGTGCGGTCGTTGCGGTAGAGACGGCTGCGCTGGGAGAGTGGCGGCGATGTCGTCGGCGCGTAGGACGCCATGTACATGTCGAGATCGCCGTCGCGATCGATGTCGGCGAGCGCAACGCCCTTCGCGGCGGTCGGCGACGCGAGCGCCTGCTCGAGCGCCATCGGCGCGAACTGCAGATTGCCGAGATTGCGGTAGATCCGAGACGGCTGGTTCACCTGCGTGAGGACGAGGTCTGGAAGCCGGTCGCCATCGATGTCTGCCGCCGCGATGGCGGAAGCCTGCGGAAGCGCGGCGATGCCGCTCGTCGTCGAGACATTCGTGAACTGCCCGAGCCCGCTGTTTCGGAACACGCCGACCTGTCCGTTGAGCCGACCGAGCGCGACGATGTCGTCGTCGCCGTCGCGGTCGAGGTCGGCGCAGGCGACTCCGAAGCCATAGATGCCGTTGGCCTGCGGGATGTTCTGGATCGGATAGACGAGCCCTCTCGCCGTGGCCTGGTTCGAGAGCGTGATGGTCTGCCCCTGCGCCGCAAGCGGAGCAACGAACACCGAGGCCGCCATGCACGGGATGGCAAGTCGGCGCGGGGTTCTGCACGATGCCGTGGATCGGCCCCAAGACATGTCGGCCCAAGGCTACCGCGCGTCACGGCGGATTCAACCGAAATGGTCGAGCCAACTGAACAATGGCGGTTTCGCCTGGCGGACGCGGAGAATCTGGGCCCTCGGCGCCTGCTTCTGGCGCCGTCAGGAGCCCCAGTCAGGGCGTCAGGAGCGCATCGAGGCAGGCAGCGCCCGAGGCAGGGTCGAGCAGGTAGGTGCCGCCGCGGAGTCCGAGCCGCGCGGGGAGATCGGTGAGGACGATGGTTCCCCGGACATCGGTCTCTCGAGCATCGGCCTCCCGAGCATCGGTATCCCGGGCATCGGGACAGCCGCCGCGACGGACGAGGGCGATCTCCGCGACGACGGGCTCGTCGCCGCGCTCGAGTCGAAGCGCAAGGTGATACTCGTCGCCGGTCACCGAAGCCTGCGCGCTCCCGCACAGCTGCATCGAGACGGAAGCGGACCGACCGGACCGAGTCTCGAGCCGGAGTTCGGCTTCGAACGCGCGACCATCGTCGCTCGGGTGCAGAGCGAGTTGGAGCAAGCCCGACCGCCCGACCCGCCAGGCGAGCATCGCGACGCGCGAATGCGCCGACCCGCTGCGATCGAACCCGGCGGGCGTGGTCCCTGTTGGCTTTGGTGCCATGCGAGTCACTTGGGTGCCCCCAGTACGCGGGCGAGGATCTTGGTTGCTCGCTCGATTCCCTTGCCTGACTTCGAGATCGTGTTCGCCAGCCCGTCGAAGAACACGCAGAGCGCGAGGAGATCCTCGATCTTCTGATCGTGCGAACGCTCGCGGTCGGACTTGCGCCCGGCGCGCTGGCTCACCTTGCAGCCGCCGAGCTGCTCGATCAAGGGGTCGAACTCGCGGCGCTTGCGCGCGCGGAGGATGGTGTAGAAGAGCTTCCACACATCCTGCTCGGCCTGGTGGAATTCGCGGCGGTCGGCGCGGCCGCTCGGGCGTGCGGAGGGCGAGAGCTTCGGATTGACGCGCTGGACCAGCCCCCATTCGACCAACTGCTTCAGCGTCGTCGAGACGCTTCCGCGCGAGATCGAGAGGCGCTCCATGATGTCTTCCGCCGAAAGCGGTTCGGCTGCGATGAAGAGGAGCGCATGGACTTCGGCCATGCTGCGCTGGACGCCCCAGCGGGTGCCCATCTCTCCCCAGAAGCCGATGAAGCGGTCCTGCGCTGCGCGGATCTCGTCGTCGCGCGCAGCCTCTGCCTGCGCCGGCGCCGTGGCGGCGGGCGGTGAGACGCGCGGGGATCTGCGAAGCAGGGCCATGCTGGAAAGATAGGGAGCGCCACCACCGTGCGCAACCGAAGTTTCAGAAGTTTCTGAAACTTCGGTTCTCTCAAGCCTGCATGGGCGGACCTCGCGTCCGCACAAGGAAACGGCCCCGTCCTGGAGGACGGGGCCGTCGAGTGGTTGAAAGGGATCGCCGGACCGACGATCAGCGGAAGCCCGTGTCGCTCGCGCTCGAAGCGGACACCACGCCGTTCGACGCGCGCGTCTTCACCTGATACTCGTAGACCACGCCGGCCTGCGCCGAGCTGTCGAGGTGGACCGGCTGCGTCACGGTCCGGATCAGGCTGAAGGTCGAGCCCGATCCAGAGATGCGACGGAAGACCTGCCAGCTCACATTGGTGGTGGCGCCCGTCGGGGTCCAGCTGATCTGGACGAAGCCGGGGTTCGTTCCGTCCGAGGCCGTGACGCCGGTCGGCGGCAGGACCGTCGGGTAGCCCGTGTTGGGCGAACCGCGGTCGCTGTAGCTGTTGAACTGGCCCGACTTGCCCGAGACCGCGTAGACATAGACGGCGCCCGGCTCAGCGGTGGTGTCGGTGAAGGAAAGCGTCGACGCCGAGAGATCGGATGCGATCGGAAGCGCAGGCCACGGATCGCGGCCCGAGCGCTTGCGCCACACGCTGTAGGCGCTCGGATTCCACGCGGCAGGCTTGGCCCAAGTCACCACGACATCGCTTCCCGCTCCGTCGCTGGCGCTGGTGACAGCGGGCGGCGGGAGCACGAAGCCGAGGTCGATGTCGCTCGGAGCCGAGAGGCCCAGGAGGTTCGAGAACGAACGCACCTTGTAGCTGTACGCGATGTTCGGAATGACCTGGAGGTCGTTCCAACGGGTCGGGCTGCCACCGATGCGCGCCACTTCGACGAAGGGGCCGCCAGCCGTCTGCTTGTAGACATACACCGAGTTCACCGGTCCCGGGAGCGACCAGGTGAGTCGGATGCGGTCGGTGAGCGGGGGCGTGGTGCCGTTCAGCGCACCGGTCGCCAGGAGGTTCGCGGGACCGGCGGGCGAACGGAAGCCCGTGTCGGTCGACGGAGCGCTCATGGTCGACGCCGAGACCTCGGCGCGAACTTCGTAGTAGTAGACCGGGCCGACTTCCGTCGCGGGCGGCGGTCCGGGGTTCATATCGCCGTCGCTGTCAGGCCAGGAGGGATCGAACTCGGTGTACGCGCCGGTGTCGTCGTACTCGAGCGCGGTCGCGGGCACCTCGTCGATCTTGAGCGGCGTGGAGCCGGCGGTACCGCGATAGATCGAGTAGCTCAGCGGCGTGTAGCCGGCCGGCGCCTCCCAGACAAGCGCGATGCGGTCGGCGAAGTCGCCGTCCGAGGCCTGCAGGCCGGTCGGGCCAAGCACGCCCTTGTAGCCCGAGTCGGGGCCGACCCAGTCGGAAGGATTGCCGGTGTCCACGCGCACCGCGCGGATGCGGTACTCGTAGGTGGTTCCGACCACGGCCGTCGTGTCGTCGTAGCTCGTCGCGTTCGAGAGCACGTTCGGATTGAGCGAAGTGAACGCGCCGCCGCCAGCGACGCGGCGCTCGATCTCGAAGCGCAGCGCTGCAATCGACGGGGAGATCCAGGTGAGGCGAACGGCGTCGATGAACGCGCCGTCCGAAGCCTTGAACGACGCGGGGTCGTAGATCGGGCACGGCTCCGAGAGGCATGCCGCCGTCGCGAGGAACGCGTCCATCTGCGCCTTGTTGGCGTCTGCGAACTGGAGGACCACGTTCGCAAGACCACCCGGGCACAGGTGGCAGTAGCTCATGATCGTGCCGTTCGGGATGCAGGCGCCGCCGACGCAGTTGTCGACACCCAGGTCATGGGTGTGGTTGCAGCCGCAGTTGTGGCCCATCTCGTGGGTGGTGACCATGATGTCCCAGTTCTGCGCGCTGTTGTTCTGCAGCGGGAACGGGAAGAAGCCGTTGATGTTGCCAGACACGGCGAAGCCGAAGTCAGGATCGCACACCGCGTCGAGGTAGGCGACGCCGCCGCCGAGGTCGCGGGCGGAGATCAGGTGCGCGAGATCGCGCGGAGTCGATCCGGCGGGACCACCGCCGCCACCCCACGCCGCGACGAACTGGTTGAGCTGAGCGCCGGAACCATTGCCCGACCAGGGGTCGGAGACGCCGGGAGCCCAGACGCGGAGGAAGCTCATCAACGGGAAGAGGTTCTGCTCCTCGAGGTAGATCGCGTTCATGCCTGCAGCGATCTGCGTGGCGTAGTCGATCGCGGCCTGCTCGCTCGCGAAGAGACCGCGGAACTCGTTGTCGGTCTCGAACGCCATCTGCAGCACCTTGCAGGTGGCGAGTTCGGCAACGCCGCCATCGCCGCCGCTGCTGCCGCCGCCGCCCTGCGGCCGCTCGAGCGCCTGGCAGGCGTACTCGTACCAGTTGATCGCGCCTTCCGGCAGGTTGTCGGTGTCGGAGATGACGACGGGCATCTCTCCGCGCGGGCCGTTCGAGATGCTGTAGACGCGGCCATCGAGGCTGATGAAGCCCGAGATCGCGGTCGGCGAGAAGGCGAGATAGACGAGGCTGTTGTCGACGCCGGTCACATGGCCGCGGAAGGTTCGCACCTGCGGCGTGTAGGAGTAGTCGGCGACAGGCTCGCCGTCCTTGCCGGGCTTCATCACCGCGATCGTGGTCTCTTCGTTCGTGACGCGGAACTCCGTGACCCAGAGGTCGCGCAGCGTGCCGTCGGGCATCGGGAACTGCACGATGTCATAGACGCCCTGCAAGGGAATCATGTCGAGGAGTTCGGGCAGGAAGTCGACCTGGACCGCGCCCTGCACGCGCACCGTCGGGTTCGCAGCCGGGAGGAACGGCGACAGGAACACCTGGCGTTCGTCAACCGGACGCGCGGATGCCGAGGCCAGCGTGGGCTGGACGGGAGTGGCGGCGGGAACCGGGAGGCTGGACGCAAGCGCGGATCCGCAGCAGATCGCTGCAGCAACGCCGCTGACGACGGAGAGCCGGTTCGCAAGGAAGTTGGAGAAAGTGGGGCGGAGCATCGTCTGCATCTTCGTGTTCTCTTCTGGTCTGTGCTGCACGGTCGGTTTGTCCATCCACCTCGGATGCAGGGTCCGTTGTGGTGCGCAGGGCCCGCTGTCGCCCCCACGGCGATGCATCGGGAGTCGACGCATCGATCGTGCCGGGTGCTCCTGCGCGGAGCGTTGGATTCAGGACTTCTGGAACTACGCGGACGGTTGAAGCACGACCCGCCGAGCAGGCTCGGCGGGTCGTGGGATTCGGATCAGAGCGGATTGAGCGGCTGGTTGACCACGATGTCGATGAGATCGTGCTCGACCGTGTGCCGACCGACGGCGCCGATACCGCAGGTCCACACTCGCATCTCCACCGTGTTGTCGGTGGAGCTGATGTACGGGCCGTAGCCCGCCACCTGCGGCAAGGGGAAGGCAAGCTGGCCCTCGGCGACGGTCAGGAACTGCGCGCCGAAGAACTCGTAGCGGGCGCGATCGTTGTTCCAGACGAACACGCCGCAGAGCACGAAGTTCCGGGTGGCACGCGAGCTCAGCAGGATGCCGAGGTTGTTCACGGCCTCGTTCGGGTTCGGAACATCGATCTCCTTGCGGACGCGCACATCGGTCGTGCGGCCCGTCGACATGTAGGTCAGGCCCTGCTCGACGGTACCGGCGTTGCGGGGCTGAGCCACGATGCGCAGGTAGTTGCCGTCATCGGACTTGATCTGGAACGAGTTCCAGGCATAACCGATCAGCTGGCCACCGGTGATGACCTCGATCTCCGAGGTGTTGCCGTCGAAGAGGTCAACGCTCAGGATCGTCGCGGGGAGCTGCTGGAGGTTCGCCCACGGGCCAATCGCCTGCACAACGCAGGCGCACTCGACCGGCGTGCACTCGTCGACGCCGCAGGCCAGGGAGTCTGCGCACACATCGGCGTTGTTTCCCTGCGAGAACGGCGGGTCGCCGGGGATGATGATTCCGCCGAGCGACTCGGCGCACTGGTTGAAGTTGCCCGGAGTCGTCTGGATGATCTGACGCACCTGGCTCGGCGACAGCGGGATGCCGAAGAACTGCTTCGAAGCAGCCTGCATGCGCGCCACGATTCCCGTCATCATCGCGGCCGCGGCCGAGGTGCCGCCGAAGTCCTGCGTGTAGAGGCGGAGGCGATCAACCTGGAGGCCGGGCGCCACGGTCGACGGCGGCTGGTCGTTCTCGCCCTGATAGAGGAAGGTCTCGGGGTTCGGGACCGTGGTGTTGTCGTAGCGCGTGCTCGCGCCCGTGGTCACCACCGCGAAGCCCCATGCGGAGGCGTCGGCGGTTTCGTCCTCGTTCTCGGGATCTTCGGCCTCGAAGTTGCTACCGGGGTAGCGGAGGAAGTCGATGCGCTGCTCGTCGAAGCCGCGGCTGCAGCAAGCGTAGCCGACGATGTTCGGCGGAACCGAGTTGAGGAGCAGGTTGCCCGGATAGCAGGCGGTCACGATGATCGCGCCGACATCCTCTTCGCTCGAACCTTGGATCTCCACGGCGCCCGAGCCCGCAGCGACGACACTCGTGAGGCCGAGGTCGGTGCCGACGCTGATCAGCGTCGAGAACGCTTCGGACGAGGTGACGGGCTGCACTGGGCCGGTGCCCGGAGCGGAGAAGTACGGAAGAGCACCCGCGAATCCCCACGAGAAGTTGAGGACATCGCCCGCGGTGAACTCGACGAACGCGCTCGTGAGCGCGTCCTGTGCGCGGAAACCGTTCTCGGCGGAGATCGTCGGGAAGAAGTAGCCCTGCGCGTTGGGCGCCATGCCCGTGATGCCGAAGCCGTTGTCGGCCGCGAGGATCACGCCCATGACATTGGTGCCGTGGTTGGTGCTGATGCCGCCCTGTTCGATGAACACGGGCGAGACATTCGGCTCGGGGATGACCTTCGGGGTCGAGAGAAGCGGCCCTTCCCACGGACGGGTCGGGTTCTTCGCCGGGCCGGCGAGGATGAAGTCCTCGTGGGCCACGGTTGCAGAGCTCTCGAGCACGCCGACGCGGACTCCGTTGCCGCCGAGGAACGGGTTCGCCGCGGGGTCGCCGCCCTGATAGAACTCCCAGATGAGGTTCTGGAAGTCGTCAAGCTCCTGAAGAGCGAAACCGTGGGCGGAGAAGCCAGCCGGACCGCCGGCGACGGCGCCCTTCCAGGTCTCGCCGAGCGCGGCGAGGTCCTGCAGCTGCGGGGCGCGCGTACCGCCTTGGGTGTAGAACTGGAAGCCCTGAAGACCCTGCGCCGTCTCCTGGACGGTCAGGTCCGGCGAGAGGACATCGGGAACTGGCGGCAGCACGCAGGAGGCGAACTGACCCGAGAGCGCGAGGTTCGCGCAGGTCGAGTCCCAGCCCTCCGAGCAGCAGGTCGGATCGACCAAGCACAGCGCGTTGCAGCAGGCGGGCTGGTTGCAGCCGCGGCCTGGGTGCTGGGTGAAGCAGCTGGCGTTCTGGAACTGGCCGTAGACCGGATCGAAGACATCGACCACGAGGCTCGGCTGCGCGGCGTCGAAGAAGCACGGGTCGTACGGACCGGTGTCCGGGGCGGGGTCGTAGATCGTTCCTGCGCAGACGAGGTTCGCCCACGCGGCGCAGTAGACATCCCATCCGCCCGTGTCCTCCTCTTCGACGCAGGTGGGGTCGAGCGCCTGGACCTGGGTGCAGCAGGTGACATCGTTGCAGCCGTAGGGCCGCGGGTCGGCGTTCGGGTCGGGATTGCAGTCGGTGCGGTTGATCGCATCGGTGCCGGGGAGCGGGTTCGTGCAGCTGGGAGCGGGCAGGTTGCAGTCTGCCGGGTTGTTCGGATCGCAACCGGTCTGGAGGTTGCGCATGTGGCGCTCGATGCTGATGTACTCGATCGAGTCGTGCGCGTTGAGCGCGCGCGTCGCGTCGAAGAGGTACTGCATCGGAACGCCGGTCACATAGATCAGGCCTGCGAGGTCGGGCTGCTCCTTGCCGCTCTGGTCGCGGGCGCGCATCTCGATGCCGGCGAGCTCGGTCTCCGACTTGCGGATCCACTGTCGCATCGAGCCGCCGAACTGGTCGACGATCGCCTGCACCTCGACGAGCTCGGCGCCGGACTGGCTGGCGAGCTGGGCGCCGTCGAATCGGACGCGCGCCTTCACCTCGTCGCGGAACTTGATCACGAACCCACCGGTCAGCGAGTCATAGGTCGGCAGCGCCTCGATGCCGCGATACTTCTTGGGAAGCAGCGCCTCGACGGGGTCGCGCTTGCTGAAGGGGCGGCGGGGGGCGAACTTCTTCGCGACCATCGCGCCAGCGGACTCCTTCGCGGAGGGCATCGCGGTCGGCGCGGCGGCGATCGCGGCCTGCGCCACGAACGCGGTGCTCGCCACGAACGACAGCGTCAGCGCAGTGCCGCGGACGGCCCGGAGCGCCAGGATGTTTCTCGAGAACTCGCTCGAGAGGTGGTTGACCTTGGAACGCACTGTGGAACGGAGGTCGGTACGCATGGTTCTGTTTCTCAGGGCCGAGCCAGCGCTGGACTGAATCGGCGAGGTTGTTCACACGAACTCCCGCACACTGGCTCACGCAGCGGCGGAGTGTTGCAATGCCATCTGATCGAACATTCTCGGGGAGGACGGGCGGGCTGAGGCGTGGTCGGCCTCAGCGGCTTGACTTTCACATACGCAAGATACGACAGGTGGTTACGGAGACCTCGTCGGATTCGCAATTCTTTCAAAGAATTTGCCAAGCCTCTTGCCTGCCTGGCGGATCGCTGTCAATTCGTTGATCGGGGTGATGAGGGTGGACTCTTTGACTCTAAAGGACTCTCGAAGGCTACCGGCAACATCCGGTTGAAACTCAGGTACGGCTCGCCGTCCGGACTCGCTGCCACGAACCAACTTGTTTTGGCCGAAATTCAGCCATCACAAGACCTCGTGGACCACTCGTTCAGGACATGGATCCGACAGAGTGCACACACAACTCCCAACCGCACGACGGCAACAAAGCCCTCGTGCGCGAAGGCGTGGGAGCGCGGAGGACCGCGTGTCCCACGGACTGCCGACTGTAACAGAAAGCAAGCGGGTGGGGACTCCGCAGCAGGGTTTTCGGACATGCTCCGACCGCGAGTCCAAACGCGACGCTTGGTTGACCCGGATGCGGTCGCTCAGCGCGCAGCCGAACCAGCGGCGACCCCGATCGAGCGGCCGATGTCGCGGCGGTAGAACGCGCCTTCGAACCGGATGCGCGAGGCCGCGAGATTCGCGAGGTCGCGTGCGCGGGCGAGATCGGCGGCGAGGGCGGTGACGCCGAGGACGCGACCGCCGTTGGTGACGAGCTTGCCGCCCTTTCTCGTGGTCCCCGAGTGGAAGATCACGACCTCTTCGCCCGGATTGCGCTCGACCGCGCGAGCCTCGTCGAGCCCCTCGATCTCGACGCCCTTCGCGTAGGTGCCGGGGTATCCCTTCGAGCAGACGACCACGCAGCACGCCGCGCGCTGGTCGAACGAAAGCTCGACTTCATCGAGCTGGCCCGTCGCGGTGGCCCAGCACAGTTCGACGAGATCGCCCTTGAGGCGCGCCAGGATCGGCTGGGTCTCGGGATCGCCGAAACGCGTGTTGAACTCGAGCACCTTCGGCCCCGCCGGGGTGAGCATCATGCCTGCGTAGAGGACGCCGCGGAACGGGATGTCCATCCGCTTGAGCGCGTCGATCGTCGGGACGAGCACATCGCGCTCGACGATGCGAAGCAGGTCCGGCGTCGCGCGGGGAGTCGGGCTGAAGGCGCCCATGCCGCCCGTGTTTGGACCGGTGTCGCCCTCGCCGACGCGCTTGTGATCCTGCGCCGGGTCGAGGATCCAGAAGCTCCGTCCGTCGCAGAGCGCGAGGACGCTCACTTCGGGGCCGTCGAGCAGTTCCTCGATCAGGACGGTGGTGCCCGCATCGCCGAAGACCTTCTTCACGAGGCAATCCTCGACGGCGGCGCGCGCCTCGGCGACCGACTTGCACACGACGACGCCCTTCCCGGCGGCGAGGCCCGTGGCCTTGACCACGCAGCCGTCGACGCGCGACTCGACGAACGCGAGCGCCTGCTCGGCGTCGGTGAACACGCGCCCGTCGGCGGTCGGCACGCGCGCGGCGCGCATGACCTGCTTCGCGAAGGCCTTGTCCCACTCGAGCTGCGCACCGGCGCGGGTCGGGCCGAAGACGACGCGCCGCGGATGGTCGGCGAGCTTCGTCGCCAGATCGGCAGCGAGCGGCGCCTCGGGACCGATCACGACGAGCGAAATCTGCTCGCGCTCGCACCACCGCGCGAGGCGGAAGGCGTCGTTCGTCGGTTCAGGGCAGGCCCGCCCGATCTCGAGAATGCCCGCGTTGGCGTCGGCCTCGACCCACAGCGTCCCCAGCCGCTTGCTCTGCCGCAGCTTCCAGGCGAGGGCGTGCTCGCGGCCGCCGGTGCCGAGCAGGAGGACATGGACGGTGTCGGGACAGCGGAGTTTGCTCATGCGGGCGGACACTCTATCCGCGAACCGTGCTAGATTGTCCGCCCACTCTCAGGGATTCTCCATGCCCAAGTCCTGCCTCCTTACCGTGTGTGGCCAAGCCCGTCCGTTCATCGCGTCGTCCCGCAGGCTCGCGTCGGCATTCGCCGTCGCGTTGCTGGCGGCGAGCGCGGGCGCGAACGCGCAGTCGCCGGAACTCCTCCAGAAGCTGAACGAGCCGTGGATGCGCGTGACCGAGCAGTCGCGCAGCGCGACGCGCCTCTTCACCGCGTACCTCGACCTCACCAAGCCGCCGCAGGAGATCGGGGAGGAGTTCAACCTCAAGACGATCTACCCCGGCATGGAGGGGTTCGAGGCGGTCTCGAAGTGGGCGGCTGACAACGCGGCGATGGGCAAGGCGCTCATCGAGCTGCAGAACTGCCAGGTCCTCGGCGTTCCGTACGGCACCGAGGGCGTCGATCCGAAGTTCGTCGAGCGCGGCCTCGTCGTGCTCGTCGCGCCGGGCGGAGACCTCACCAAGGTCGAGTTCCCGTACCTCGGCGCGCTCGATTCCATCGCGGCGTATGTCGTCGCCGACATGTACCGCCTCTGCGAGGCCGGGAAGTTCGAGGAGGCCTTCGCGATCGGGGTCGCGCACCTTCGCGTGATGCGGCAGGCGTGCGATGCGCAGATGTTCGAGGAGAAGTCCTTCGCGATGACCATGCTCGCCGACGCCATGTCGGTGCATCGCGACATCATCTACACCTATAAGGACAAGCTCGGCATCGAGCTGCTCCGCAAGCTCGCGACCAAGGACTACCCGTTCCTCAAGCCCGCCGACAACGAGCGGCTGCGTCGCCTTGCGATGCCCGAGGGCGACATGCTGGTCGCGACCGAGTTGCTCAAGTCCGTCTTCGACGACAACGGCCAGGCCGATCAGTCGAAGTTCGCGGTCACCTTCTCCGGCATGCAGGCGCGCGAGGAGCCGCTGACCGGCTTCGGCGCGATGAAGCGATGGGAGCGCGTCGCCGGCGTGCACGGATCGCTCGACGCGAGCATGATCAAGCTCACGGCGGTCTACGACGACTGGTGGCGCCGATGGCGCATGCGGCCGTTCGACCCGATGATGTCGCTGCCGACCGAATTCTCCGTGATCAATCCGGTGAAGTACGCGGCGGTGGTCTTCGCGACCCGCGACATCGAGTCGCTCTTCACGCTGCGACGCCGGCTCGTGACCGAGTTCTGCGGCCTCGTGAGCGCGGCGGGCCTCTGCGGCTACCGGCTGCAGTTCGAGGATTGGCCGAACGACATCGAGAAGTCGTACGCGCGATTCTTCCCGAAGCGGTTCGACTTCGATCCGTACGACCGCGACTACGGCCGCATGCGCTACGAGTACCTCGGCACGCGCGCCCGCGGCGTCGAGAGCGAGTTCGGCCGCGTCGAGGTGACGGGCTGCATCATGTACGCGCGGAGCGACGACGGCGACTTCGATGACGCCGACCGTCACGCCGAGGGCGGGCTCCTCGGCGACTTCGTCGTGTGGCCGCCGCTGCGCGCCGTCTCGCGTGGACAGGGCAATTGATCGCAGCGCGCACCGCCGCGAGGAAACTGGAGAAATGATGGGCTCACAGAGCGCTGCCAACGGAAGCGTCGAGAAACTCGTCGTGATCGGGTCGGGTCCGGCCGGATGGACCGCCTGCATCTACGGCGCGCGCGCGAACCTCTCGCCGCGCGCGATCATCGGCGTCCCCGCGTCGAACCCCGCGCCGGTGCTTCCGGGCGGACAGCTGATGCTCACGACCGAGGTCGAGAACTATCCGGGCTTCCCGCACGGGGTCTCGGGCCCCGAGATGATGGACCTCTTCCGCAAGCAGGCGGAACGCTTCGGTACGCGCATCACCGACGCGGATGTGGTGCGCTGCGACTTCTCGCAGAGGCCGTTCGTGCTCGAGACGAGCGAGGGCGAGACGGTTCGCGCGCACGCGGTCGTCATCGCGACCGGCGCCACCGCGAACTGGATCGGCCTGCCGAACGAGATCCGCCTCGCCATGAACGGCGGCGGCGTCAGCGCGTGCGCGGTCTGCGACGGCGCGCTTCCCGTGTACCGCAACCAGCCGCTCGCGGTCGTCGGCGGCGGCGACACGGCGATGGAGGAGGCGAGCTATCTCACGAAGTTCGCATCGAAGGTGTATGTGATCCATCGCCGCGACTCGTTCCGCGCGTCGAAGGCGATGCAGGCGCGCATCCTCGACAACCCCAAGGCCGAGCCCGTGTGGAACTCGGTGGTGGTCGATGTCCTCGGCAAGGACTTCATCGAAGGCGTGCTCCTTGAGAATGTCGTGACGAAGGAGCGGACGACGCTGCCGGTGCGCGGCCTCTTTATCGCGATCGGTCACTCGCCCGCGACGAAGTTCCTGCAGGGCACGGGGCTCGAGTTCGACGACAAGGGCTATGTGGCGCTCAAGACGCGCTCGAGCCACACGAACATCGAGGGCGTGTTCGCGGCGGGCGATGTCGCCGACTCGAGCTACCGCCAGGCGATCACCGCGAGCGGCATGGGCTGTCAGGCCGCGATCGACGCGGAGCGCTGGCTGGCCGAGCACGGCGTGCATTGAATCCGCCGCTTTGCGGCGGAGTGGTTTGAGCGGTCGCGGCTGCGGACGCTTCCTCTGGTGCTTGGTGACGGGTTTGAGCGGTCGCGGCTGCGGCCGCGTCCGCTGGGGCGTGGAGGAGGGGTTGAGCGGGCGCG
>JBKCZS010000159.1:0-2702 GCA_046337925.1 bacterium | reverse complement strand
GTGCCTGGCACTGACTGGCACGTGCCGTGCACCGGTCGTCTAGGCACCGGTCGTCTGCGATGTGCCAACGAGAACGCCCCGGCCGGTTGGCCGGGGCGTTCGGTCGTCGCGTGTCCGAGTCGTCAGATCGCGGGCGCAGCGGCGGGCGTCGACGGGGTCGTCGGGGCTGCCGACGGGGTTCCAGTCATCTCGGCGGGCTTTGCGGTCTCTCCGCGGCGGCGGATCGGCACCTGGACCTCGGACCAGCGCCACTCCGGGTCGATGAACGGACCGTTGTAGACGAACATGCGCGGGTCTCCCGCGACCTCCCATTCGTTCTGCGACTTGAGCCACTCGCGCAGCGTGTCGAACTCCTTCGCCGCGTCGAACGCGCCCTTCGCACCGATGCTGAGCACCGTCACAGGCGCGGTGTCACGAACGACGATCTTGCCGTCATTCCCGACGGGACCGAGCTGCGAGGAGCGGTAGAGGAAGCTCATCGTCGTCGAGCCTTCCTTCGCCGGCTCGTCCTTCATGAAGTCGGAGTAGAGCCCCTGGTAGTCCATCTCCACAGGTGCGGTCATCGCGATGTTGCGCTTCTTGATGTGATTGAACAGCGGGAAGAAACCAGTGACCATGCCTTCGCCCGAATCATCCTTCGAGACGAGCTCGGCGCGGCGGACCGATGGGTAGCTCTTGATGTCGATCGATCCCGGCGGGGTCGGCTCGGGATAGCCCTCGGGAAGCGGCGACTCGATCATCGCGCCTTCGTAGCGGTAGACGCCGTCGACGACCTTGATCGAGATGTCGCGGTTTCCACCAACACGCTTCACAAGGTCCGGCGTACGCACCGCGCCGAAGCCAGCCTCCTTCGCGGTGGCGGACTCGGCCTTGGTCTCGCTCTGAAGAGCTGTTGCGGCTTGGCCGAGCGCCATGGAGGTTGACGCAAGGGATGTGAGAGATACAAGGAGAACAGTGATTGAATGGTTCATGCCGCGCAGTTCGGAGTTCTCGAGATGAGCGATTCGCCACGCACGCGCATGTCACGGATTTGCGCATCGTTCCTCCCTGATCGGGGATCCCGTCGGCCGCGCTCGTTTCGCTTCTTTCGCGCGTGCACTGCGCATGCCGGTCAGTGCCATGCACCGCACGGCTCGTGCCGTACACCTGCCGCCGATGCGCACGCCTCGCGGCATCCACTTCCGATGGACGAGAATCGATGGCGTATGATCTCTCGGACCACACATGTCCAATACTCATCCCGCCTGGCGCGTGATGCGTACGACAGGCTCGACGCGGTGACGGACTCATGCCAGACATGCAGCTTGAAATCAGCGATCCCGCCGTTCTGCGGGTCTTGCTCGACACTCCGACGATGCAGCGGTGGGAGATCCTCCGCCGCACACAGCGGTCATTCTCTGCGGAAGAACTTGCGACGAAGTCGAAGTCGACGGTCGCAGAGTCGCAGCGGTCGCTCGATCGGCTCATCGAGGCGCGACTTGTCAGGGTTGTTCCTGCGACCGCGCGCAGTCGAAAGATCACCTATCGCGCCGCGATGGAGCGACTCTTCCTCGTTTGGGATCGAAGCAACCCGGAAGCGATCGCGGCGAGGCAGGCCGTCGACGATTCCATGCGCGACCACAGCCGGCGTGTGCAAGACGAGGCCGAGAGTCTCGTGCGAGCAGGCAAGCTCGAGCCGAAGAATGTCGGTGGCGCGATTTCGGTCATGCTGTCAGCGGAAGACTCCGCCAAGGTCCGCGAGGCATTCCGAGCGCTGTACACCTTGCTCGTCGAGGGAGACCAGCGCGCCCGCAGTCATCCCGATCTCCCCGGTTGCACCCCGTATCACATCGCGTTCAGTCAGACGCGTCTCGGGGAACCACAGCCCCCGATGGCGGAGTTCTTCGTGATCGACAAGGACTCCGCGGGCAAGGATCCGACGGTGTTTCTCGAGGCCCCGAGCAAGCTGCTCTCGCCGCGCGAGTTCCAGGTCGCCAAGATGCTCGAGGCTGGGCGCAGCCGGCCGTCGATCGCGGCGGAGATCGGGCTGACGCCGAACTCGGTCTCGTCGATCAGCAAGTTGATCTATCGAAAGCTCGGGGTACGGAGCCGCGCCGAGCTTGCAGCACGCATGCGCTGACGTTCCCCGTGCGTGCACGGCACGTGCCAGTCAGTGCCTGGCACTGCACGGCACGTGCCATGCACCGGCGGGGCTCATGAGCGGGGGACGCACGGCCCCTCCTGATCAGGGGGTGCGATTTTCCCCTTCTGTCCTCAGCTGGTTGCAAACGCCACGATCGTTTGAATGCGGCCGATTTCACTCCACTATTCTGCCGTTGATTCCCGCGCGCACAGGCCGTTTGTGCGCATGACCGATCATGTTCAGTTCATCCGGAGCACTTGTCTCATGGCATCAAAATCTCCTCGGTTCGTGGCGAGCACGCTCGCCGCAGCATTGGCTGTCGCCCTGCCCGCCTATGCGCAGTGCGAAGGCGACTTCAATGCGGATGGTCAGATCGACGGCATCGACCTCGCGGTCGTGCTCTCGCAGTGGGGTCCTTGCGAGGACGGACTGCCGTGCGGCGGAGATGTCGATCGCAACGGCTTCGTGGACGCGGCGGATCTCTCGACGCTGCTCGCGGACTGGGGTACTTGCATCACCGTGCCCGCGTGGGCGACGCTGATCGAGGCGTACCCGGATCCCGCGGTCGTGCACGATCCGG
>JBKCZS010000158.1:0-17865 GCA_046337925.1 bacterium | reverse complement strand
GCGCGTGCCCGCGACATGTCAGCGCGCCAAGCACGCCAGACGCGGCTGCCGCAAGCGGCCGCCGCTCAGATCCGGCTCGGCACGATGTTGTCTCGACCGCAGACGATCCAGTCCGCGATCTCGATCGCTTCCTTGAAGCTCTCGCGCGCGGCCTCGAGGTCGAAGCACGGCGACATCACCTGCCCCGCCGAGAGGTGCTCGACGGTCGGCACGGCGTCGCCCGCGATGAGCGTCGTGGCTCCCGGGCCCGGAAGCAGCAAGCCCGTCATTCCCGGCGTCGCCCCGTAGAGCGGGAAGAGATCGACCCCCGGGGCCAGCCGGTCCTCGGCCGCCACCGTGCGCTGCACGATCGCGACCTCCTGTCCCAGCGACTTCACGAGATCGGCGTCGCCGGCACCGTGCGCCTCCTTGATCGACTCGATCAACTGCACGCCGATCGCCTCGCGCTCGCGCTCGCTCACGAGCCAGGTGGCGCGCTCGAACGCGAGCAGCCCGCGACGGTGGATCGGGTTGAGGCAGGTCAGGAACACATGGGTGATCTCGTCCGGACCGAGGCCCGAGCGCTCGAGGAGACGCGGGATCAACACCTGCGTCGGCAGCGAGGGGTCGACGAGGATGCGCGTCTTGCCCGACACCACGAGCGAGGTCGTGGCGTGCGGAGGACGCACCGAGCCGCGCTCGCCCCAGTGGGGGTTGGCGGCCATCGAACCAATGGAAATCACTCGGAAATCTGCTGCCATCTTGGTCAAGTTCTCATTTCGTGTCGGGAGAAGGTCGGTCTGCTCGCACCCTGGGCGGGCTCACTCCACCAGGCCGTCGACCGCGAGGCGGCCAAGCGGGTTCGAACGGTCGCCGCGCTTCTTGCGCAGCGCGTCGATCACGAGCGGCGGCACCAGCGTCGAGAGCGAGTCGATCGACCCGCCGAGCGCCGCGATCTGCTTGATGAGGCTCGAGCTCGTGTAGGCGAAGTTCTCGCCCGTCACGATGAAGACGGTCTCGATGCCCGCGACCTGGCGGTTCGTGATGGCCAGCTGGCACTCGCCGGCAAGGTCGGTGATGTTGCGGATGCCGCGCACGATCGCGCACGCTCCGACCGACTTCGCATAGTCGACCGTCAGGCCGGTGTAGTGCTCCACCCGGATGTGCGCGCCCTCAGGCTCCTTGCTCATCATGTCGCGGACGAGCTCGCGCGCAAGCGACAGCCGCTCGTCGAAGGTGAAGAGCGCTTCCTTGTTCGGGTTGCGGCCGATCGCGAGGATGACCTCGTCGAACAGGCCGCGCGTGCGCGCAAGGACATCGAGATGCCCAAGGGTGATCGGGTCGAACGATCCGGTGTAGATGGCAAGGTGACGGGCCACGGCGGCATGGTACGGGACGGTTCCGGGCGCTTCGCCGCGCCGGTGTCCGCACGATCCGCGCAGACGGAACAGATCCACCGGTCTCGCGCAGAAACGGCGCGGAAACGGCCGCAAGTCGTTGCATGACCGCCTGTTGAATTCGACCTTGTTTGAGTCTTCCGTCGCGTAAGGGACTCCGCGACGATTGACACGGCTCCGCATGGCACAACGCCCATCGGACCCGGACTTGGATCGGCCCCGCATCGGATTGCCTCCCCGGTCGGGGCTCCCAAACCTTCTGGCGGTCAGGGACTCACGAATGGTGCCCTGCCCCGCATGCTGAACGCGCCGTCACGCATTCCCGCGGACGGCGCGTTCTTTTTTCGACCTGTGTAAGCATCGCCCGACCTAGCGCGCCCCGACGCCCGCCTTGCGGAGTCCTGCGCCCTCGAGCAGCGTGCGGAAGTTCTCGCCGAAGACGAAGTTCTCCTCGGGGAACTCCGTACCCGCGCGGTTCTGATCGAGATGGCTGAAGATCAGCTCGATGCGGCCGACCGGCGCCCAGGCGTTGTCGACGAAGGAATAGCGCTCGACGATCCCGACCGTGCTGGCGCCCATCTCGTCCATGCGCTCGAGCGTCGCGTCGTAGCGGATGGTCTCGCCCGGGTTGACATCGCGCTCGATGACGGCGGAAACCACCTTCGCGAGCACGACTTTCTCGCGGAAGTCGTGCACGCTGCCGACAAGGATGCCTGCGGTCTGAGCCATACCCTCGAGGATCAGCGAGTTCGGCATGACCGGGCACGCCGGCAGCGCGCCTTCAGG
This sequence comes from bacterium, assembly GCA_046337925.1. GTDB lineage: Bacteria > Planctomycetota > Phycisphaerae > Phycisphaerales > SM1A02 > QWPT01. Next base: position 15,703 of record JBKCZS010000158.1, on the reverse strand, counting down.
GCCGAAATGCTGATGGAGATGCTCTTCCGCGAGCGAGACATTCTTCACCGCGACGAGCCGCTTCTTCGGCTCGAACGCGATGACCCTGTCTATCCACATCCATCTCATCGATGCTCCTCGCGCCAGAGGGAGCGCCCGCAGGCGCGACCGCTCAAACATGCATCAGGCCGCCAGCTTCCGCTCGACGAAGTCGCAGAGGCTCTTCACGGTGAACAGGCCCGACAGCTTGGTGACCTGCGGGTCGTTCGCGAAGTCGCCGAGCGAGACATGCGGGACCTTCTCCGTGAGGAGCGCGAGGCCCTTCGCCGTCACCTTGCCGTTCTCGACAAGCGACGGATCGGTCATCAGGTTCTCAGGGAACAGCTCGCCCTGCGCGATCTTGAAGGGCTTCTCAGGCGTCGAGAACTTCTTCTCGAGGCGGAACACGATGTCGAGATAGTCGATGCTCTCGGCGCCGAGGTCTCCCTTGAGGGTGGCGGTCGGAACAACATCGTCGTCGTCCACGCCCAGGGCGTCGACCAGAACATCCTTCACATCGGCTTCGATATCGGCTCGGCTCTTGGCCATACAAGTCTCCATGACGGGGTGATTTCGGGCGAAAGCGCCCCGATCGCTCAAAACTCTCGTGCGTTCCCGATCGCGGGACGCGGTCAGTTCCGCAAGGCGCGGAGTATAAGTCGCCCCGAGACGGCTGTCTCAGCCGCCGCCGAGTCGATTCCGTCGCGGAGGACGGTCCCCTGGGCCTTGAAGACGGCTGAACCGTCCTCCCGCACCTTGTCGAGGGTGACCTCGACCTTCAGGGTCTCGCCGGGACGCACGAAACTGCCGTACCTGAGCGCCTTGACCTCGCCGAGCACCATCCGCTGCATCCCCCGCTTCTCGAGGACGGCGCGGGCGGCCTGGGTCAGGGCCTCGACCATGAACACCCCGGGGAGGACTGGGAATCCGGGGAAGTGGTCCTGGAGGTACTCCTCGGCGGCGGTCACATTCTTGACCGCGACGGCCGAGGTGTCGCTGAGGCTCAGGAAGCGGTCGACGAGGCGGAAATGCATGGGGGCAAGGTAGCGGCGGACGGCGGGTCGCGCACCCCGCGTTTGCTGCGGGATTGAAGGGAGTCCTGCCGATATCGGGACCATGCCAAAGACCGCTCGCAAGGCCTCCACGCGCTCCGGCGCGGAGGAGGTGGATTCGGATGTCACCACTCCCGCCGACGGCGCGGAGCTGACGCGTCGCCGCATCTTCTGGGTGCTCGCCGCGCTTCTCTACACGGTGCTCTTCGTGAGCCTCGCCAGCTTCCGCTCGTCGGACTGGCCGACGCATGTCGTCGCCGTGCCGACCGACCCGCCGCTGAACCTGTGCGGCAGGTTCGGCGCCGCGATGTCGTACTGGCTGTACTTCACCTTCGGGTTCGGCGTGTGGATCCCCGTGATCTTCATGGGTGTCCTGCTTGCGTTCGCAGCGCTCGGCCGCGCGATGGCGCATCCGTTCGTGCGCTTCGTCGGCTGCCTGATCGCGATGTGCGCGTTCGGCGCGCTGCACGCGGAGTGGTTCCCTTCGGTCGGACCGCTGACGGGCGTCGACGCGGGCATCGTTCCGATGTGGTTCGCGGATGAGATGCACATGCGCTTCGGACCCGTGGGCGCCTCGCTGATCTTCATCGCGGGCCTCGCGATCGGCGCGATCGTCGCGGCCGATGCGCTGGTGTTCATGCTTCCGGGCGCGTTTGCACGCGCGTTCTCGTTCCTGTCGCCGATCTGGGAGACCGATTGGCGCGCGCACTTCGGTGCGATGCGCGAGCGGATGAGCGCTGTGTTCCCCCAGCCTGCGGTCGCGGGTGCCAGCGGCGCGCGCGCGCGTCGCTCGACGGCCCGTCCTGCGGTGCCGGTGGCGGCTCCTGCTTCGGTCGAGGCTGGCGAGGAGGAGGAAGAGGATCTCGATGAGGAGGAGGACGGGGATGAGGATGGGGCGGAGAGCGATGCCGCCGACGAGGCCGAGGAAGCGGACGAGGGCGACGAGGCCATCGAGACCGCTGCCGCTGCGCCCGTCGCCGCAGCCGCAGCCGCGCCCGTCGTCGAGGCAAAGCCCGCGCGCGCCGCGCTCAGCGAGGACGAACTCCGCGCGAAGATCGAGAAGCTGCCGATCAAGATGACGGCGAAGCCCACCACCACGCATCTGCGCGACGAGGACATCCCGCGCACGGTCGACTACTCGGGCTATCAGTTCCCGACGCTCGATCTCCTCGAGGAACCCGAGGGGAACTACTCCTCGAAGATGGAGGCGTATGTCCGCGAGCAGGCCGAGCTCCTGACGCGCACGCTGTCGACCTACGGGATCGAGGGCGAGATCACGCACATCGAGTCGGGTCCGGTCGTGACGCTGTACTCGGTGGAGCTCGCCGCGGGAACGCGCGTTGCGCGTCTCGAGACGATCGCGAAGGACATCGCCCGCGCGCTGCAGGCGCCGAATGTCCGCATCATCCCGAACATGGTCGGCCGCACCGCGGTCGGCATCGAGGTTCCGAACAAGCAGAAGGAGAAGGTGCGCCTCAAGGAGCTCATGTCGAGCGGCCACGCGGCGAACATGATGCTCCCGATGTTCCTCGGCAAGGATTCCGCGGGCGAGCCGCTCGTCCTCGACCTCGCCAAGATGCCGCACATGCTCATCGCCGGCACCACCGGCTCGGGCAAGTCTGTGTGCATGAACACGATCATCATGTCGTGGCTGTACACGAAGCGTCCCGATGAGCTCAAGCTTGTGCTCGTCGACCCGAAGATGGTCGAGATGGCGCAGTTCAGCGAGATCCCGCACCTCGCGTGCCCGGTCGTCACCGAGATGTCGAAGGCCGCGGCGATCCTCGAGTGGGCCGTCACCAAGATGGAGGAGCGGTACGAGCTCCTGAAGGAGGCGGGCGTCCGCGACATCCGCAGCTTCAACGAGCTTGGCGAGGCGGAGCTCCGCGAGCGCCTGAACCCGAGCGACGATGTCGAGTGGGCCAAGATCCCGAAGAAGATGCACTACATGGTCTTCGTGATCGACGAGCTCGCCGACCTCATGATGACCAACAAGGAGGTCGAGCAGTCGATCGTGCGCATCGCGCAGAAGGCGCGTGCGGTCGGCATCCACCTGATCCTCGCGACCCAGCGACCGCAGGCGACGGTCGTCACGGGCCTCATCAAGTCGAACATGCCGTGCCGCGTGAGCTTCAAGGTGGCGTCGGGCACCGACAGCCGCATCGTGCTCGACCAGAAGGGCGCGGAGCTCCTGCTCGGCCAGGGCGACATGCTGGTCGTGACGCCGAGCCAGACCGACGCGCGCCGCTCGCAGGGCACGCTCGTCGAGGACAAGGAGGCCCGCGCGGTCACGAAGTTCCTCAAGACGGTCGCTGCGCCGAGCTTCGAGCGCCAGCTGCTGACCATCCGGTCCGGCCAGGTGGCGAGCGGCGGCGACGGTGGTTCGGGCGACGCTGGCGATGCAGGCGGCGAGCGCGATCCGCTGTTCGACAGCGCCGTCGAGATCATGATCGAGTCGGGCCGCGGAAGCGTGTCGCTCCTGCAGCGCCGGCTTGCGATCGGCTACGGACGCGCGTCGCGGCTCGTCGACCAGATGGGTCAGGCGGGCATCCTCGGCGAGCACAAGGGCTCGGTCGCGCGCGAGGTCGTGGTGACGATGGAGGAATGGGCGCGCATGAAGGAGATGCGCGACGAGGCGGAGGCCTCGGGCACCGTGTTCCAGAAGCACTACGACAACTCGGACGCCGACAGCGAGGCGCTGCGGTTCCACGACGAGGAGAACGACGAGGAAGAAACCGCCCGCGAGAGGTGAGCGGCGGCCCGAGCCCGGCGGTCGATCTGACGGCACGCCGACGGCGGCTGCGCGCGCCGCGGCCTTCTCCTTTGCGGCCCGACAGACACCTCCCCGACGGGTGCACGGCACGTGCCAACGAGTGCCTGACACGAGCCGTGCACCGGGAAACTTCGACGCAAGTCCATCAGCAATAGGATGTTGCGACGCACTCGCCATGGTGCCTGGCACGTGCCAGGCACTGCACGGCACGTGCCGTGCACCTCTACACTTCGCGTCTGCATGGCGACTTTTTTCCCAAGCGTTCCGTATGAGATCCGCGGCGAGGGCGAGGAGCGGGCTTCCAACGAGCCCGAGCTCGTCATGCGCAAGTGCCTCGAGGACGCCCTTGCGGACAAGCCCTGGATCGTGATCCAGAACCTGCTCGTGCAGGATCCGGACAAGGTCGGCACTCGCGAACTCGACTTCGTCGTCATCGATCCCGACCGTGGCCTGATCACGATCGAGGTGAAGGGCGGCGAGTGCGGTTTCGATCCCGAGTACGGCTGGCACCGCGTCGTCCGCGACGCAAGGCGCGCGCTCGATCGCGATGCCCCGTCCCAAGCGATCAGTTCGACCCGCGCACTGGTGCGCGCGCTCGCGCACTACGGCAGCCATGACGACCGGCACCCGCCCTACCTCCACGGCTGGTTCCTGGCGCTGGTCGACACCCATGTCGACTTCAACACGATCCCGATCAGCGCGCGGAACCATGTGCTCGGTGCGACGCAATGCCGCAACGCCGCGAAGCTGTGCCGCGAGCTCGAGGGCATGTTCGAAGCACTCTCCGACAAGTACCCGGAGGTTCCAAAGGGCGATCGCTCGCCCATGCGACGCATCGTCGACCGCCACATCCTGCCCACGATGCGTTCGGCGCTCTATGTGCGCGACGAGATCATGAACGCCAGGATCGTCGAACACGATGTGATGCGACCCGTCCGCGGGATCGTCGATGCGACCTATCGGCTCGACCGCGTGCAGATCGAGGGCTTCGCAGGCACCGGAAAGACCTATGCCGCGCTCTATCGCGCGCGCCGCGAGATCGCCGAGGGTCGTCGCACGCTCGTCACCTGCTTCAACGAGCCGCTCGCGACCGTGCTCGGACGCGCCTGCCGCGCGCGGCCCGTCGACAACTCGACTCCATTGCGCGCCATCCGCGCGGACCGGGTCGTCGTCGCCAATCTCCACGCCCTTGCGGAGAGCGTCACGAACAGCCTCGGACGCACCCCTGCGGCGTCGATCGCTGCAAACGAGCGCTACGCCATGATGATCGCGACCCTTGCCGAGGCGGCGCGCGCCGGCCAGCTCGGCTCGTTCGACTCGATCGTGATCGACGAAGGGCAGGACTTCTCGCCGGCGATGCTCGATGCGCTCGATGCGCTCGCCGGGCCCCACGCGCGCGTCGCGTTCTTTCACGACCCGAACCAGGCGATCTACCACCGCACGGATCCGGTCGAAATCGAGCGGCGCTTCGGCCGCCCGCTGGTCCTGCGCGAGAACCTGCGCAACTCGGTGTCGATCACCGACTTCCTGCGCTCACTCGACCCGGCGCGGCTCGATGGCATCGCGGCACCGCCCTCCGTGCGCGAAGGGCAGCCCGTCGTCGTGGCGGAGTTCGCGCCCGACGACCTGCTCGGACAGCGGAAGGCGATCTCCAGGATCATCAAGCACCTCGTCGATGCCGAAGGCGTTCGGCCGGAGGATGTCATGATCCTGTCGCCCTTCCGTCGCGACCGCGGCTGCCTCGCGGACGAGGACCAGATCGCGGGATTCATGCTGGTCAGCCTGGCCGAGTCGTTCGTCCTGAAGGAGAGCGATCCACCTGCCATCCGCTGGGAGACCCTGCACCGCTTCAAGGGGCTCGAAGCCCCTGCGGTCATCCTGCACGATGTCCGCGGCGGCGCGGAGAATGTGTCGTACGAAGCGATCCTCACGGCGTGCAGCCGGGCGCAGCATGCGCTCTACATCCTGCGCTCGACCGACTACGCGGGACCGGCCGCGCTCCCGGTCCAGGGCGAACTCCCGTGAAGCCGGATCCGGCCGAAAGACGATACTGAACACATGATCGACCCCGACTGGATCAAGCGCGGACTGGATGTCGCGATCGAGATGGCCGAGAAGGGCTGGCGCGAAGGCGGCATCCCGATCGGGAGTTCCCTCCTCGACGCGCGTGGCGAGATCGTCGCTGCGGGTCACAACCAGCGGGTTCAGTCGGGCGATCCCACCGCGCACGCCGAGGTCGACTGCATCCGCCGCGCCGGCCGTCGCCGCGACTGGCGGACCCTCACGCTCGTCTCGACGCTCTCGCCATGTCCCATGTGCTCGGGAACCGCGATCCTCTTCAAGATCCCGCGCGTGGTGATCGGCGAGAACCGCACCTTCACGGGCGCAGAAGAGTGGATGCGCCATGAGAAGATCGAGCTGCTTGTCGTCGACGACCCTCGCTGCGTCGCACTGATGGAGCGCATGAAGCGTGAGAAGCCGGACCTCTGGGCCGAGGACATCGGCGAATGACTGCCGCACCGCCGCTGATCCTCGTGACATGCTTCGAGCCGTTCGGCGGCAGTCATGTCAACCCGACGATTGCGATCGTGAAGATGCTCGAGAGCATGCCTTGCGCGCGCGGCTCGCGCGCCTATGTCGCGCTGCCGGTCGTCGGCGGCACCGAGCCCGGCAGTGCATGGGCGAGGCTCTCGCCGCTCGTCGACTCCCTCATGCCGGATGCGGTCGTGGCGCTCGGTGAAAGCGCGAAGGCGGAGGCGATCACCTTCGAACGCATCGCGGTCAACCTGCGTGACAGTCGCATTCCTGACAATGCCGGCGTGCTTGTGGTCGACGAGCCGGTGATCGAGGGGGCGCCGGACGCGATCTTCACCACGCTGCCGGTTCGCGGACTCGCGCAGGCATGCATCGACGCCGGGGTTCCTTCGACGCTCTCGCTCTCGGCGGGCAGTTTCCTCTGCAACGAGATCATGTACCGGCTGCTCGCCGACGACCGTGTCGGGTGCGCAGGCTTCATCCATGTTCCGCAGCTTCCCGAGCAGTCCTACGCGCGCGGTGGGCCGATGATGGAAGCGCGGATCGCGGCGGCAGGCGTGCATGCGGCGCTCGAGGCGCTGGCCGACGGAATCGATCCGCAATCGTCTTCACGAAGGAGCTGAACCATGAGCTGCATCGGCGCGATCTTTCGAATTCCTCTCGGGGTGCTCCTCGGCTACATCGTGATGATCGCTGCGGTGTTCGCCGCATTCTCCGCCGTGATGGTGCTGGCCGGCACCGACTTCTGCTTCGACGGCGATTCGTGGGTTGCCTCGGAGAAGTTCTGCGTGGTCGGACTGGGAGTGTTCGCCGTTGCGGCGTTTCTCGGTGGCTTCACCGCGATTCGCATCGGAGGTTCGGCCTCCGTCCTGTTCCTGTGCGTCGTGTTCGGCGCCATCGGGTCGCTCACCGCACTTGGCATGCTCGGGCAGGCGAAGGAAGTCCGGCTGAAGGATCGACCGGAGACGAGGCCGGCCGAACTCGGGCCGCTGCAGGCTGCACAGTGGAGCGAGACGCCGAGTTGGTGCGAGTGGGGAAATCTCGCGGCCGGGCTTGGCGGAATCGCCGTCGGCGCAGCGGTCGGTCGAGGCGCGCGGCGGGACTCAAGCCGGGCGAAGTCCAAGGAGTAGAGAATCGGGAATAACCAATGGTGCACGGCACGTGCCGTGCAGTGCCTGGCACTGACTGGCACGTGCCGTGCACCGCATGGCCCATCCCGTAAACCGTCTTGAGCAAGAAGCTTGCGTAGTTTCCTACGCGTGCACGGCACGTGCCGTGCTGTACCTGACACTGAGCGGCACGTGCCGTGCACCCGCCGGGGGACCTGCGAAATGGAAACGGCGGCTGCCGGAGCAGCCGCCGTTGAGTGTTGGGGTTCGCCCGCGTTTGAGCAGGCCTTCGTTCGATTAGGCCTTGAAGCCGCTCTTGTACTGCGCGACCGCAGCCTTGAACTCGTCCTCGATGCCCTTGAAGCTCTTCGCCGTCGCCAGCTTGGCGCGGAGATCGGCCTTCTGTGCGCGGAAGTAGCTCAGCAGGCCGTCCTCGAACTTCGGCACCGACGGCACCGGGATGTCGTCGAGGAAGCCGCGCGACGCGGCGAAGATCGAGATGCACTGGTCGATGACATCGAACGGCTTGTACTGGCCCTGCTTGAGCAGCTCGACCATGCGCGCGCCGCGGTCGAGCTGGCGCTTCGACGCTGCGTCGAGGTCGGTGCCGAGCTGCGCGAACGCCTCGAGCTCGCGGTAGGCCGCGAGGTCGAGACGGAGCGAGCCGGCGACTTCCTTCATCGCCTTGATCTGGGCGTTGCCACCGACGCGCGACACCGAGATACCGACGTTGATCGCCGGACGGATACCGGCCGCGAAGAGCTCGGGCTGGAGGTAGATCTGGCCGTCGGTGATCGAGATCACGTTCGTCGGGATGTACGCCGAAACGTCGCCTTCCTGCGTCTCGATGATCGGGAGCGCGGTGAGCGAGCCGCCGCCGTTCTCCTTCGAGAGCTTGGTGGCACGCTCGAGCAGACGGGAGTGCAGGTAGAACACGTCGCCCGGGTACGCCTCGCGGCCCGGCGGACGGCGGAGGAGGAGCGAAAGCTCGCGGTACGCGACGGCCTGCTTCGAGAGGTCGTCGTACACGCAGAGGACATGCTTCGGCGTCTTGCCGTTCTTGCCCTGCCACATGAAGTACTCGCCCATCGCGCAGCCCGCGTACGGAGCGATGTACTGGAGCGGCGCAGCGGCCGACGCACCGGCGTTCACGACGATGGTGTAGTCCAACGCGCCGTTCTTGCGGAGGGTCTCGACGACGCCCGCGACGGTCGAATCCTTCTGGCCGACGGCGACATAGATGCAGACGACCGCGTCTTCGGTGCCCCAGTACGCCTTCTGGTTGATGATCGCGTCGAGGCAGACGGCGGTCTTGCCAGTCTTGCGGTCGCCGATGACGAGCTCGCGCTGGCCGCGGCCGACGGGGACCATCGAGTCGACGGCCTTGATGCCGAACTGGAGCGGCTCCTTCACCGGCTGACGCGCGGCGATACCAGGGGCGACGATGTCGACCTTCTGACGGCCCGACGCGTTGATCGCGGGGCCACCGTCGATCGCGTTGCCGAGCGGGTCGACGACGCGGCCGAGGAGCTCAGGGCCAACGGGCACCTCGAGGAGGTTGCCGGTCGCGCGGGCGGTGTCGCCTTCGCGGATCGCGGTCGAGTCGCCGTAAAGCACGCAGCCGACGGTGTCGAGCTCGAGGTTCATCACCTGGCCCATGACGCGGCCACCCGCGCCCTGGAACTCGATGAGCTCGCCGGCCATTGCCTTCGACAGTCCGTAGACGCGGGCGATGCCGTCACCGACTTCGACCACCTGGCCGACTTCGGAGATCTCGAGCTTGCCCGAGTACTGCTCGATTTCCTGGCGAATGACTGTCGTGATCTCGTCGCTCTTGATCTTCACGGGTAGGTCCTCTGAGTTGCGGGGCGGTTGCCCGGCGTGGAAGAAGCTGAATGCTGGTGCGGGTTATGCGAGGAAGTCGCCGAGGCGCGAGCGCATGGCGCCCGTGCCGCGCGCGGCGACCGCGTCGCGCATGTTGCGGAGTTGGGTCTCGACCGATCCGTCGATGAGCTGGTCACCGATGCGGAGCTTCACGCCGCCGATCATGTTCGGGTCGGCGTACTGATGGATGACGGCGTCCTTGCCGAAGGCTTCCTTGACGCCACCCTTGACGGTCGCGACCACATCGGGCGCGGCCTGGCCGGTGACGGTGTACATGTCGACCTCGACGCGACCGAGACGAGCCTGCAGCAGGCCGTCGAACGCGTCGGAGATGTCGGCGAGGCGGCCGGCGCGGCCGTGGGCGGCGACGACCATGACGAAGCGGTAGACGAGGTCTGAGACCTTGCCCTTGACGATCCGGTCGATCGACGCGCGGCGAGCCGCGGCACCGATGATCGGGGACTTGAGGAACTCGGCGAAGCGCTTGTCCGACCGGATCATCTCGGCGATCACCGAGAGTTCAGCCGCGCACGACTCGGCGGCGGCGTTGCCGCCCTGCTTGTCGCAGACCTCGAGGAGGCTGGCGGCGTAGACGCTCGCGATTTCGTCGATGTGCTGGGTGGTGGCCATGAGTGGTTACGCGTGTGTGTGCGCGCGGGGTGCGCGCTCGGATGCTGCGATGAGGTCGCTTAGTTGCGGCTGCGGGACAGTTCGGCGAGGCTCTCGGCGACAAGCCGCGACTGATCCGCAGCGCCGACCTCGCGGCGGAGGATCTTCGAGGCCATCGTGGCCGCGAGCGCGACCGCGTGCTCGTTCAACTCGCGGACGGCGCTCTCGCGAGCCGCCTGGATGTCGGCGAGCGCGCGCGACTTCATGTCGGAGAGTTCCGCATCGTTCTTGGCGCGGAGTTCCTCGGCGACCTTGCGGGCCGTGGCCTTCGCCTCCTCGATCGTGCGGGCCGCCTCTTCCTGAGCCTGACGCAGCTTCTCCTCGAACTTCTTCTGCGCGCTCTCGGCCTCGTAACGGGCCTTCTCGGCCGCATCGATCTCATGCCGGATCTTGGCATAGCGCTCGTCGAGTCCACCGATGATCTTGGGCCACACCAGCCGGGCGGCGAGCGTGAAGAAGATGATGAAGACGACGACCGACACGGTGTAGCCGATGACGTCGGGAGAAAGCGGGTTGGCTGCGAGGATCGCGGTCATTGCATGCATTCCTGTCGAGACCTGCCTGTCGAAACCTGCCTTGATGCGCGAATCGCCGGGACGCGCGCGGAAGAGCCTTCGCCGGGTTTCCCCGGCGAAGGCTGGAAGATCTACATCGGATCGCTCAGAGGACGATCACGAGCACGCCGACGACGACGGCGAACAGGCCGACGCCTTCGATGAGCGCCGCGGCGATGATCATCTGGGTCTGGATCTTGCCGGCCATCTCGGGCTGGCGAGCGGTCGACTCGACGGCGCTGCCACCGATGCGGCCGATGCCGAGGCCCGCGCCGACGGCGGCGAGACCCGCGCCGAGCGCAGCGAGACCGGTGGTGATGGTGCCCGACTTGGCGAGAGCGTTCGCGTTCGCGGCGGCGGTGGCAGCGGCTTCATCGCCGGCCTGGCCGAAGGCGGACGAGGCGAGGAGGGCTGCGCCGCAAGCGGCGAACGGGAGGAACTTGCTGATCTTGCTCATTTCTGACTGTGCTCCAAAGGGTTTGTCTTGTGCTCGGACGCTGTGGGACGCGCCGGTTGAAGGATTGGAATCATTCAGCCGGGCCTCCCACGGGCCCGGTGTTGGACGGAATCAATGCGCGTGAGCGTGGCCGTGGCCATGCCCATGGTCTCCCTCGTGGCCGTGCGCGTGGTCGTGACCATGCTCGTCGTGGTGGCTCATCAGGCTGATGAACACCGCAGTGAGGAACATGAAGAGGAACGCCTGCAGGAAGGCGACGAAGAGCTCGAGGAAGCAGATTGCGACTGCGAAGCCGACGGACACGACGCCGATCGGGACTCCGAGCAGCAGGCCCGCCTTGAACGCCATCCCCGGGAACATGAAGATCGTCGCGAGCAGCGTGTGGCCCGCGAGCATGTTCGCGAAGAGACGGATGGCGAGTGCGCCGGGCTTGATCACGAGGCCGAGGATCTCGATCACGAAGATGATCGGGACAACCGCGAGAAGACCCTTCGGCCCCTCGAGGAGTTCCTTGCCGCCGCACATGTGCTCCAGAAAGCCCTTCACGCCGAGATCGCGCATCGACTGGTACAGGATCGCGAAGAACGACAGCGTGGCGAGGCCGGCGGTGACGGCGATCGACGCAGTCGCGGTTCCGCCGAAGAACACGGCGCCCTTCGAGGAGTGGTCGCCGCCATGATCGACACCGGCGGCGGAGCTGAAGAGCACCTTCTTGAAGAAGCTCTGGAAGTCGGCGAACGGGATGAAGCCGAGCAGGTTGAGCGTGAGGATGAAGAAGAAGAGCGAGAGCAGGAACGGGAGGAAGTGATCCGAGGTCTTCTTGCCGAGCAGCGGCTCGATGACTCCATCGCGCAGTCCCTGCACGAGCGTCTCGATCAGCTGGGCGAGACGGCCCTTGGTGAGGTAGCGGTCGGTTCCCTGCGAGGCCGGGCCGGTCGCGATGCTGCGGGCCGCGACCGAAAGCACGAGGAACGCCACGATGCCGGCGACCACCACCGAGACCGTGCTCAGCATGAGGTTCTCGAACCCGATGATCGGGCCGAGCGCGGACTTCTTGTCGACGACATGGTCGAGGGGATTGCTGCCGCCAGCGAGGATGGTCGGGAAGACATCCGTCATGGCCGGGAGGCTTTGAGCGAGAAGTACGGTGCTGCTCATGCGTTCACTTCTTCAGGGCGGCTGGGGGTCGCGGACTCGGTGCCTTCGGTGGGCTTGGAGGCCGCGGGCCGAAGGCGGATCGTGAAATCTGTCACGAAGTTGACGCGAGCGAGGGCAACAGCGCGGCCCAGACTCACGCCCCCGCAGTTCAACACTGCGGGAAACTTCCTGTGCCTGAGCGAATCACGCTTTCGGCGCGCTCGGTCCTGCACTCCTCCGATGAGTTCTCTGCAAGGCGGCGATATCGACGACCATGAAGAGAACGTGTGCCGCCACAGCGCTTAGAAGCAGTGGAGCGGCCTTCTGAGGGAGGAGAAAGTATAACGAAAGTGCCAAGGAAGGTGTCGCAAGGAGGCGAACGGCCGTCGCGGCCAGATACGCCAGGAGCACCGCCTCCCCGCCCGACGACCCGGAAGCTGCGAACCGAGCCACCCGAGCCCCGACCACCAGGCCCAGGACATTCGACATGGCGGCGGCCACGAGTCCGAGAACTAAGGGCTTGGCGACCGTTTCATCGATGTACCCCCCCGCTTTCAGGCCGATCGGGATCAGAACCGACAGCCCGGCGGCCAGCGCCGTGGCGGCGAGCAACCGAAGCACTGGGAATGGTGCGACCGCAGCCACGCTCGCCACCTCTCAGCTTCCACCCGCCGGCTTGTCAGAACCCGGTGGCTTGGCCTTGCTCGCCTGCTCGAGCCGTTCCATGCGGAGGGCGGCTCGGATGACCGTCCACATCGCGACCACGACGCCGAAGACTCCTCCGAACACGATCCAGAGCTTGCTGAGCCCGAAGAAGTGATGAAGCGCGAGGCCGAGCAGGATGCCGGCCACGACCTCGCTCAGCATCTGCATCCCGATTCCGAGCATCGAGGCATCGGAGCCGGTGAGGATCCCCGCGCCGGGGCTGCGGGTGCGGGCGCGCGAAGAGGCAGACGGCTCAGAGGTCGCCGGGGGTCGTGGCTCTGGTCCGCTTTCGTCATTCACGCGTACACCGTACCATCTCGGCCCCATGGCGACCCGCGACGAAGATGTCATCGATGTGACCCCCACCCGCCTTACCCGCGGCGAGGCGCTCTTCCTGCCGTCGATCTTCAAGGGCCTCGGCACCACCCTGCGCCACTGCTTCGAGAACATCGGCCGCGGCGGCTCGAACAAGAAGAACATCTGGGTGGTCCAGTACCCGGAGCAGAAGCGCGACGACCGGCCGGTCGAGGAAGGCGGCCAGTACCGCCCCTACTTCCGCGGCGTGCATCGCCTCAACAAGGACGAGGACGGCCGCGTCCGCTGCGTCGCATGCTTCATGTGCGCGACCGCCTGCCCGGCGAACTGCATCCATATCGTGGCCGAAGAGTCGCCGTGGAGCGACCGTGAGAAGTACCCGAAGCAGTTCGACATCGACGAGCTGCGCTGCATCTACTGCGGCATGTGCGAGGAAGCCTGCCCGTGCGACGCGATCGAGCTGACGCCTCACTACGAGGTGACGGGCCTTTCGCGCCAGGAGCTCATCTTCGACAAGACGAAGCTGCTGCAGGTGTACGACGAGACCGTCGGCGAAAAGCCGATGTGAGAGACACGCGGCTGCGCCCGCTACTTCTTGTCCTTCTTGCGGAAGGCGTCGATGACGCCGCCGATCCCCTTGCCAATCCCTTTGATCACAGCGGCTGGGTTGTCGCGCAGCACATCGCCGATGTCGGGGAGCGCGAGCTCCTGCTTGAGCTTCGCGGGCTTCCCGCTCGCGTCGAACAGCGGTCCGCTCAGCTTCACTCCGACCGTGAGGGCCTTGAGCAACTCCGGGCTCGCCGCGCCGATCGTCTCGAATACGCCGCGCGCGTCGCTCGACCAGTTCGCGGCGTCGGACAGCGGCACCGCCGTGCGGATCTCGTTCGCGTACATCGGCGTCGCGGTGAGGTCGATGTCGCCTGAGAACACGAGCGAATTGCGCCAGGCGCCGGTCTGCGTCTTGCCCGCGCGGAGGCTGAAGTCGCGGTAGGTCAGGCGGCCCTTCGACACCGTGACGCGCAGTGGATCGATCTGCGCCTCAAAGCCCTCGGTACGCCCCGCCTGGAGCATCGAGAGCAGGAATGCGAGCGGACCGGCGTTCGTCAGCTGGATCTCGCCGGTCTCGAGCGTGAACGCCGCGTCGAACTTGCGCCGGTCGCCGTCGAGCGGCCATGCCAGCGAGTTGAGCGTGAACCGTGCGCGCTCCTTCGAGGTGACATCGGAGAACACCGGATTGATCGGCGTGAGCAGTTGCTCGCGGACCTCGGGCGAAAGCGTGAAGTTCGCCCGCATGGGCTTGTCGGGCCCTGCGCGCAGGAATCCATCGCCGACCGTCAGGGCGGGTGCGTCGATCTCGGCGAACTGGGAGGAGAGCTTGGCCGACAGCGCACCCTGCGACCCCGGAGCGGTCGAGAAGTTCCTTGCGATGACCTCTGCGTCGATCGCATCTCCGACATAGCGACCGACCGCACCCTTCGTGCCGGCAAGCGCATCGACCGTCGCGGCGGGGAACTTCGTCGCCTTCAGCGTCGCGTCGATCGTCGGCGTCGCCTTCGCATCCTTCGCGCGCGCGACCGCGCCGCGCACGCGCGCATCGAGATCGAGCGCACCCTGCGCGGCGGCCTTCTCGTCGCCGACGATGCGCACCAGCAGGTCGTCCGACAGACGCTTGGTCGACACCGAAAGCGCAAGCGTACCCGTCGACACGGTCGACTTCTGTCCCTGCGCGTCAGTGACCTCGATCGAGACCGGCGAAAGCGACCCTGAGACATCGAACGCGGCATCGGCGAGCGCAGGCGTGAGTTCCGCATCGAGCGGCACACCCGCCGACTTGATCGCGAGCCTTGCATCGACGGGGCCCGTCACGCGCCGCTTCGGATCCTTGCCGAGGCCGGCGAGCGATGCGAACGCGTCGGCCGCGATCTGTGCGTCGATCGACCCGCTCGCACGCGCGACGCGCTGCTTCGCCTCCTCGACCACATCGATGGCGACCTCGCCTCGCGTCCTCGGGAACGCGAGCGCGATCTTCGCCTGGGCGGCGCCCCGCTCGCGAAGCTCGACCGTGCAGTCGCCCGCGCCGCCGAGCATGCCCGAGTACCCGCCCGGCTCGAGGCCGAACGCGCCTTCGACGCGCGAGAGATCGAACTGCGAGAGCGACAGCGTGCCCTCGACGCCGCGGAAGAGCTTCGCCTCCGCCGACTTCTGCCACACGATGTCGTAACCGAGCCGTCCCGCCGAGCCTCCGGCGCCGAGCGTCGCGAGTCCCTTCGCGGTCGCGCGCTCGGCCTTCATGGCGTAGGTCGCGTCGGCCTCGAGCCGCGGCACTTCGAGCGCGCTCTTCAGGCCGGGCGCCCGATCGATGCGCAGGCGATCGACGGCCACGCGGGCCGCGATATCGCCGGCAGGCGCCCATCCCTCCGCGCCCTTCGCGACCGCGAGCGTCGGAACGCGCACCGACGCCTTGGCGCCGGGCGCGAGCGCCACGGTTTCGGGCA
>JBKCZS010000157.1:0-3267 GCA_046337925.1 bacterium | reverse complement strand
TCGGCGCAGGCCGCGGTGATGTCCCCCGCGGGCGCCCGGCAGGCCTCGAAGGCCCAAGCAGGGGAGTCACCAGAGATGAAGCAGTTGATGGCGATTGGTGTCGCGGCAGCGGTGTCGGCGGGCGCGAGCGCGCAGAGCGCGGTGCAGTGGCGTGTGGAGGATGGGGGGAATGGGCATTGGTACGCGATCAACGAGAGCTTTGCCTTCTGGAACGAGGCCCGAGCGGCAGCATTGCTCCAGGGCGGTGACTTGACGTCCCTCGAGACCAACGAGGAATGGACTTGGATGCGCTCGTGGCTGCCGCGGATTCTTCATGGATATCTGCTCGGTGGGTACCAGCTTCCCCGCAGTCCGTCCCCATCCGACGGGTGGAAGTGGCTGACGGGCGGGGACGTGCAGCGTGACTGGATGGTGATGGATGACAATCCTTGCGGCGCATCGCCCGCAGGTATCGAGGATGACCAGCAGGGCTATCTACACACCTGCTGCCAAGAGACCGGCTGGGGTGATCTTGACGAAGGTGGATGGGGCTGCGACCTGCGTCTTCGCTCGATCATCGAATGGTCCGCCGACTGCAACGCCGACGGCCTCGTCGACTACGGCCAGATCCGCGCCGGCCAACTGCCCGACGCGAACGGCAACAACATCCCCGACTGCTGTGAGAACGGCGGCTCGTGCTGCCCGGGCGACACGAACAACGATCAGTCCGTCGACGGCATCGATCTCGCCACGGTGCTCACGCGCTGGGGCATGCCGGGCGCGAAGTTCCCGCAGGCCGACTGCAACGACGACGGCGTGATCGACGGCACCGACCTCGCGATCGTGCTCGCCGGCTGGGGCGGGTGCGTGTAGGAATCGATCTGAAAAACATGCGGAGATTCGAGGAGCGACGCGCAAGCCATCTATACTGTGCGTTCAACCCCCCTACCGCTTCGGTGGTAGGCCGCAAGCCGCCGCGAGGCGGCTTCGCTTTTCTCAATCAATCCGGCCTTCCAGCGACTATGCCTCGACGCGCCGGGGAAAGGAATTCACGTGCGCGATCAAGCCACGGGGCTGTTCATTGACGTGTTCATCGATGGGTTCAATCTCGAGTTTGGCGCGATGAGACCGACAGGGCTTCATTGGATCGATCTTCGGAGGCTCGCGGGACGGATCCTTCCGCGGCGGTACGGAGAGATCGGGGGTGTGTTCCTCTACACGGCGCCTCTGCTCGATCGGGACGGGTGTGTCGGTGTCGCAACCAAGCAGGGGATGTGGTTTCGTGCACTTACGGCAACCAAGGCGGCGCAGGTGGTGCTCGGTCACCATGTGCGGCAGCTGCGGTCACTGCCGCGAATCGAGCGCGATGGAACTGAAGGACCTCCAGTCAAGGTCGTCCAGACGATCGAAAGGGGGTCCGACGTCAACCTCGCCGTCGACCTTGTCGATCGCGCGCACCGGCGGTGCTTTGGCGCTGCGGCGGTCGTCTCAAACGACGGGGATCTTGGGCGAGCCGTAGAACTGGTCTCACGGGATCTCTCGATCCCAGTCGTCGTCATCAATCCGCAGCCAGGGCGTCAGTCACGCGGGCTCGCGAGGGCTGCAACTGAGATACGGACTGTACGCCCGACCGATCTCGCGCGCAGCCAACTGCCAAATCGCATCGAAACCGCGACAGACTTCATCTACAAACCCGACGCCTGGTGGAGAGGCGAGCGAGGTTAGCGCGCTCACTTCTTCAGGAACGCATCCAGCTTCGCCCGCGCCTCCGGCGTGTGGCGCAGCTTCACGAGGTGATCGCGCTCGCACGCGAGCGCGGCGTCCCAGCCGTTCGCGAGGCCGACGCGCACGGCGTCGAGGCATGCGGCGCCGTGCTTCGTGCCGCCGACCTTCGCGGCGAGTTCGTCGCACACCGGCGTGATCGCGGCCGCGTTGTTCGGCGAGATCGCGCGGCGCGGCGCGTGCATCGACACGAAGCAGCCGGTCGACGCGTCCTGCGCCTTCACCCACGCGACCGCTGCGGCGACGGCGCCGTCCGCGCCGCTGCCCGCATCCGCGCGCACATCGAAGAGGCACTGCGGCGCCTCGCCGCACGGCCAGGTCTGGCCGGTCGCGGTGCGCTCGATCGCAAGCGCCGGGAGCATGCGCGCAGGCAGCATCTGCGTGCCTCCCCAGCCTGGGCAAATGCAGAGGCCGGCTTCGGGCAGACCGACCTGCCACGGCTTGCCGCCTTCCGCTGGCATCGCCGCGACGAGCGCATCGCAGTGCATCGCGATCTCGAGCCCGCCGCCGAGCGTCGCGCCGTGGATCGCGGCCGCGCTCGGGCAGCCGAGCGCGGGAATCATCGCGAACGCCTCCGCGCCCGCCTTGAGATACGCGTGGAGCCCGGCGTCGTCGAGCGCGTCGATCTCCGCGAGATCGGCGCCCGCCACGAACACGCGCTGCGACGCACTTGCGAGGACGAACCCCTTCGGCTTCTCCGCGGCGATCTTCGCGAGCGTCGCCTTGATCTCCCCGATCAGCCACGCATCGAGCACCACGACGCCGCCACGCGGCTTCTCGGGGTTCGGCTGGAGGAACATGACATGCACGCCGTCGCGGGTTTCGTAGGGGAGCATGCGGGAAAGATAGCGTCCCGCGCGCTTGCTACGCTTTCGGCCATGCTCGTCAAGCACAGCGTCGCCAATGGCATTCACACCATCGAACTCGCGCGCCCGGAGGCCCGCAACGCGTTGTCGCGCGAACTCATCGCGGCGCTCGGCGCAGCGGTCGACGCGGTCGCGAAGGATGCGTCGGCGCGCGTCCTCATCCTCGGCGGTGAAGGCAAGAGTTTCTGCGCGGGCATGGACCTGAAGGCCGTCGCCGACGACCCCGTCGCGATGGGCGACATGCTGCGCGCGCTGTCGCGCACCTCGCGCGCGATCCGGCGGCTCTCGATCCCCACGATCGCGCGCGTCCAGGGCGCTGCGATCGGCGGCGGCTGCGGACTCATGGTCGTGTGCGACTTCGCGGTCACGCATCCCGAGGCGAAGCTCGGCTATCCCGAGGTCGACCTCGGCATCTGCCCGGCGGTCGTCGCGCCGTGGCTCATGAAGAAGATCGGCGCCGGCGCCGCGCGCGCGATGCTGCTTGCGGGCGGCACGATGGGCGGCGAGGAGGGCTTCCGCCGCGGGCTCGCGACGCACTTGGTCGCGGAAGGCGAACTCGCCGCGACCGCGCAGTCGCTCGCCGAGCGGCTCGCGAAGGGCGGGCCGAAGGCGCTCGCGGCCACGAAGCACTGGCTCAACG
>JBKCZS010000156.1:0-11305 GCA_046337925.1 bacterium | reverse complement strand
GCGTACATGGCGCGCTACATCGCGAAGAACATCGTGGCGGCGAAGCTCGCGCGCGTGTGCGAGGTGCAGGTCGCCTACGCGATCGGCGTCGCCGAGCCCGTGTCGGTGCTCGTTGACTCGCAGGGCACGGGCACGGTGGGCGACGACATCCTGTCGAAGCTCGTGCGCGAGCACTTCGACCTGACGCCGTACGGCCTCATCGAGATGCTCAAGCTGCGCGCGCCGATCTACTCGGCGACCTCGAGCCACGGTCACTTCGGTCGCGAGCCGGGCGAAGCCGGCAAGGGCACCTTCACCTGGGAGAAGACGGACATCGCCGCCGCGCTCAAGAAGGGCGCGGGCAAGGCGGTCAGCTCGCCGAAGAAGGGCGTGACGGCCGCGGGCGCGAAGAAGCGCTCGCCGGAGCTCGTGAACGCTTGAGCCGCGAGGCACCCGTCGGATACCAGGCCCGCGAGATCGCGCTTGAGCGCATTCTCGCGCAGGCGATGCGCTTTCCTGATCTCGATTTTTCCCCCCATTCGGGGCCCCCGGTTGGTGCGGATGGAAGTCGGACGATCGATCCGCGCGATGCAGCGCTCGCGCGAGCGATCGAGCACGCTGTCGTGCGCCGCTACCTCACGCTGATCGCGTGCGTGCGTCCGCACCTCACGAAGAACTGGCCGCTGCTCGAGAAGCCGATCCAGGCCGCGCTCCTCGCGGGCGCCGCGCAGATCCTCTTCCTCGACCGCGTGCCTGCCGCTGCCGCGGTCGACGCGAGCGTCGAGTGGACCAAGCGCCGCCTGCGCCCGGGCGCCGGCGGGCTTGTGAACGCCGTGCTGCGGAAGGTCGCGGGAAGCGTCGTCGAGCGCGTGCCTGCGGGCGACCCGATGCTCGCCGACCACACGCGTCGCGACCTCGTGCCGCTTGCCGACGGCTCGGCGCTTCGGCTCTCGGTCGAGGCGTTCAGCGAGGACGCGGCGCAGTCGCTCGCCGAGAAGACGAGCCACGCGCGCGACCTCGTCCTGCACTGGATCGGCGCGTTCGGCTTCAAGGAAGCGACGCGCCTCGCGATGCACGACCTCGTCGAGGCTCCGCTCATCGTCACGCCGTTCGACGCGGGCGACGCACGCTTCGAAGGAAAGGCGACGCCGCACGCGGATGCGGGCTTCGGCGTGTGGACGGGCTCGCACGCGGAACTCACCGCGCTGCTCGGCGCGCACGCCGACCTGCGCGTCCAGGATCCGACCTCGTGCGCGACGGTCGCGTTCGCCGGCGCGATGCTTGCGAAGAAGCCGTCGATCATCGTCGACCTTTGCGCCGGCCGCGGCACGAAGACGCGCCAGCTCGCCTCGCTCTATCCCGACGCAACCGTGCTCGCGACCGACCCCGACCGCGCGCGCTTCCAGTCGCTCCAGTCGCTCGCCGCGTCGAACCCGCGCGTGCGCGCGCTCCACCCGCAGGAGCTCTTCCGCGAGGCGGCGGGCCGCGCCGACCTCGTCCTCCTCGATGTCCCCTGCTCGAACTCGGGCGTGCTCGCGCGCCGACCCGAGGCGCGCTACCGCTTCAGCAAGGCGCGCACGAAGAGCGTGCTCGAGCTCCAGCAGAAGATCGCCGACCCCGCCATCGGCCTCGTCGCGCCGAGGGGTGCCGTCCTCTACGCGACCTGCTCGATCGAGCGCGGCGAGAACGAGGCGCAGGTCAAGCGCCTCGCGTCGAACTTCGGCCTCTCGCTCGTGGTCGAGCGCACGATCATGCCCGCCGGCCTGCCCGGCGAACCCGCGTCGCTCTACCGCGACGGGGGCTACCACGCGCTCCTCGCACTTGCGTGAGCGCATTTCCCGCGTCTTTCGCGCTGCGCGGCACGCGTTCCCGTTGGTACCATTCCGCGTTCCGCCTAGATCGCGGGCGTCGCCGTGACGCCCTCGTTGGAACGAGCGCATGCGCATCCTCGACATTCTTTCCCCGAGCTCGATCCGCGCGCCGCTCCACGCGACGGAGAAGCATGCGGCCCTCGATGAACTCGTCGACCTGCTTGCGCAGAACGGGCTCTGCCCCGACCCCGACGCCGTGAAGAAGGCGGTGTGGGAACGCGAGTCGCAGCGCTCGACCGGCATCGGCGAAGGTCTCGCGATCCCGCACGGCAAGTGCGCGGCGATGCCGGGCCTCGTGCTCGCGATCGGCAAGCCGCTCATCCCGCTCGAGTTCGGCTCGATTGACAAGAAGCCCGTGCAGCTGGTCATCCTCCTCGTGTCGCCGCCCGAGAAGAAGGACGAGCACATCCAGGCGCTCGGCAAGATCTCGAAGATCATGACGAGCCCGGAGTTCCGCCAGCGCGCGTACGCGGCGCAGAATCCCACCGAGCTCTACGGCCTGTTCCGCGAAGCGGAAGCGTGAGCGGAGGCGAACCACCCGAGTCGACAGCCAAATTGGGTGCCACTGCTTCTAGCAGTGCGGAGTCCGAACGGCTGGGCTCGATGCGTCCCGCGGTGCGCCAGCAAAACCACTACTGGAAGTAGTGGCACCCATTTTGGCTGTCGACATGCGCGCAGAACGCTCGGGCTTCGCCCTCGACTTCGCCTACCGGTTCAGCTCGGCCGCGCGTTCTTCGGTCGCGCGCTTGATGAGCGGCATCGCCTCGCGCATCTGGTCGTGGCTCATGAGGTACTCGCCGAGCGCCTGCATGAAGCGCCAGTCGTCGGGCGCGAGTTCCAGCGCGCGGCGCAGGTCGCGCTCGGCGTCGTCGGTACGGCCCATCGCGAGGTGGCCGTCGGCACGCATCTTGTAGGCGAACGGATTGTCGGGCGCGATCTCGAGCGTCTTCGTGACGAGCGCGATGCCTTCCTCGACCTGCTCGGCGGCGCCCGACTCGATCAGGAGGATCGAGAGGCGGCGCATCGCGTTCAGATCGTCGGAGCGTCGCGCGACCGCCTCGCGCATCAGCTGCAGCGCCTCTCCGCGGCGCTCGTCGTTCGTCATCCACTCGACGATCTGCTCGCGCAGGCCCTCCCACTCCGGATGCGCGTCCCACTGCGCCTTGGCGTAGTCGACCGAACCGCGCAGATCGCCGCCGCCGCGCATCGCGCGCGCGATGCCTGCGGCGTAGGCCTCGTTCATGCCGAGTTCCTCCGCCAGCGCGCGCAGCCGGGATTCGCTCGCCTTGTAGTCGCCCGCCACCGCGTCGAGCCACGAGACGCGGCCTTCGAGCACGGGGCGCCACGGCCCGTCGAAGCCGAATCCTTCGGGCGCAGGCAGCGCGAGGCGGTAGAACGAGCGCGCGCGCTCTGCCTGGCGCACGACCTCTTCCTTCGGCTTCATGCCCATGCCGCTGTAGACGACCGCGGGCGGCACATCGACGCGCGACATCGCGAAGTCGCCCAGCGCGACGGTCGCATTGACCGCACCGACATACGCGAGTCCTGCGAACACGACGCCCGAGAGCGCCGCGACGAGCGTTCCTGCGCCCTTCACGCGTCCTTCGCGCTTGAGCTGGAAGCGGTGAAGCCGGACATCGGGCCGCCGCGCGAGTTCGGCGCACAGCCACGCGAGGTAGGTGACGCACGCCGCGATGCCCGACGCGAAGAGGAGCGGCACGCCGATCGCGCCGCGCACCGCGAAGAACGCGGCGACGGCGACGAGCGCGAGCGCGATCTCCTCGTTCCACGAAAGGTCGTACTTGCGGGCGGGCGCGTTCGCGCCGTCGCGGTGCTTCGCGAGGAATGCGGGCTTGCCGAAGCCGACATGCAGCGCCTGCTCGGGGCAGGCGCTCACGCAGTCGAGGCACTTCATGCAGCCTTGGTCGACCACCATCTTGAAGTCGCGCACTTCCTCGTGGACGCGGACATTCGAGGTGCAGACCGCGGTGCAGTGGCCGCACTGCGTGCACGCGTCGCTCACGCGGATGCGCACGGGCGAGATCTCGTCGAGCGGCGCGAAGAAGCCGCCGTACGGGCAGCCGTAGGTGCAGTAGCCCTTCGCGCCGAGGAGGTAGACCGTGAGGAATCCGCAGACGAGGAGGAACGGCACCGCCATCAGGACGCCGGGGAAGGTCGCCCAGAAGTCGGTGGTGGTGAACTCGGCCGTGAATCCGGGCCAGGTGAGCTCGGGCCTCGTGTACGGCGCGATCGCCACGCGGTACACGACCGGCCACAGGAACATGTACACCGCGAGCGCGAGCGGCATCCAGAGCAGGAGCCGCGAGCGGAAGAGCTTCGGGCGGATGCCGACCTTCTTCATCAGGTAGCCGCAGAAGTCCTGCAGCATGACGATGTGGCAGGCCCAGCCGCAGAACCAGCGGCCGAGGAGCGCCGTCGAGGTGAGCGCGAGCAGGAAGAGCACGGTTCCTGCGTTGATGACGCCGTACTTCGAGGTCTCCATCGCCTCCGACGGCTCGAGCGGCGAGATCGTCTTGCCCGTCCAGAGCCACTGGACGACATGCACGATCATCAGCACCTGGATGGTGGCGAGCACGGTCGCGCGCTTCCAGCCCATGCGCGAGTGCGGCGCCTTCGGGCCCTTCGGCACATGGCCGTCGGGGCCGGCCGGAAGGACGGTCAGCGACAGGCCGTTCGGGCGTTGGGCGTTCGGTTCGCAACTCATGCGGTGGTGCTCGGGAGCGGAGCGCATCGTACGCGTTCGTGCCGATTGGGTTTCCGTTGTCGGGTTTCCTATACTCGCGTCCCCGCATGGCTTCGCGCGACCTCTACGACATCCTCGGCATCGGCCGTACCGCGAACGCGGACGAGATCCGCCGCGCCCACCGCAAGCTGGCGCTGCAGTACCACCCAGATCGCAACAAGGCGAAGGATGCGCCCGCAAAGTTCGCCGAGATCCAGGAGGCCTACGAGGTCCTCTCGGACGCGGACAAGCGCAAGCAGTACGACGAGTTCATCCGTCTCGGCGGCTCACCCTCGGCATTCGGCGCGAACGGCCCGACGGGCGGCGGCCAGCGACCCGGCGGCGACGGCGGCGCCGGTCCGTTCGGCGGCTGGACTCCCGGCGGCAGCGGCGAGCCGTGGACCACCACCGACAGCGAGACCTTCGAGTCGATCTTCGGCGACATGTTCGGCGGGCGTGGCGGTCCGCGCGGGCGTGCGCGCGCCGGTGGCGGCGGGTCGCAGCGCGCGCGTGCGCGCGAACGCATGGAAGCCGAGGCGACCGTGCCGCTCGAGACGACGATCAAGGGCGGCAAGGTCGGGCTCGTGCTCGACGACGGCAGCGTCGAGGTGCCGATCCCGGTCGGTACCGAGGAGGACGAGCTCGTTTCCGTGCCCGGCCGGCTCGACCTCGTGGTGCGCATCAAGATCGCGCCGCACGCATGGCTTTCGCGCGATGGCCGCGACCTCGCGTACGACCTTCCGCTTTCGATCGTCGAGGCGACGCTCGGCGCGTCGATCGACGCGCCGCTGCCGACGGGCGGCACGGTCGCGCTCAAGATTCCGCCGGGCACCGCGAGCGGCAAGAAGATCCGTATTCCCGGAAAGGGCGTTCCCGCAGGCGGCGGACGGCCGGCCGGCGACCTCTATGTGGTCGTGCAGATCGTGCCGCCGAAGGATGTGAACGCGCTCACGGGGTCGCTCCTGAAGGAGATCGCGGGGTCGATCGACAACCCGCGCGCGAAACTGTCGCAGTTTCACCTGCGCCCGTAGCGCTCCACCGCGTCGAGCACGGTGCGGTGCACGGCGAAGGGCGAACCGAGCGTGATCCAGAACGCGTCGAATGTGCCGCGGCCCGCGGTCGCGAAGCCGATGGTGCCGAGCGCGAAGATGCGCTCGCGCAGGCTCTGCACCACGATCGTGTTCTGGATGCGCGACAGCGGCGCCTCGTAGAGCGCGGTGCGGAACACGCCGTAGCGCGCGAGGATGCGGCGGTCGGTGAGCGCGTAGAGGTGGAACCACCAGTCGATCACCGCCCAGCCGAGCCGCAGCGTGGCGATCGTGACGCCGATGAAGACGGCGTGCTTCTCGCTCCAGCCGATCCACGGGAAGTGCGAGAGGTAGGCGAGCGCGAGGCCGATGATCGCCGCCGCGACGAGCGTGCCGAGCGACGAGAGCGGGATGTAGAGGAGGCTCGGGCGCAGCAGCAGGATCACGACCTCGTCGGGTCCGAGCGAGGCGTGCAGCGCGTGCGGAAGCGCATGCGGCGCGCCGAGCGCGGCGGGCGCGGCGGCGTGCTCGACGCGGGTGCTGCGCGCGACGGCGTCGCTCATCCGCGCGCCTCCGGCCGCAGCGTGCCGACGAACGGCAGGTTGCGGTACAGGTCGTCGTAGTCGAGCCCGTAGCCGACGACGAACTCGTCGTCGATGTCGAAGCCGACATATTCGCACGGCGTCGACATCGCGCTCGGGATCTTCTTGCGGAGGAGCACGCACGCGCGCACGCTCGCCGCGCCGCGCGACTCGAACTCGCTGCGCAGGAGGCGAAGCGTGCCGCCCGAGTCGAGGATGTCGTCGAGGATCAGCACATGGTGCCCCTCGAGGTGCTTCGGGAGCGAGCCCGTCAGCGTGCTGCCGCGCGTGGCGGTGTTCTTGCCGCCGTAGCTCGAGACTGTGGTGAGCTGGAGGCGAAGGCGCCGCTGCGGCAGCGCGCGCACGAAGTCGGCGGCGAACAGCAGGCTTCCCGTCATCACGGGGACGACCGTGAGGCGGCCGTCGGCGTGCGCGTAGTCGTCGCCGATCCGCTGCGCAAGCTCGGTGACGCGCCGCGCGATCGCGGCGCTCGACACGAGCACGCGCTCGACATCCTCGTGCCGGTCTTCGTTCGCGTGGTTGGCCGGAGAATCGTGCATGGTCGTCACACGCCAAGTCGCGACTTGATCGCGTCGTTCACGGTCTTCGCGTCGGCCTTGCCGCCCGCGAGCTTCATCACCGCGCCCACGATGCGCCCGATCGCGGCCGCCTTGCCGCTGCGCACATCGTTGGCGGCGGCCTCGTTCGTGGCGATCGCCGCATCGACCCACGCGAGGAGCTGGCCTTCGTCCTTCACGACGATGAAGCCGAGCCGCTCGGCGGCGGCCTTCGCGTCTTCATTGCTGCCGCACAGCGCGCCAAAGAGCGCGTCGACCGACTGCGGGCCGACCGCGCCCTGCTCGCGCAGCGCGAGGATGCCCGCGACCTGCGCGGCCGAGATGCCGATCTCGTGCACGCCGGCGCCGCGCTCGTTCGCGTGCTTGGCGCCGATGTTGAGCAAGAGCTTGCCCGCGGCGTAGCCCGCGTCCTTCTCGCTCTTGCCGCCGCCGGCCGCGATCGCAGCGGCGACGCACGCCTCGTAGAAGAAGCAGGTGTCGCGCTCGCTGACGAGGTTGAGCGCGTCGATCTCGCTGAGGCCGTACGCCGCGATGTACCGCGCGCGGCGCGCGAGCGGCAGTTCGGGCACGCGCGCCTTCACCTCGGAAAGCCACGCGTCGCTCACCTCGACCGGCACGAGGTCGGGCTCGGGGAAGTAGCGGTAGTCGTGCGCGTCTTCCTTCTCGCGCTGGAGCAGCGTGCGCAGGTTCACATCGTCCCAGCCGCGCGTCGACTTCATGCCACGGCCCATCGTGCGGCCGGTCTCGCGCCACTCCTCGACCTGGCGCTTCATCTCGAACTCGATCGCGCCCTTCACGGCGCGGAAGCTGTTGAGGTTCTTCACCTCGACGACGGGAGTCTTCACGACCTCGCCGTTCTCGAGCTCGAGGATCATGTTGATGTTGGGCTCGAACCGCATGTGCCCCTTCTGCATGATGCCCTCGGTGACGCCGAGGAAGCGGCAGATGTTGCGGAGCTCTTCGGCGAAGGTGACGACATCGTCGGCGCAGTCGAAGTCGGGCGCGGTGACGACCTCGAGAAGCGGCGTGCCCGCGCGATTGAGGTCGACGAGCGAGCCTGCGTAGTGGTGACCGCCGGGAAGCTCGTGCCCGAGCTTGCCGGTGTCTTCCTCGAGGTGCGCGCGGATGATGCCGATCGAACGCGTGCCGCCCGCGGCCGCCGGGATCTCGACGCGGCCGTCGTGGCAGAGCGGCAGGTCGTACTGCGAGATCTGGTAGCCCTTCGGGAGGTCGGGGTAGTAGTAGTTCTTGCGGTCCCACTTCGAGTGGCGCGCGATGCCGCAGCCGAGCGCGAGGCCGACCATCATCGACATCTCGACCGCCGCCTTGTTCATGACGGGCAGCGCACCCGGCAGCGCGCAGACGACCGGATCGATGAGCGTGTTGGGCGCCTCGTCGAAGTGGTCGGGGTGCGCGGCGTTCGGGACGCGCGTGAACATCTTGGTACGCGTCGCGAGCTCGATGTGGATCTCGAGGCCCACCTTGAGGGAGGACTTCGCGATCTTCGCGGTCTTCGGGTCGGCAGTCGTCGCCATGGGCGGATGGTAGTGCGGAATGCGGGCATAATGCACGAACCCATGCTCGCGATGACTCCCCTGCTCGCCGTCGCCGCCCACGCCATGCTCGCAACCGCCGATCTTGCCCCCAAGACGACCTTCGCGAAGCCGGACGGCGCGCTCGTCGCCACGCTCTCGGGCGTCGCGGGAACCTGCGAACTCGTGCTGCTCGACCACGCGGCGGCCGAACTCGCGCGCGCCGCGGCGGCACCCGGCGATGTCGACCTCGCGCAGGTCTTCCCCGCGATCCGTGCCGCCGACCGCGCGGTGCGCGTGCAGGCGCTCGTCGACGGCGTGCCGCAGGGCGCGCCGCTCGTCGTCGTGCCGCTCGTACCGCGACCCGCGATCCGCACGACGACCGACCTCCGCCCCGACGGCGTCACGA
The DNA here is from genome assembly GCA_046337925.1 of bacterium. GTDB lineage: Bacteria > Planctomycetota > Phycisphaerae > Phycisphaerales > SM1A02 > QWPT01. The sequence goes on along the minus strand of JBKCZS010000156.1, from coordinate 2,584 downwards.
AGTTCACCCGCGTGATCGGCTGGGGCGAGTCGCTCCTCGACCCCGCGAACGAAGCGCACAAGAAGCTCGCGGCCGAGTGGGCGAAGTCCGATCCGACGCCGCGCTCGGGCTTCCGCCTCGAGCGCGACCGCGATGTCGTGTTCGAGACGACCGCCGGCACGATCCGCTTCGCGATGCGGCCGGACGAAGCGCCGAACAGCGCGCGCAACTTCGTCGAGCTCGCGGCAAGCGGCTTCTACGACGGCACCATCGTCCACCGCATCGTTCCCGCCGACCGCAACGGCAAGCCGTTCGTCATCCAGGGCGGCGATCCGACGGGTAGCGGCGACGGCGGCCCGGGCTACGACCTTCCGCTCGAGCCGTCGAAGCTGCCGCACGACTTCGGCGTCGTCTCGATGGCGCGCAGCGACTGGCCCGACAGTGCGGGCAGCCAGTGGTTCGTGTGCCTCTCGCGCGAGGCGACCGCTCGGCTCGACGGGCAATACTGCGCGTTCGGTTACGCGGTCGAAGGCGCAGAGGCGATCCTCAAGATCGCCGACGGCGAACTTGCGGATCCTTCGACGGGGCGGCCGAAGTCGCCCGAAACCGTGACGCGCGCGTACACGGTGCCTGCGCCTGCGTGGACGCCCGGCAAGGGACGGCCCGACGCGCGCGTCGAGCGGCCCGTCGCGCCGCCTGCGCCGAAGCAGGGAGAGGACCGTTGAACGGCGCTGCGCCGAGCGATTCGCCCGACGCGCGCGGCATGTGGAACCGCGGGTTCCTGTCGCTTCTCGCCACGCAGTTCTTCGAGGCCGCAAGCGACAATATCGTGAAGGGCGTGATCGCATTCGGCGTCGCGCTCGGCGGCCCGTGGGAGTCGGTCTTCGGCAAGGGCGGCAACGGAATCGTCGGCGTCGCGTTCACGCTGCCGTTCATCGTGCTGTCGGCGTTCGGCGGGCGCATCGCCGACCGCTCTTCGAAGTCGCGCATCACGGTCATCCTCAAGGCGATCTCGCTCGGCGTCTGCGCGTTCTGCGCATTCGAGTTCGCGCGCGGCTCCGCGGGCGGCGCGCTCGCGGCGCTCGTCGCGTTCGCGATCGTGAGCGCGTTCTTCGGCCCCGTGAAGTACGGCATGATCGCCGAGCTCGTTCCGTCGAAAGACCTCGCGCGCGCAAACGGCATCATCAACATGGCGACCAATGTCGCCGTCATCGTCGGCACGCTCGTCGCGGGTCTCGTCGCGCAGCGATGGAAGGACGGCTTCGTCGACGGCGCGCCCGACGGCGCTTCGGCGTGGCTTCCCGGCGTCGCGATGGCCGTGTTCGTGACGCTCGGGTTCCTCACCTCTCTCACGCTGCCGAAGCTCAAGGCGCAGAACCCGTCGCTGCCGGTCAACCTCAATCCGTTCTCGACCTACATCTCGACGACCCGGGAGATGGCGAAGACGCCGCTCCTCGTGGTGTGCGCGGCGTGGACCTTCTTCTACTTCGTCGCGGCGGTGGTGCTCCTCATCCTGCCCGACTACTCGAGCTACCTCGGGGTGCGCGACGACGAGACGGGAATCCTCATGGCCGCGCTCGGCGTGGCGATCGGCGTGGGCTGCGTGGCGGCCGCGTACCTCGACACGCCCGAGCGACGCGCGCTCTTCATTCCGTTCGGCGCGATCGGGCTCGCGGTCGGCTTCGGGCTCCTCGGGCTCGCGCCGCCGAGCTTCTGGGCGACGCTCGCGCTGCTGTCCGCCTCCGGCCTCGTCGCGGGCTTCTACATCATCCCCCTCCAGTCGATGCTGCAGGCCTTCGCGCCCAACGACCTCCGCGGACGGGTGCTCGGGACAGCCAACGGGTACAGCTTCCTCATGGGGGCGATCGGAAGCGGATTGTTCCTCGGGCTCAGGCAGCTCGACATGCCCTCGAACCGCATCTTCCTTGTGCTCGGGGGCTTATGCCTCGCTATCGGGCTTGCCGTCCTCCTGTGGCTGCGACGGCATCGGGCCGCGAGCGCGGCCGCATAGGAGGGGCGGAGGAGGCCGGAGGGGGTCGAAGGTTGGACAAATTCCGAGGATCGGCTGCGAATCCCCGCAAGCGATCGCCGATTTATGCGTAGGTTGTTGTTGACCGAAGGCAAGTGCACCACACGCACGCACGGAGGACCTCTATCCATGTCGCGAACCCCGATGAACACCCGCATGCGCGTCGCAGCGTGGACGACCCTCTCCGCAGCGGTCCTGCTCTCAGCACCGGCGTTCGCGCAGCTCGCGCCACCCGTGCCGATGACGCCGCCCGACACCACTCCGACGCCGGCCGCCCCGCCGAAGCCGGGACCGGAAGGACCTCAGCCAGAGGTCGTGCCCGGAAAGAATGATCCGTCGGATCCGGTCAACCCCAACAAGATCGATCCGTCGGTGATGCCGAACCAGCGAAAGCCGGGCGAGCCGTCGGCGCCGCCGCGACCAGACATCGCGCCGTCGCAGCAGCAGGGCCGACGCCTGCCCGGCGACAAGTAGATCGAGCCAGCGCGCGCGCCCGGCTTGCACTGGTTGCCTGGGTAGATCGAGCGCGGCCGACCGATCGAGCCGCCGCGTGCGCCGGGCTTCGGATCGCGCGCG
>JBKCZS010000155.1:0-9909 GCA_046337925.1 bacterium | reverse complement strand
GGCACGTGCCGTTCAGTGCCTGGCACTGCACGGCACGTGCCGTGCACCGCTCGGTATCATGACGCGCCCATGTCCCGCCGCCGCGTCGTCATCACCGGGCTCGGACCCGTCACCGCCCACGGAGTCGGCATCGATCTGCTCTGGCAGGCGCTCTGCGAGGGTCGTTCCGCTCTTGCCCCCATCCGCGCCTTCGATGCCTCCGGCTTCAAGGCCGCGTCGGGTGGCGAGCTCCCCGACAGCTTCGATGTCAAGGAACTCGTCCCGAAGAGCTACCGCAAGGCGACCAAGGTCATGGCGCGCGACATCGAGATCGCGGTCGGCGCGGCGCTCACGGCCGTGAAGGATGCCGGGCTCGCCACGCGCGGCACCGATCCCGACAACCCGCCGACCATCGCGCCCGACCGCTTCGGCTGCCACATCGGCGCCGGGCTCATCGCCGCCGAGCTCGACGAACTCACCGCGGCGCTCTCGACCTCGCGCGGCGCGAACGGCGCGTTCGATGTCTCGCACTGGGGCGAGAAGGGCATGCAGGAGCTCACGCCGCTGTGGCTCCTCAAGTACCTGCCGAACATGCTCGCGTGCCATGTGACGATCATCCACGATTGCCAAGGCCCGTCGAACACCATCACCTGCAACGAGGCCTCGAGCGGCCTCTCGCTGGCCGAGAGCCAGCGCGTCATCGAGCGGGGCGCGGCCGATGCATGCCTTTCAGGCGGTGCGGACAGCAAGCTCAACCCGATGGCGTATCTCCGTCAGGAACTCGCAGGGCGCTTCGCGCCGTGCGCTCCCGACCGCGACGCGACCACGGTCATCAAGCCCTTCGATGCAGCCGCGAGCGGCACGCTCGTCGGTGAAGGCGGCGGCATCCTCGTCCTCGAGGCGGAGGAGACGGCGAAGGCGCGCGGCGCGCGTCTGCACGGCGTCCTCTCCGGCACGGGCGCGTCGCAGAGCTGGTGCGACGATACCGTCGGCCTGGTGCCTGATTCCTCCGGCGAGTCGCTTGCCGATGCGATCCAGGCCGCGCTCCGCGACGCGGGCATCGCGCCCTCCGATATCGATGCCGTGATCCCGTACGGTTCCGGTGTTTCGTTCCTCGACGGACTCGAGGCGAATGCGCTGACGCGCGTCTTCGGCGCGGATCTCGCGAAGAAGCCGGTCGTCACGATCGCTCCCTCGATCGGCGCGACCTGCGCCGGTTTCGGCGCGATCGCCGTCGCCGTCGCGTGCCGCGCGCTCGCCGAGCAGCGCCTGCCCGCGCGCCTCAACTCGACCTCGACCGGCGCGCTCCACGCCGCCGCCGCACCAAGCGCCCCACATGCGCTTCGGCACATCCTCGTCTGCACGCCGAGCCTTGGCGGCCAGAACAGCGCCGCGGTCATCTCGAAGCCGGCCTGACCCATCCGCGAACCCCGCCCAACCGACCTCTCCCGATGACCACCTCCTCGAACAACCGTCGCGTCGTCGTCACCGGCATGGGCTGGATCACGCCGCTTGGGCACGATGTCGACAGCGTGTGGCAGCGGCTGCTGCGCAGCGAGTCGGGCATGGGGCCGACGACGCGCTTCGATGCGCGAACCTTCCCTACGAGCTTCACCGCTGAAGTCAAGAACTACGACATGTCGCGGTTCGTGAAGGACGCTGCGGTCCACGCGACCGCAGGCCTCAATTCGCAGTTCGCGCTCGGCGCGGCAAGCCAGGCGTGGAAGCAGTCGGGCCTCGAGACCTTCGGCGCGCTCAACCGCAAGCGCGTCGGGCTCTACCTCGGTGCAGGCGAGGGCGTGATCGACTTCGAGAACTACGCGGCTTCCAATCTCGCCGGCTGGGACGCCGAGCAGAAGAAGATCGACGGCGTGCGCTGGGCCGAACATGCACATCGCGCGATGGACCGGATGCGCGAGGTCGAGCAGGAGCCGAACATGCCGCTCGCGCATCTCGCGCGCGAGTTCGGCGTGCGCGGGCCCGCCCTCAACTGCCTCACGGCGTGCGCCGCCAGCACGCAGGCGATCGGCGAGGCGTTCAGCCTCATCAAGCGCGGCGACGCCGATGTCATGCTCTCGGGCGGCACGCACACGATGATCCATGTCCTCGGTGTGACGGGCTTCAACCGCCTCACCGCGCTGTCGACCTCGAAGGGCGATCCCACCAAGGCTTCGCGGCCGTTCGACGCGACGCGCGACGGCTTCGTGATGGGCGAGGGCTCCGGCATGATCGTGCTCGAGAGCCTCGAGCACGCGCTCGCACGCGGCGCGAAGCCGCTTGCCGAGGTCGCGGGCTACGGCTCGAGCGCCGACGCGTTCCGCATCACCGACATCCATCCCGAGGGCCGCGGCGGCGCAGCGTCGATGGGCCAGGCGCTCGCGCAGGCCGGCATCGACCCGCTCGCGCGCCGCGCCGATGGCCGCGCCGCGATCGACTACATCAGCGCGCACGGCACGGGCACGAAGGAGAACGACTCGATCGAGACGCGCGGCGTGAAGCGCGTCTTCGGCCCGAACGCGAAGGACATCCCCATGAGCTCGATCAAGAGCATGATGGGACACCTGATCGCCGCCGCCGGTGCCGTCGAGTTCATGACCTGCGTCCTCGCGATCCGCGACGGAATGCTCCCGCCGACGATCAACTACCAGACGCCGGACCCCGACCTCGACCTCGACTATGTGCCGAACACGGCGCGCGCGGCGAAGGTCGACATCTGCCTCTCGAATTCGTTCGGATTCGGCGGCCAGAACGACACGCTTGTCGTGAAGCGGTACGCGTAGCTCGGTCCAGGTGCGGTCGGCGGGCGATCGGCGCGGCCAGGCCGTCTGTTTATCGACGGTGCTCGCACGCGCGGAGCGCGGCGCCTCGCATGATCGTCGCGGTGCTTGCAACCAGGCCGCGGTAATCCCACCTTCTCGACGAGCGATTCCGCTCGCCCGAGGAGATCCGACTTGCCAAGAGCTTCGAGAAACTCCGCCGTCTGCGCCGCTGCGATCTGCGCCGCGCTCTCCATGGGCGCTCCGGCGTCGGCACAGGCCGTCGACATCAACGGCGGGAACTCCTGGGGCGGATGGAACTGGGTCGGCGGATCCCAATCGAGCGGAACATGGGTGCGTGGGTCCACCACGCGGACATTCAACATGTACAGCGCGTCGTTCGTGCTGAGCTCAGGCCAGACGGTCGCGGGCACGCGGCTCTCCGACGCCGCGCTTGGCAACGGCGTCGGCTACACCGGCGATACGAACTCGAGCCTGTTCGCGAGTTCGTGGAAAGCAGGGGACCGCATCGTCGGCCTCGGAGTGCAGTACCTGGGCGCGACGCGCGGCTCGATCTTCCACTTCCAGACCGACAAAGGCGGCGACAACATGGCGGCGGCGTCGAGTTTCGGCGCGACCGACGGCGTGATGACCTTCGGGCAGGGAGACACCTCGGCGCACATCACGACGGGAAGCACCGACCGCGGCAAGGTGCGGACCTACTCGGTCTACACGGGTTTCAGCGCCGACGGCGGAGCCAACTTCCTCACGCCGTACGGGACATCGGCGTCGCTCACCGCGCCGACGCGCAGCTTCGCGGTGCTCGACTCCGGTTCCTCGACGCGCATCAGGAGCCTGCAGTACTTCATCAACATCGATGCGGTGACGCGCTCGAACGGCGGCGCGACCTTCGGCGAGGGCAACCTCGCATCGACGACGCGGTTCGGAATCCGCGAAGGCGAGTCGGGCTCCGGCAACTTCACCCAGCAGACCTTCGTCGTTCCTGCGCCTGGCGCGATGGCGCTGCTCGGGATCGCGGGCCTCGTCGGCACGCGTCGCCGTCGCTGAACCGCCCTGTCGAAACCCGCCGAACGATGCGGGTGCCGTGCACCTAGGCGGGCCGATGGCGGCGGCTCGTCGTCCGGCGACCGGCGGCGGCGCCGCGCCTCCAACGGCGTGGCCAAACGGGCGACAGGTGTCCGAAACGGCCGTGGATACCTCCCGTTGGGTGGTTTTTGCGCGAAACGGGGCGGTCGTGGATGCAAACCGCGCCCGTTTTGTGCTTTCGTCCCGACCTCGCACAGGAGGCGGTGGCATAGTCTTGGCTGGAAGGAGTGCGCCCGATCCGATGGGCGCGCTTCGGCCGCGTTGTTCCGATTCCCTGTCGGGGCGCGCTTCTTCTCGCCAAGTTCCCTGTCCCTCGCACTACATCTCGGAGAGAATCATGAAGTTGAAACTGCGCGCCGGTCGCCGTTCCCTGTCCGCCACCTCGCTCGTCGCTGCGCTCTGCGCAGGCGTCGCGCATGGTCAGGTCGTCGACATCAACGGAGGCTCTTCGTGGAGCGGCTGGAATGCCGTCGGCAACTCGCAGACTTCGGGCATCTGGCTTCAGGGCTCGACGAGCCGTACCTACGACATCTACAGCACCTACTTCGTGCTGAGCGCCGGCCAGAGCGTCGGCGGCTCGCGCATCGCGGACGGCTCCGCAGGCAACGGCACGGACTACACGGGCGACACGGCTGCGAGTCTCTTCACCAACTCATGGCAGGCTGGCGACCGGATCGTCGGCATGGGCATCAACTACACGGGTGCGACCCGCGGAAACACTTGGTTCTTCCACACCGACACGAACGGCGACAACCTCTTCGCCGCGTCGAGTTTTGGAGCGAACGACGGAGTTCACAGCCACAACACGGGCGACACCTCCGGGTATGTGTCGAATCTCTACTCCGGAAATGTCTTCCGCGGCCAGGTCTCCCAGTACTCGATCTGGACCGGATTCAGCCCCGATGGTTCGCCGGCCAGCGGAAACTACATCTTCCCGTACGGCCAGCTTCCGTCGCTGGCGATGCCGACCCGAAGCTTCAGCGTCCTCGACTCGGGCTCGACGACCCTGAGCAAGAGCATGCAGTACTTCCTCAATATCGACGCCGTGCTGCGTTCGAATGGCGGGCTGACCTACGGCGACGGCGACTTCGGCCTCACGACGCGCTTCGGCTTCTGGGAAGGCCAGTCGGGCACTGGCAACTTCACCCAGCAGATCTTCTCGATCCCCGCACCCGGAGCGGTCGCGCTGCTCGGTGTGGCGGGCCTCTTCGGCGCACGCCGCCGCCGCTGATCGGTTCGAGACATGACATGTCGTTCGAAGCGCCCCGCGAACCCGCGGGGCGTTTCGTTTGGCGATGGCGCGGACCGGCGCGGACCGGTGCACGGCACGTGCCAGTCAGTGCCAGGCACTGCACGGCACGTGCCGTGCACGGCCTCGGTGACTCGGCGTCGGCAAGTATCGGCAATTGTCCAATAATAATTTTGATGGCGGATCGCAGGGCCTGTGACGACCGTGAGGCCTCGATTGTGTCGGATCCCGTGACCTGACAGGGAAGCGGTTTGCGCTACCCCCGATCGGGGGCATTTCTTGATTTGTTCCATCGCTAGACAACCACACGAGACCCAAATGAACCGTTCGCTCAGCCGCTCAACCATCGTTCGCTCCGCCGCCCTCGCCCTCGTTGCGAGCGCCACCGTCCACGCGCAGGTCGTCGACATCGACGGCGGCAACTCCTGGTCGGGCTGGAACTCCGTCGGAAACTCGCAGACCTCCGGGACCTGGGTGAAGGGTTCGACCAACCGCACCTACGACATCTACAGCACCTACTTCGTGCTGAGCGCGGGTCAGGTCGTTAGCGGCACGCGCATCGCCAACGGCGCCGCGGGCAACGGCGTCGGCTACACCGGCGAATCGGCCGACAGCCTCTTCACCGGCTCGTGGCAGGCCGGCGACCGCATCCTCGGCATGGGAATCCAGTACAGCGGCACGACCCGCGGGTCGACCTTCTTCTTCCATCGCGACGCTGGCGGAGGCAACATCGCCGCGGCTTCGAGTTTCGGCGCAAGCGACGGCTACTTCAGCCATGACGCGGGCGACTCGTCGTCGTACATGACCACGCTCTCGGGCAACCCGCGCGGGCAAGTGCGGCACTACGCGGTCTGGAACGGTTTCAGCCAGAATGGTTCGCCTCAAGAGGGCAACTTCATCGTTCCGTACGGCAGCATGCCGTCCCCCGCGTTCCCGACGCGCAGCTTCGCAGTGCTCGACAACGGCTCGCTGGACCAGGCCAAGAGCGTCCAGTACTTCGTCAACATCGACGCGATCCTCCGCTCGAACGGCGGGGCGACCTTCGGCGATGGCGACTTCGGCCTGAACACGCGCTTCGGTTTCTGGGAAGGCAATTCGGGAACCGGCAACTTCAGCCAGCAGATCTTCTCGATCCCCGCTCCGGGCGCGATCGCGCTCCTCGGACTCGCGGGCCTCGCTGGAGCGCGTCGGCGCCGCTGAATCGACCGGCCGCCGCAGCACTGTTGCTTGCGTTCGCGGCTCGTCGACACCCAATTGGGTGAAACGAGCGATTTCGTATGAATAGAAGCCCAAGGCTTCATGACATGACTCGACCGCCGATCGCGCTGCATCGATAGCGCACCACTCTGCTGTCGCTTGCAACCCTCAACGCTCGACTGGACATCAACATGACCAAGACTCGCATCTCATCCATCATCGCTCTCGCCGCCATGGCCTTCACTTCGGCCGTCGCCTCGGCGCAGGTCGTTGACATCAACGGCGGCAACTCGTGGGGCGGCTGGAGCTCCGTCGGCAACTCGCAGACCTCGGGCATCTGGGTGCTCGGGTCGACCAACCGGACCTTCAACATCTACAGCTCCAGCTTCGTGCTGAGCGCGAGCCAGACCATCGGTGGGACGCGTCTCGCCGACGGCGCTGCAGGAAACGGCACCGGCTACACCGGCGACTCCGCCGCCAGCCTCTTCAGCGGCTCGTGGCAGGCCGGTGACCGCATTCTCGGCGTCGGCATCCAGTACACGGGCTCGACCCGCGCCAACCAGTTCTTCTTCCACATGGACTCGGGCGGCAACAACATCCAGGCTGCGTCGAGCTTCGGCGCGGGCGATGGAGCGCTCAGCTTCGATGCCGGCGATACCTCGTCGTACATCGACGCGTCCTTCAATCCGTATCGCGGACAGGTGCGCCAGTACTCGGTGTTCAACGGCTTCAACCCGAACGGGTCGCCTGGCAACGGGAACTTCACGACGCCGTACGGATTGGTTCCTTCGCTTGCGATGCCGACGCGCTCCTACACCGTGCTCGAGGCCGGTTCGACAACCGCCAGCCAGAGCATGCAGTTCTTCTGGAACATCGACGCGATCATGCGTTCGAACGGCGGAGCGACCTTCGGCGACGGCGACTTCGGTGCTTCGACCCGCTTCGGCTTCTACGAGGCCGGCGCGAGCGGTGCAACGCAGCAGATCTTCCCGATCCCCGCACCGGGCGCGCTGGCGCTCCTCGGCCTCGCGGGCCTTGCGGGCGCGCGTCGCCGTCGCTGAACTGCGGGCACATTCTCACAGTGCGTATCCAACCAACGGACCCCGCGCGTGCGCGGGGTCCGTTGTCAATCCGGGGTGGTTCACGGCACGTTCCGTGCACCGTTTCAAGGTTCACGGTTTCAAGGTTTACGGTTTCAAGGTTTACGGTTCCAAGGTTTACGGTTCCAAGGCGACCGTGGCTCGCTTCGCGTACCCTTCAAACTGTGTCCGCGGACCCCTCGAACCGCCCACCGCGCCAGTCGCGCGAGCCGCGAGCCCTGCGCATCGCGCTCGCAGTGGTTGGGGGGCTCCTTCTCGCCGGGTGCGTGCTTGCGTTCTGGCCTCCGCCGGGCCGTCCGTCGCTTCCGGCGAACGCCGATGCACGCGGCGAGGCGCTCGAGCAGGCGCTGATCGCCGCCGTCACCAAGGTTCGCGATCCGGCAGGGGAGACCTGGGCTATCGCGATCGACCCCGCCGACATCAACGCGTGGCTCGCGACGCGCCTCCCGAAGTGGGTCGCGCATGACCCCGAGTTCGAGCCGTTCGCCGCCGCTTCGGAAGTTCGAATCGGCTCCGAGGACGGGGCCGTTGTCGTCGAATCTCCGGTCGGACCACGGGCGCTCGGACTTGTCGGGACCGTGCGCGTGCCACTCGAGCTCGCAGCCGGGGACGCCCGCCTGCATGTCGAGGTCGGACGCGTGCGGATCGGTCGGCTTCCGGTGCCGCTCTCCGAACTGGGCTTCGATGCTGCCGAGCGCGTGGTCGCGGAGATCGCGCGACTCGAGGCGCGCCACCCGGGGCGGCGTTTCCGCCTGGCCGATGGCCGAATCATCGAGGTCCAGGCGGTCTCGTGCGAGGATGGGCGGATCAAGGTTCGGCTGGCGACGTTTCCCGCGACCGCGTCGGGAGGCTGAGCGGAAGCCGCGCCACCGTCGCGGGGGGTTCGGCTACATTGCGCCTTCCATGCCAGAGCTCACGATCAACGGCAAGAAGCACACCTTCAAGCCCGGCCAGACCATCCTGCAGGCAGCCCTCGACCACGAGGTCGAGATCCCGCACTACTGCTACCACCCGGGTCTCACCGTGGTGGCCAACTGCCGGATCTGCCTCGGCGAGGTCTGGGCTCCGAACCCGAAGTCGGGCAAGCTCGAGCCGTTCCCGAAGCTCGTCCCCACCTGCCAGCAGGCGGCGACCGAAGGCATGGTCGTCTACACCGACAGCCCCAAGGCCGTTGCCAACCAGAAGGCGGTCATGGAGTTCCTGCTCATCAACCACCCGGTCGACTGCCCGGTGTGCGACCAGGCGGGCGAGTGCCACCTGCAGGACTACTCCTACCAGTACGGCCGTGGGCAGAGCCGCTTCACCGAGGCGAAGAACAAGCAGCCGAAGAAGGATGTCGGCCCGCATGTCCTCCTCTACAGCGACCGCTGCATCATGTGCACGCGCTGCGTGCGCTTCACCCGCGAGGTGACCGGCACGAACGAGCTGATGGTCGACGGCCGCGGCTCGACCGAGCAGATCGATGTCTTCCCCGGCATGGCGCTCGACAACGAGCTCTCGGGCAATGTCGTCGACCTCTGCCCGGTCGGCGCGCTCCTCGATAAGGACTTCCTCTTCCAGCAGCGCGTTTGGTTCCTGAAGAAGACCCCGTCGATCGATGGCCTGACCTCGTCGGGCGACAACATCTCCGTCGAGCATAACGATGGCAAGGTCTACCGCGTGAAGCCCCGCGCGAACGAGGCCGTCAACAAGTGGTGGATCACCGACGAGGTTCGCTACGGTTGGAAGTTCGTCCACTCGGACGCGCGCCTGACGATGCCCTCGGTCAAGGGACGCGACGCGTTCGACCCGCTCAGGCCGGTCGAGGCGTGGCAGGCCGCGGTCGCCGCGGTCGACAGCGCGATGACCTCGCTGCGCACCGTGGCGAAGAAGAATCTCGCGCTTCTCGTGAGCCCGATGCTCTCCTGCGAGGATGCGTTCCACCTCGCGCGCTACGCGTTGTCGATCGACCCCGACGCGCTGCTCGCGGTCGGCCCGGTGCCGGTCAACGGCCAGGACAAGACCTTCCCCGGAGGCTTCACGATCCGCGCCGAGAAGGCGCCGAACGCGCGCGGCGTGCGCCGTGTGCTCGAGGCGCTCGCGGGCGGCAAGCCTGTCGCGAACGCGCAGGGCTTCGAGCAGGCGCTTGCGAGCGGCAAGTACGGCGCTGCGCTCGTCACGGGCAACTATCCGAGCAACTGGGTCACGCCGTCGATGGCGTCGGCGCTGAAGGGCGTCGGCACCGTCGTCGCGATCGACACGCTGCCGAACGCCGTCACCGAGATGGCGACGGTGGTGCTGCCGGGTGCCGCGTGGGTCGAGAAGGCGGGCTCGTTCGAGAACGCGACCAGTCGCCTGCAGGGATTCGAGCAGGCGATCGAGCCGGTCGAGTATGCGAAGAGCGAGTCGCAGATCGCGCTCGACCTCGCGGCCGCGCGCGCCGGCAAGCCCGCGGCGAGGTACGACGCGGCGGCCACGCGTGTCGAGATGGCCAAGATCGCGGGCCTCGAGTCGATGACGAGTGCGCACCACGCGCCCGAGG